>NZ_CAHJWD020000337.1 GCF_903642095.1 Bathymodiolus brooksi thiotrophic gill symbiont | reverse complement strand
ACCAAAGTGTGAAGGTCTTTGCTCTTTAGTGCTTGGTTAAATATCAAGTGATAACAAATGAGAGATTGACGCTAAAAGAGCCAATCGGTGTTTTTTTAATATTTAACTAATATTAGCAAAAAATTATAATAACAAGAAAATCAATTGGTTAATAAATGGAATAACCCTTATTCTTTTTTGCTGGTTATTTTTTTGTGTTTAGGTATTACCATCTTGCGATTATATTAATGCCGTAATATTCATTGCCGATGAGGGGGATAAAAGAGATTTTTGTTGCTTTATTGTTGTTTGTGTCAAAAACAGAGCCTACGGATTCATACGCCATTTGCCAGCCGAGTATTGCTTGATTGGTGTAGTGTCTATTGTCGTTTACTCTTGACCAAGCTGCGAGGCTGGATGCGGCGTAAGATGCGTATTTGATGAATTTATTATCGTTCATTCGTGCTAAAGTTAAGAAGGGAACGGCACCCACGAATGCGTGTCCGCTTACGCCATTGTTGTCGTTGAGAGGCCTCCATTTAGAGCCGTTTGATTCATTGGGTCTTGAGGCACCTGTAAGTTTTTGCATCATCCACATAGTGGGTAGGCCTACGGTGTAAGCTCTTGCTGAGTTTAATCCCCAGTTGCCAATTTTAGAATCTGAATCGAGGTAGCGTGCGCTGCTTGCTAATATGGAAATAGGCAGTAAATATGCACCTTCACCGAAAAGTTTAGCGGTTTTTGAGTAACGGTCTGTTTTATTGCTGCGTACTTTATCTTGATACCAGTTTTGGAGGTTTTCATCCATTTTTGAATTTGCTATAATGCCCATTGATAGAAATCCAATGCCCATTCTTGTGAGGCGATCTGTAGAATAAAAATTACTATAATCATTTGCTATCTTGGTGCCAATAGAGATTTCCTCCAATGCAGATGCTTGATGAATGGAAAACAAACTTGCGAATGTGAAAATAAGGATAAACCCCCTTGTTTTGTTTTTTTTTGCTTTGTTTTCTGTTCTCATTACGATTTTATCCTTGTTTGATTTGTTAAGTAATTTATGAATTGTATTTTCGTTTTTGAAATATTACGAGCGAATTTGGCTGATATTAGTGGCTATTAGGTGTTAATACCAGCAAAAAATTATAACAGAAAGCAAATCAATTGCTCAATAAATGCGTGAAATAATCCGTTGTGGGAATGCTGAGCAAAAATATGGCAAAAAGTTTGAGTAAGGGGTGTTTGAATGGATAAAAATGTTGCCAATTGGTATCTATATTTTTTAAGTAGGGGTTTGGGGCTAAAGGTAAAAAAAGTGGTATTGATTTTTCTAATTAGTTTTGTGTTATTAAAAAAAATATTTAAAAAATAATAATAGATACATTTAAATAGGTTAAAATTCCCGCTTTTATAAATCATAAAGGTCTAACAAAATGAGCAAAATTATTCAAATAACGCTAGTTGTATTTTTTCTATATGGATGTACAACAACTCCAACAACAACACCAGCACCAACAACAAAGGCAACAACAGCAAAGGCAACAACAAAGCTAACAACAACGCCAAAGACGCAAAAAAAATATTCAGATAATGAAGGTTTATTTTTTCAAATTGAAAAATACAAATCAATTGAAGATTATCGTAACGCTTGTTTAGTGCTTAACAAAATTGAAAATAAGTATAAAAAGTTATTAAAAGAAGAAATGTCAGACCCACGGTATGACTTAGCGAAAAAAGACTATGAGAGATTTGGTTGTGACTCGCGTAATCTTATCGAAATTCCAGGAAAATGGGAAAATAGGGTGATTAAATTACAATCAGATAAGGCGGAAAACAATCGTTTTGTTGTCTTTGATGGTCAGGTATTTAGCAGTAATATGCAGGAATATATAGATAAGAATCATAGTATTTTTATGCATGTATTTATTCCTCCCCTAGATTTGTTTAATAATAAGCAATTAAAGTCAAAAATGTTTTTTACATATCATAACTATATTACAGATAAAAGCCTTCAATATAATTCCTATCAAGCGCTTAAAAATTCAGAATTAAAGATAGCACTTGATGAAAACAAAAAACCTATGGAAAGAAAAGGAATTTATCGGGGCAATAGTTATTATGAGGTAGAGGTTAAGGGTAAAGATGCGTTCTATATGAAATTTTTATCATTAGAGTGTAAAGAGAACCGCGCTGACTGTCTAGTTAAATATCAAGTTTATAATTACCGTGCAAAAAACTTTAAAGAATTGCGAGATGCTTATAAGAAAAACATTGGAAATTATAAATTCAAAGGGTTTAGTAAGTAATGAAATAGAAGGGTTGTTTAACAACGCATCCTTGCAAACTGTTTATTGGTCTTAAAATCTGAAATAAGAGGGGTTGACAATAGGCCTTGCTCATTGTCTTTTTAGAACTCGGATTTTGCCTTAATTTGTAGGGTTGTCTTTAAGTTCTTGAATGCTAAAGTCTTCCCAATTTTCAGTATCATAAGTAATTTGAAAGCCGTGTAATCTTTGTGAAACTTGCACTTTGGTTTCATCAGGTAATTGCCAGACTCGGTTGCATTCGGTGGTGCCTTGAATGTCCATGAAATTGTTTACTCGGATAACATCTTTTTTACTGAGCTCTAAATTGGTAAAAGTGGTAATAACTTCGTTGACAAACTCAGGTTTTGCCAAATTGTAATAACCCATTTTTTCGTATTTTCTGACAGTTTTAATGCACCCTTGTATGTGTGCCTTTACTTTGTCAATATCATAATATTCTTGAGTAACAGATTCAACGGTATTGTCGTCATTGAGAATGACTGTTGTTACCTCTGGGAAGGCTTTAATTTTTTCGATGCTCATTTAGTGTTTGAAGTGACGCATGCTGGTAAATACCATAGCGATACCATGCTCGTTTGTGGCTGTAATTACCTCATTATCACGCATTGAGCCACCCGGTTGGATAATGGCTTTAATGCCGGCTTTAGCAGCAGCGTCAATGCCATCTCTGAATGGAAAAAAGGCATCCGATGCCATAACTGAGTTTTCCACCACTAGATTTTCATCAGCGGCTTTAATACCTGCAATTTTGGCAGAGTAAACGCGTGACATTTGCCCTGCACCTACGCCGATGGTCATTTGGTTTTTGGCGTAAACAATGGCATTGGATTTGACGGTTTTGGCGACTTTCCAAGCGAATAATAAATCTTTGATTTGTTCGGCAGTTGGGGCTAGATCACTAACGCATTTAATGTCATTTTCAGTGATAACACCCAAATCTTTGTCTTGCACCAACAAGCCGCCTGTAACTCGCTTGTAGTCTAAAGAGGGTTGTGCTGTGTCTAAATCACCGCATTCTAGGACACGCACATTTTGTTTGGTTGATAAGATTACTTTGGCATCCTCATCTACATTGGGGGCAATGATGACTTCAACAAATTGGCGTTCAATGATGGTTTGTGCGGTTTTTTTGTCCAAATTACGGTTAAAGGCAATGATGCCACCAAATGCTGAAGTTGGGTCAGTTTTGAAAGCGTCATTATAGGCTGCAAAAATATCATTGCGCACGGCAACGCCACAGGGGTTGGCGTGTTTAACAATCACACAACATGGATCATCAAAACTACGCACACATTCTAGGGCGGCATCTGCATCCGCCATATTATTATAAGACATGGCTTTACCTTGGCATTGTGTTGCGGATGCTACACAGGCTTCGGTGTTGTTGTTTTCTGCATAAAATGCGGCATTTTGATGTGGATTTTCCCCGTAACGCATTGATTGGACTTTGTTAAATTGTAAGTTTATGGTATTAGAAAAGCCATCCTCTTCTTTGCCTAGATAATTGGCAATAGCACCATCATAAGCAGCAGTGTGTTCAAAGGTTTTCAGGGCTAGTTGAGCGCGAGTTTCTAAGGTTGTATCGCCTCGTTCATTAATTTCATCTATGACTATTTGATAATCTGTATTGTCAACAATGACGGTTACTGATGCGTGGTTTTTAGCACTGGACCGTAACATGGCTGGACCGCCAATATCAATATTTTCAATAGCATCTTCTAATGAGCAATCAGGATTGGCAACAGTTGCTTGAAAAGGGTAAAGATTGACCACCACCAAATCAATTGGTTGAATGTCATTTTCCATCATAACGCCCTCATCGAGCCCACGGCGTGCGAGAATGCCCCCATGAATTTTTGGATTGAGGGTTTTCACCCGACCTGCCATCATTTCAGGAAAACCCGTCCAGTCAGATACTTCAATAACAGCAATTTTGTTATCAGCCAGCAATTTTGCCGTGCCACCTGTAGAGAGGATTTCAATATTTTTACTGGTTAAAAATTCAGCCAATTTAAGGATGTCAGTTTTATCAGAAACACTGATGAGTGCGCGCTTTATCATTTATTTTTTGTATACTCCAAAGATTCTTGAAATCCCTTTATATAGCCATAAACAACCAAGTTATTGTTATTTTGAAATAGCTTATCACACACTTTGATAGAGTTATTTATTTGCTTATCAAAATTTATTGTCTTTTTGTAAGAGCTTTCAAGCAGTTTGAAAATACTAAAAATATAGCGTTCGGAATTTATAGATGGGTCATTTTCTTTAATGTAAGGCAGAGCAAAAACCAATAGCTTGATACTGTCTAATTCAGTTATGTTGATTTCATTCTTTTCGCAATAATTGATAACATCGGGTAAAGCGTCAGACATAGATTTATAAACATTTTTTTCGTTAGTAATATTAGTATCGCCAAATTGCCCGCCTGTTGCACGCAAATGTTTCATAAACTTAGATGTCAATTTTAATAGTTCATCTCTGATTATTTCCATCTTTTTTCTCCAAGGAAATAAAAAAAAACGCCTAGAAAATTATTCTTATTCTAGGCGTTTTTTGCTGTGTTATTTTTTTTGTTTATAAGCTATTTAAATATGCTTTAATTGCATCGCTTTCACAATTGTCTTTAATTTTATTTGGTTTTCTTTCTAATATTGCTAAAGTTTTGTTTGCTTTTGCTATATTTGCATCAATATATTCAATATCTGTATCAGATAATCCGTATTCTTTTTTGTAGTTTGTCATCAGAATTCCTTATAAAATAACGATATCAATTATACTGTAACAATGAAGTATAAGTTAACATATTTAAATTATAAGTTAACAATAAGGATGAATTGTTAATATGCTGTATCCGATTCTAAAAGTATATTGTTTTCAAAGTTTATAGAGTTCAATTTTTTTCTTTAAAGTGCCGCGATTCATTCCTAGAATCTTAGCAGCTTCACTTTGATTTTGCTCAACCATATCCAAAACAAATTTAAGGGTGATA
Organism: Bathymodiolus brooksi thiotrophic gill symbiont; assembly: GCF_903642095.1. Lineage (GTDB taxonomy): Bacteria > Pseudomonadota > Gammaproteobacteria > PS1 > Pseudothioglobaceae > Thiodubiliella. The sequence continues at coordinate 7,353 of NZ_CAHJWD020000337.1, read as the reverse complement.
GATTCACTTTCTTGCATTACCATTTTATGCACGCCAGAGGCTTGTTCACCATTTAACTGTTTAAAGTAGCGTTTTAGTTTGGTGTTAATACAATCGGGTAAATTAGTTGAGCTCATTAAGGCAATTTTTAAATTGTTGATATTGTTCTATAGAAGCGTTAATTTTACTAATTTTTTCCCAACAGGTTTGAGGTTTATTTTCAAAATGTTGTAAATACCAAAGAATGTGTTTTCTAGCAATGCGCACACCCAGTCCTTCGCCATAAAATTCGTGAATTTGTTGAATGTGGTTGAGTGCGGTTTGTTTTTTGGATATAAATGAGAGGGTTTTAGCGTGTTTGTTAGTATTAAGATAATGGTTAATTTCGGCAAAAATCCAAGGGTTGCCTTGTGTGGCTCTACCAATCATCACACCGCTTGCACCTGTATTGTCTAGTATTTGCTTGGCTTGTTCAGCGTTATTAATATCACCGTTGGCAATGATAGGGATGCAGACTTGAGAGGCGACTTTGGCAATGGTGTCATATTCTGCTTCGCCATTGTATTTGTCTTCTTTGGTTCTGCCATGAACGCTGAGCATTTGGATGCCAGCGTCTTGGGCGATTTTAGCGATGGTAGGTGCATTTTTATTGGCACGGATCCAGCCTGTGCGCATTTTTAGAGTAACAGGCACATTGACGCTATTTACCACGGATTTTAGAATAGTTTCTACTAGCATTTCATCTTGCATTAATGCAGATCCTGCGGCTTTGTTGCATACCTTTTTGGCGGGGCAGCCCATATTAATATCAATAATATCGGCGCCAAATTCTACTGCTTTTTGTGCAGAAATGGCTAATTCATCGGCTTTAGAGCCAGCAATTTGAATGCTAATTGGTGCTGATTCTCCTTGAAAGTCTAGGCGATATTTGGATTTATTGGTGTTTAGTAAGTGTTGTTGTATAACCACCATTTCAGAGGTGGTGAGTGCAGCACCTTGTGCTTTACAAAGCATCCTGAAAGGCTTGTCGCTGGTGCCTGCCATGGGGGCAAGTAACACTTGAGAGGGAAGGGTGTAATCGCCAATTTTGATTGGCATTATTTGCTTTTTTTGATTTTATCTAGTAGGCGTTTTTGCTTGAATTTAGATAAATAATCAATAAATAAAATACCTTTTAAATGGTCTAATTCGTGCTGGATGCAAACTGCAAGCAAATTATGAGCTTCTAGCGTAAATGTCTTGCCATTTTCATCTAGTGCTTCCACCACAATATGATTAAATCGCTCAATTTCTGCATAATAACCAGGCACTGACAAACATCCTTCGCTGTGCGTTTCTTTGCCTTCTTTTTTGGTAATGGTGGGATTGATAAAGCATAATGGATGTTTTTTGGTAAGGGGTTTGCTGTTTTCGGTATTACGATTTTTTAATATAAATTGGTAATCTTCGCCTGAATCTGGCACATCCATCACTACAATTTGTAGATGCTGATCAACTTGCGTGGCTGCCAGACCGATGCCGTCTGAGGCATACATAGTTTCAAACATATTTTTTATCATTTTCTGAATGTTATCGTCCACCGCCTCAACTTTGGCAGCCTTGGTTTGTAAGCGTTTGTCTGGGAATTTTAGAATAGGTAGTATCATAATTTTATAACGGTATTTTGAATGTTAGTAGAAGTGTGTGGACAGTCTTTATTGTAATGCAAACCACGGCTTTCTGTTCTTAAAATTGCTGATTTAACAATAATTTGTGCTGTGGCAATCAAGTTTCTGAGTTCGATTAAATCGCTTGAAATTAGGTAAAGATGATAATATTCATTAACCTCATTTTGAATTTGACTCAAGCGCATTCGTGCAGCGTGTAAGCGTTTTTCACTCCGCACAATGCCGACAAAGTTCCACATAATGCGTCTAACTTCATCCCATAAGTGCGTTACCATTACTTTTTCTTGAGAAGGGCAGGCTCTGGAGGCATCCCAGTTGTCAAAATTTAGAGACAATTGTTCAAATGTTTGTTGGTTAATGTGATTAGCACAGGCCTTGGCAAATACAATGCATTCTAATAATGAATTACTTGCCATACGATTTGCACCATGAACGCCTGTGTGTGCCACTTCGCCAATTGCATATAAGCCCTTTATATTACTGCATGCGTTAATGTCAGTTTGAATACCACCACAGGTGTAATGAGCGGCAGGCACGACTGGGATAGGTTGCTCGGTAATATCAATGCCAAAAGACAGGCATTTTTTATCAATGGTTGGGAAATGTGATTTTATCCAAGTTTTGTCTTTGAAAGAAATATCCAAATAGACACAATCAAAACCATGTATCTTCATTTCTGAATCAATTGCTCTGGCGACAACATCTCTGGGGGCAAGTTCAAGGCGATTATCATATTTGTGCATAAATGTATCGCCATTTGGCAGAATGAGTTTAGCGCCTTCACCACGCAGTGCCTCAGAGATTAAAAATGATTTTGCGTGTGGGTGGTATAGGCAAGTTGGGTGGAATTGGGTGAATTCCATATTAACGATATGGCTATGTGCTCGGTATGCCATGGCGATGCCATCGCCAGTTGAAGTATCTGGATTGGAAGTGTAAAGATAGACTTTGGAAGCACCACCTGTGGCAATGATGGTTTTATGTGCGATAAAACTTTCTACTTCGTTACTGGATTTGTTCAAAATATAAGCACCGTAGCATTGCTTATTTTTCATGAGTAAATCAATGGCAATAAAACCTTCAAAAAGGTGGATGTTTTTCTTTTTTTTAACGCTATTCAGTAAATTGGTTTGGATGGATTTTCCTGTTTTATCAGCTACATGAGCAATGCGCCTATTACTGTGCCCGCCCTCGGTTGTTAAATGATAACGCCCCTCTTCTTGAGTGAATAACACGCCTAATTTTTCTAAGGATTGAATTGCAGCAGGCGCTTGCTCAACCATAAAACGAATTGCCTCTTCATCGCCTAAGTGATTGCCTGTTAAAAGTGTGTCATTAATATGTGATTGGAAATTGTCTTGTGCATCAAGCACTGCCGAAATACCACCTTGTGCATAATAAGAACAACCTTCCAACAGTTTGTCTTTAGCAATTAGTGCAATAGATAACTCATCAGATAAGTGCAAGGCATTCATTAATCCTGCACTGCCTGTGCCGATGATTAGAACATCAAATTTATATTGCATCTAATTTGTTTGATAACCATTCTAAATTTTTTAAAATTTTGTTGCTATCTAAATCTTTTCTAATGTGCTTGATATAGGGTTTTGTCTGTTGAAAAGTGTGGATAATTTGTTGTTTTTGAGATAAACAGGCGATTTTTTTGTCATAAATGCCAATACGGACACCCATTGACAAGGATTTAAAATAATTCAGAATAACCTCTAATTGTATTTGTTCTTTTCTATGCTCTGTTTTTTTGGAAGTGGCAATAAGTTCAACACTCATTTCTGGATTTAGATAGCAATTTTTTGAAAACTTAGCACTATTAATAAGGCTTTGTTCGGTGGAAAGTTTATCTAAGAATTTTAATGCCACCTTTTGCTTAGTAGTTTTTCTTTGAAAATAAATAGCAAAAATTGACACCATAATAATAACAAAGCCAGCAATTGTAGTGCTGGCTTGTGAATTTAAAAAATCATAAATGAAACTAACGCTCAATGTAACCATCTGTTCTTTCTGACAATATCATTTTATTGCCCTATATATTTACAAATATGTTTTATTATAATCATATTTGTTTTGTTTTGCAAATCTTCGGCTTTGCCATCAAAATTAACTTTGGCAACAAAGTTAAATTGGCAAGCAATGCGCTAATCATTGCAATAGCAGTAAATACACCAAAATAGATACTGGGAATAAAGTTAGATAAAGCGAGAATTAAGAAGCCTAAAGTAACCGTAATCGAAGTGTAAAACATCGCCAAACCAATAGAATTGTGCGAGCGATACATCGTGGCTAAATAATCATGGTCTTTGGTAAATTCAGTTTTAAAACGATGGATATAGTGAATCGCATTATCAACGCCGATACCAATTGCAATTGCCGAAATGGTAATGGTCATTAAATCTAGCGGAATATTCATTAATCCCATAATGCCGAGAATAAAAATTGATGGTAGGGTGTTAGGGATAAGTGCCAAAATTGACAAACTAAGGGATTTAAAAATAAACAAAAACATTATGAAAATCATCGCAAATACCACCATAATAGTTTTGATTTGCGAGGTAAACAAACTTTGCAACATATTGTTATACAATACCAACATTCCTGTGGTGTGGAAACTGCCTTCTTGAAAGCCAATATCTTTACTAATATAGGTTTCAATTTTTTCAATCAGCGCTGCGCGTTTAAGGTCTTTGTTGGTTTCACGAATGCGAATGACCATGCGTATTTGATCATTATCTTTTGATAAATAAGGGTCTAATACATACGCTTTAGCGCTATCTGGAATTCGATTTTTAATCACATTTAAAAAGAAACCATTCGGCGTTTGATTGTCATTTGCTTGCGTTAATATCTGCATGAGTGTGTCAATTGAAAGCACTTTTCCAGTCTCGTCCAGACTGTCTAAATATTGGTGAATTTTGTGTATATCGGCACGCAAATCTCCGTCATACCAATAGTCTTCAGCCAATCCATCAAATACAATTTCTAGCGGGATTGTGCCACCGAGTTTTTTATCAATAAGGGTTAAACCTTGGTTAATTTCGGTGTTTTCTTTGAAATAGTCAATAAAACGATTTTCAACACTGAGTTTGTTGATGCCCACCGCCGAAGCCCCGATAAATAGTATTAAAACAACCAACAAATGATTACCAAATTTTTCAGTAAATTTTGCCAAACCATAAGTAAAACCCAATTCAGTTTTAAATTGTGGAATCTTTGGCTTAGGTAAAAAGCTCATTATTATTGGAAAAGCAACAAATGATAAGGCTAACGCAATAGTTACCCCAATTGACATCATCCAGCCAAAGTCAATCACAGGTTTGATGCCACTAATCAACAATGACCCAAAGGCGGCAATAGTGGTGAGTGTGGTGAATAAACAAGGTTTGAACATTTGCTCTAATGTGTTTTGAATCAATGTTCGATATGCTAAGTCAGGGTTATTTTGTGCCAATTCTCGATAACGCACCACCAAGTGAATCATTACTGATAGCGTCATTACCAGTAATAGTGAAAAGAAATTACTTGAAATAACGGTAACTTTCCAACCTAAAAACCCTAGCACACCCGTCATCATCAGCGCACCTGTGATGCTAATGCCAATGGGCATCAATACCCAGCGAATGCCCTTAAAAATAATCGCCAAAATCAGTGTCATCAGCCCAATTACTGCCAAACTAAAGATAATCAAATCACTGCTAATATAACCAATAATATCCGTGGTAATCATCGGCAGCCCCCCTAAAAATAGACTGGCGTTATCACGATATTTGTCAATTGTCGTGCGAATTTGTGCAATGGTTTTATCTTGCAAGGCACTTTGCACTGTTGTGTCTTTTAACACTTGTTTTTCGATGGCACTCAGTTTGGCTAATGCCTCTTTAGAAAGTTCATTGCTTGCCTTTTTAAATCGCATTGCATTGCGTTTTTGACGACGATTTTCAAATGTCTTATTGCCTTTTAATGCCACGAGAATTGCACTGGTTTTACCATCTTTGCTCACCAAATTATTCGCATACAATGGCGATGATTTAAATTCCTCATTAGCAAGTGCAAGGTTAGCATTGCCATTATCAATAGAAATATTTTTAGAGGCCAGATCAACGAGCGACAATGGCGGCGATCGAAACAAAGGCACATCTAAGATAGTGGTAACCGATTTAACTTGTTCAATGGCTTGCAAATCTTGCCTAAAATTCGTCAAATGATTGATTTGTTCTTGAGCAAGCAGGTTGTCTTTAACTTGATAACTAATGACTAAATAATCATCAGAGCCATAATTTTTCTTAACATTTTGGTAATAATGCAGATTGTTATCACCTTCTAAAACCAGCGAATCCGATGAGGCATCCAGTTGAAAATTAGGGATTTGCACAATAAAAAAACCAATGATAAGGAGCAATAGCACAATGCTAATGCCAGATTTATTCAAAATAGAATTATACAAATGTTTCATAATTTAAAATTCAAAACTTACTGCTGTTTCCAACCCTTGCATAGTATTTAAATGCGTCTCAAATAATGCCTTGGTTTCCCACTCATGCTCACTAATGCGGGTAATAAGTTTTGCACTCATCGCATTGCCAGTGCCTTCAACCATAAAAATACGACCCCCCACATTTAATAAGTGAAAATAATGCCCTGTAATTTTTGGCACTGCACTACTTATAATCACCACATCAAAAAAATCATTGGACTGCCAACCTTGGGAAGCATCACCCACTTCCAGTTGGGCATTATTAATATTCAGTATTTTAAGTTTTTCTTGTGCACTGCCACTCAGTTCTTCATCAATCTCAATACTGGTAATGGATTTACAGAGTTTTGCAATCACAGCCGTTAAATAACCACTACCTGTGCCCACCTCTAAAACCGTCTCATTTTGTTGAATATTAAGTGCATCAAGCAATCGCCCCTCAATTTTAGGGCTAAACATCTTTGCTTTGCTACTTAGTGGAATTTCAATATCCGCAAAGGCTAAATTTTTATACGCCTCAGGCACAAAATCTTCTCTAGGGATATTTTTTAGTGCATTATTGGCAATATAGTTCAAACCACCCCAAGGGCGAATTTGTGAATCAATGGCATTTTGTCTTGCCTGTTGTATATTAGTCATATTGATTTTCTTCTATTAAGAATAAAGGTAATTTTAATATATTTTCAAGGACTTACCGCACTAATCTAATACGCAAAAATACAGGATATTTTGGTTTGCCCTTTTTCGTCAAGCCAAAATATTTAAAAGTAATCGTAGTGCCAATAGGCGGTGGATTTTCACGCTGAATATCTTTAAATCCAGAGCCAATTTTTACCAACACCCCCTTTTTAGTTTTGCACAATAACGCCCCCATTTTTCCCGTATATTTTCCTTTACCAGGTAAAATCTTCTCTATTACACACTCCGTATCCAAGTATTGTTTTACCTTTAATGCCGAACTTAATCGCCCAGTTTGATATGCTGTATTTGGATTTCTAACCACCACACCCTCGCCACCTTTACGCACGATATTTTGCAAAAATCGCTTGACTTGATGCCGCTGATTAATCGGATATTGCTTGATAATTTTAATTGGACTACCCACTCGCATCTTTAAATAATCACGCAAAACCGCCAATCTATCCAACAATCCACCCTGCTGATTTGGCACTTCAAAAATCTGATGGGTAATTTTTCGCCACCGCTCATCAGGATTTTTAC
>NZ_CAHJWD020000336.1 GCF_903642095.1 Bathymodiolus brooksi thiotrophic gill symbiont | reverse complement strand
TCGATACCCCGAATAATTATCCAGTTTGACGATTGTTTATAACCGTATAGCATAACAAATTAGCCAAAATAAATCTTTATTGCCACTTAATTGATAGCAATTCTAAAAATGGTATAATTCTGTCATTTATAGATAAATAACAGAATTATCACCAATGATTTTAGTGCCTTGAATTCACATAATCGAAAAAAAGCCAGTCAAAAAATTACCCTTATTGGTGCAATTGCAGATTTTCTGCTCTCTGTCTTTAAGGTTGTTGCTGGTGTGCTTGGTAATTCAGGTGCATTGATTGCTGACGGGGTGCATTCATTTTCAGATCTATTGTCCGATGCTGTGGTTTTATACGCTGTCAAACACGCTAATGAAGAGGCAGATGCAGACCATCCTTATGGGCATAAACGCTTTGAAACTGTTGCAACACTGGGTTTGGCAATTATTCTGGCACTGGTTAGCATTGGTATTATTTATGATGCATTGGGGCGTTTAAGCAATCCGAGCGTTCTTGCACACAGTGCTTTGCTTTTAAGTGTTGTCGCTCTGTCTATCCTCTCAAAAGAGGCTTTATATTGGTATACCATCAAAGTCGCTAAAATTTATAAATCAGATATGCTTAAAGCCAATGCTTGGCATCATCGTTCAGATGCACTGTCATCTGTTGTGGTGCTGGTGGGTGTTTTTGGTAGTTTAAATGGCTATCCATATCTTGATAGTATGGCTGCGATTGTGGTCGGCTTAATGGTGATGATGATTGCTTGGAAACTAGGCTCAAGTGCTACCAAAGAATTGGTAGATACTGCCATTGATGTTGAGCAAGTTGAGCAACTGAGAACAGCCATTGGCATGATAAGTGGCGTTAACAATGTGCACTCACTACGCACACGAAAAATTGGGCATGCTATTTCAGCCGATGTGCATGTGCAAGTTGATCCGTTTTTAAGTGTAAGTGAAGGGCATATTATCAGCGTGAGCGTTGAACGCGTGGCTAAAAGGTGTTTAGAAGACTTAGACGATGTTACTGTGCATATTGACCCTGAAGATGATGAAATAGCAGCCCCTTGTGAGCATCTGCCTGAACGAGCAAAAGCACTTGGCATACTTAATAAAGCCCTATTCGGCAACAAATGTGATGGCGAAATTGAGCGTATTCAATTACATTACTTAAACGGCAAAATCCATGTGGACTTCTTTTTACCACTCAGTTGCTTGTCGTCAAACACAGGTCATAATGACATTTTAAAAACACTTACCAAGGTGGTTGAAAAATTACCTGAGTTTGGCGATATTAAAGTTTATTTTGGCTAGAAATCTTGATTTGGTTAAAGACAATGATAAGCGTGGCAAATGGCACCTGCAAGTGCATCCGCAGCATCTTCTTGTGGTGCTTTTTTGAGTTTTAAAGATTCACAAACCATATAGCCCACTTGACCTTTAGTGGCATGCCCTTTGCCCACAACTGTTTTTTTAATTTGATTGGGGCTATATTCCACCATAAGAATACCACGAGACCCAACTGCTGAAATAATGGCGCCTCGTGCATGCCCTAACTTGATAGCAGCATCTGGATTGGGGCGATCAGGTCGCATAAATGCACGCTCAATGACCACAACATCAGGCTGATGTTGCTCAACAATTTGACTAACACCTTGGAAAATAGTAGTGATTCGTTCTGTTAATTCGCCCTTAGTGCGAATACAGCCACTGGCAAGATAAGTGAATTTAAGTTTTTTCGCTTCGATTAAGCCAAAGCCTGTGATGCGTGAGCCGGGATCAATACCTAAAATTTTCATAAAATGATTTTATCAGTCAAAAAGATTTGTGATTGATTATAATATCACTTTATTTAATAGGGGATATTTATGGCAGTATTAGAACTCAATAAAGGCAATTTTGACGACATAATCCAACAAAATGACATTGTTGTTTTAGATTTTTGGGCACCGTGGTGTGGCCCTTGTAAACAGTTTGCACCAACTTATGAAGCGGTTTCTGAGAAAATTAGCGAGGTGGTTTTTGCAAAAATCAACACCGAAGATGAACAAGAGTTAGGTGCACAATTTCAAATTCGTTCCATTCCAACTTTGATGATTTTTAGAGAGCAAATTACTATTTTTTCCCAACCGGGAGCAATGTCAGGTGCCGACTTAGAGGCAGTTATCAAAAAAGCACAAAAATTAGATATGGACAAAGTGCGTGAAGAAGTTGCTAAGGAGCAAAAAAACACTTAACCCAAATTCTGGTCAGTTTCTTTAAGGTCTTTGTGTCCATATGGATTTTTGATAATTATTCATATTTTCGCAAAAGTTTCTTTATCAAACCCAACGCTAACACCACTTTCTGTTACTAAAACAGGGCGTTTAATAAGCGTTGGGTTTTTTAATGTCAATTCTAAAGTAATATTGTGTTTTTCGTCATCACTCAGATTGCGATAAGTCGTTGAACGCTTGTTAATCACTTTCTCCCAACCAACAGCATCAACAAAACTTTGTAAGGTTTGCTCATCAATTGGGTCTTGACGAAAATCAATAAATTCAAAATCAATCCCTTGTGTTGTTAGAAATTTTTGCGCTTTTTTAATGGTGTCGCAGTTTTTGATGCCATACATTTTTATCATAAAAATCCTTTATCGTTTAAATGGGGGATGGTTGACCTTAGAGCGTAACCAGTTAAGGGTCTTAAAAGTTGGTTCATGGTTAATAAATTTGAGCTCTAACTTACGCTTACCTGGAAACTCCAATAAAAACAAACCCAATAAAATAGAAATAATACCTTGACCGGGGGTAACCAACATAATAATACCAGCCAGCAATAACACCAAGCCAACGATTGTTTTAATGGCGACAATCAGCAAGCCACTAACCCCTTTAATCTCCACCTTATACTGTTTGTTTTGCACAAAATAATCCACAGGAATTTTACTCAATAAAAATGGCATTGCCAAAAGGCTAACAACAAAAACAACAGCCGAAATAACACCAACTGTTATTAACAAATCTTCATACTCAGCAAAGACACTGTTAATAAAATCTAACATTCTAATAAAAAAGTTACAGGACCATCATTGGTCAGCGACACTTGCATATCAGCACCAAAAATACCGCTGGCAATAGGCGTATGAACTTGCCTGATTTGACTTAAAAAATAATCATATAAAACGGCCGCGGGTGCGGGTGGTTTCGCCGTAGAAAAACCAGCACGGGTGCCTGAATTGGTATCAGCTGCCAAAGTGAATTGAGAAACCACCAGCACTCCGCCATTAATATCAGCGACCGATAAATTCATTTTGTCATCGTCATCGTAAAACACTCGGTAAGCCAATAGTTTTTTAATGATTTTATCAACTTGGGGCTTTTCGTCGGCTTTTTCAATGCCGATAAAAACTAAAATTCCTTGGTTAATTGCACCGGTTATATTTCCATCTACCTCAACTTTAGCACTACTAACTCGTTGAATGAGTGCTTTCATTATTTAGATAAATAAGTAATATCGGCAACCGACAAAAAGACTTGCCTTATTTTGCTAATGAGTTTTAACCTTTGATGTCTAATTTTTGAATCTTCATCATTGACCATAACATTATCAAAAAAATCATCTATCACGGGCTTAAGTTGTAAAAATTCTTTTAGAATAATTGCGTAATCATCATTCTTTGTGTCCACTCTTTCCACAGCATCATAAAGATTTTGATCGTATGAAGTGGAAAAATTTACATCTGTTTTTTGCAACTTTTCATCTTTTAAAATATTTTTAATGCGTTTATTGGCTTCTACCAAAGACTGGGCATTTTCATCTTGCATAAACACATTGAGTGCTTGAATGCGTAAATGCCAATCATAAACAATATAGTTTTTTGGTATTTGAATGCCATCATCGGTGGAATGCAATACTGCCCGAGCGATGTTTTTTTCAATATTTTGCTCTTGATAATAAGCAGACAAACGCTCAGCAATAAAATCACAAATTTCAAGTGCCAAAACATCATTAAACTCATACAATTCAGCTGACTTACGCACCAATGCCAATAAATCCAACTGTGATTTTGATTCAATCATCATCCGCAACAAACCTAATCCAGCCCGTTTTAACGCATAAGGGTCTTTTGAGCCAGTCGGTTTTTGCCCAATGCCATAAATGCCAACAATGGTATCAACTTTATCAGCAATTGCAACGCTCAAACCCTCTTTTGTAGAAGGCAATACATCGCCTGCAAATCTTGGGTGGTAATGTTCGCTAATCGCTGTTGCTACTGCCAAATCTTCACCATCATTTTTAGCATAATACCCTCCCATCACGCCTTGTAAATCAGCAAATTCGCCCACCATTTCTGTAACCAAATCAGTTTTTGCCAACAACCCTGCCCGAGCACTGTGCTTTTCATTTGCACCAATTACGCTTGCAATATAAGTGGCAAGCGACTCAATGCGTTTGGCTTTATCACCCATTGAGCCGAGTGATTTCATAAATAAAACGCTGTCTAATTTTGAAAGTCTGGATGCCAGAGAAGTGGATTTATCTTGTTCCCAAAAAAATTCTGAATCGGTTAATCGTGGTCGAATAACCCGTTCATTGCCATTAATAATTACCGATAAATCACTTGATTCAATATTGGCTACCGAGATGAAAGCGGGTAATAATTTGCCGCCGTCATCCACCATATAAAAATATTTTTGGTGTGCTTTCATTGCTGAAATTAACGCCTCTTCTGGCACTTGCAAAAACCGCTCATCAAATATGCCAGAAAACGCACAAGGGTATTCTACCAAAGCACAGACTTCATCTAGCAAAGCCTCATCAATCACGGCAGTTGCACCTTTTTTACTGGCTTCTTGGTTGACTTGTTGGCGAATGGTTTCTTTGCGTAAATCAAAATCTACTTCAATTTGCGCCTTGTCCATTAAAGTTTTTTGGTAATTTTTAGCGGTATCAATCGTAAATTCCTGCTCACCTGTCCAACGCAATCCTCGAGTGCTATTGCCACTTTCAAGCCCCATAATGTTCGCCTTTACCACTGTTCCTTCTAACAACATAACCAGCCAATGCACGGGACGCACAAAGGTAAAATCTAAATTTCCCCAACGCATTGCTCGGGTAATGGGTATTTTTTTAATCGCTATATCCACCACTTCTGGCAATAAATCTTGCGTTTTTAAACCTTTTTTCTCTTGGGTGAAAAAATAATAATCCGCTCCATTAAGGTCTTTTTGCGTTAAATCCTCCTTACTCACACCACAAGATTTTGCAAATCCTGCTACTGCTTGCTCAGGTGCAGTTACTGCTGGACCTTTACGCTCAATGGTTTGGTTATTTTGTTGAAGTTGCAAATTATGCACCAAAACTGCCAAACGCCTTGGGGTGGCAAAAGTTTCTGCTCTATCAAAAGACAAATTTAATTCGCTGAGTTGTTTGGTTAAATTGCCACTTAGTGCGTTTGACAATTGTTTTAATAACTTTGGTGGCAATTCTTCGGTGCCCAGTTCTAATAAAAAATCTTGTGTGCTCATATTATCTAATTATTTGAAATCTCAGTTTACCTTCTTTTAAATCAATCCTTACCGAATGCGACTGTAATTTAGCTGGTATAACATCAAATTGCTTATAAGTGCCTGCAATAGAAACCAATTGCGCTTCAAATTCATTGATAAAAATCGTGGCTTCTTCATCGCCATCAATACCTGCAAATACCTTGCCCTGCACAACTTTATAGGCGAAAATAGAACCGCATGCTATAATTTCTCCACCGGTTTTAACTGCACCCAATAACACCAAATCACTGTTTTCGGAAAATTCTTGTTGTGCTGATACAACCTCGCCTTCCACAATTTTAGGTAGGCGGTATTCCTTGTCAGGCACAGGCTTTTCTTGCTCACTTGGCTTGGCTTCCTCTGGTTCTTTCGGTGGCACAACTACCTTATCAAATACTGCCAAACCTGCAAACTTAGCAAAATCAATCAACTCTTGCACTGGTGAGCGAATACCGATTGCTACCATATTATTTTGCGTTAATATCTCTATCAATACCGCCAACTCATTGACTTGAAAATGCTTGTTTTCAATCTCTAAAACAATAGGTGCCTGTTGAAATTCGCCTTTATTGCCCTCTGCTAAATTGGCAATTTCAGTAAACAGCTCATCAGTATTTTTACCCAGCACTTTGAGTGTATATAGTGCTTCATTTTGAATTTTTACTTCAATTAAATCAGTTTTTTCCATTAGTCTCTCCAGCCTTGTGTGCAATCTAAAAAATGCCACACCCGTTTCATTCCTGTATCGCCACTTAACATTAACTCTAGCGGTGTCTTATGTTTAAATTTCTTTACTGCCCGCTTCAACCAAATTGCCGCATATTCACGATTGGTTGGATAAGTCGTGCCTAAAGATTCGTGAATACCTAAAACCATCTTCGCCCGCTCAATTAATACCTTGTCAAAATCAAACGACTTATCACCTCTGCGATATAAATACAAATGCCTAGGTTTTAATGACAAACCCAATAAAATGATTTGATCTTGATCTGTTAATTTCCAATTTTCCATCACTTGTGTCAAGCGAAAAGTAAGTTGATTTTGCTGTTCCTCTGTCATTAATTTACCCTAAAGTGAAATATTATTTCTCGGTCAAACACCAGTTTATCGGGCGCTTCTGGTAACGGAGAAGCCTTTTCAACTGCCCGCCTAATAGCATTTTTAAAAGAATTTTCCCTTGACTTGTTGTTGACATTACAAGATTTCAAGGTAATCTCTTTCACATTGCCATTTTTATCTTGCAAAAGAAAAACCACGCAACCCCAATCGTCTTCTGCACCTGAATAACGCCAATTTTCCTTCACTCTTGCGGCAATTTGAGTGATGTATTGTGCCTTGAGTTCCTCTAAAATACTTCTCCGTGCCTTTTGCCTTCTTTGGTCTTCTGCAAATTGTGCTTTTTTAGTTAAATCACGCTCTTTTTTTTCTGATTCAAACTTTTTGATTTCGGATAGGCGTTTTTTTATAACTTCCTGCCTTTTCTTTTCCGCCAGTTTGGCTTTTTTTGTAGCCAATTTTGCTTTCTTTTGAGCTTTTTTCCGTTTGGCTTCGGCAATGGCTTTGGCTTTTTTCTCTTGCTTGACTTTAGCCTTAAGTTTCTTTAAGCGTTGTTGCTCCTTGTAGCGTTCTTTTTCAATACGCTTTTCAGCTGTTTTTAATCGCTTGATGCGTTCTTTTTTCTGTTTAACTTCTTTGGTTTTTATTCTTCTTGCCTTGTCCAAAGCAGACTGAGAAATAATATATTGCTTGAGTTCTATTTTTTTCTTTTTGGTGTTTGCATTTGATGCTACACTTTGTTCTTGCTCTTGTTCTTGCAACACTTGTTCTAGCACTTGTGGTTTTTTAATCTTAACAGGTATCACTGTATTGATTTTTTTTATTGGCTTTTTTTCTGGTGCTGCTTGGTCCCACAATAAAGCAACCAATAACAATAAATGAATAGCCACTGAAACGCCAAAAGCAACAGGATGTGCTTTGGCTATTTTGGGCGTTTTATCTTTTAACCAATATAAATTCATTTGCCAATCATTCCTACGCTTTCAATATCTGTATTTTTTTGAATAAATTTTAACAACTCAACATACTTCTCAAGTTTAACGCCCTTATCTGGTCTAATTAAGACCTTTAATTTTAAGTTCGGGTTTAATTCCATCTCCACCCTAATTTCTGCAACAACTTGCTCTGGGGTGGCAGGCGTTTTTGATGCACCAATATATAACACCCCATATTTGTCCATTGAAATCACCACCGGTGCAATGTCGGTTAATTCTACAATATCCACATCATCCATCAAAGCCAAATCAATCTCAATCCCCTGCTCAATAATTGGCGTGGTCATCATAAAAATCACCAGCAGCACCAACATCACATCAATATACGGCACAATATTGATATTGGCATCAATATTGGCACGGCTGCGTTTAGGCAGAGTAATCATTTTTGCCTTTGAAATATAACAAACATTTTTTCAGTAAAAGCACTGTATTGATTGTCAATTTCCCCTACTTGAGATATGAGGCGATTGTAGGCAATGGTCGCTGGAATAGCGGCAAACAAACCAAAAGCAGTGGCAATCAACGCTTCAGCAATACCCGGTGCAACTACGGCAATACTCGCCTGCTTAACAGATGCCAAACCAATAAAAGAATGCATAATGCCCCAGACTGTGCCAAATAAACCAATATAAGGACTAGAAGAGGCAATCATTGCTAACACACTTAATCCCCCATCCAAACGATCAACTTCATCGTTCGCTGTGGTATTCATAAGGCGATAAGCACGCTCGGAATTTGCCTGATTCTTGTTTGTCGTTGAGCGGGTAAATTCTCCATAACCTGCGGTAAAAATATCAACCATTGCACCTGCGTATGGCAATTGAGTCTTTAACTCGTCTGGCGTTTTATCGATTGAAAAATGTTTAAGAAAATTTTTAATATCACTTTTGGTTTCTATTAAAACTTTCTTTTTTGATAAAATAATCGTCCAAGAGTAAATACTCATGGCCGCTAAAACCCCCATCACCGACTGCACTACTAAGTCAGCCTCAACGATTAAACTCAAAATACTAATACTATCGTCCATTATCTTTCTCCAAAAAAATGATTATTTTACCTTTCTACTCATTGCCCATTAAACAAATCTGCCACTGAATCAGGACTCTTTAAACCTAAATGTGCATACGCCAAATGAGTTGCACTTCGCCCCCGTGGTGTCCGCATAATAAAGCCCTGCTGAATCAAATATGGCTCAACCATATCCTCTAAAGTGCCTCGTTCTTCCCCAATTGCCGTTGACAGTGTGTCTAGCCCCACTGGCCCGCCGCCAAATTTCTGTGTAATCATTGATAAATATTCTCGGTCTAATTGCTCCAAACCTAATTCATCTACTTTTAATTCACTCAATGCTTGTCGTGCAATCTGCTGATGGACAAACCCATCGGTCTTAACATCTGCAAAATCACGCACTCGACGCAATAAACGATTGGCAATTCTAGGTGTGCCACGAGAGCGTTTAGCAATTTCCAATGCACCATTATCCTCGATTTCAATACCCAAAATACCAGCAGAACGCTTAACAATTGTCTGTAAATCCCGCACTTCATAAAACTGTAATCGTTGCACAATGCCAAATCTATCTCGCAGTGGCGAAGTTAGCATACCCGCCCTCGTTGTTGCACCAATCATGGTAAATGGCGGCAAATCTAATTGCACTGAATGTGCTGCCACGCCTTCCCCCACCATAATATCCAACTTAAAATCCTCCAAAGCAGGATACAAAATCTCCTCCACCACAGGGTTTAAACGATGAATCTCATCAATAAACAACACATCATAAGGCTCAAGTTTGGTCAACATCGCTGCCAAATCTCCTGAACGCTCCAATACAGGTCCAGAACTTTGCTTCAGCCCTGCACCCATTTGATTGGAAATCACATTTGCCAATGTCGTCTTGCCTAAACCGGGTGGCCCATAAATCAAACAATGATCTAGTGCATCACCCCGTTTCTTAGCTGCTTCAATAAACAACGCCATTTGAGATTTAACATCTCTCTGTCCAATATACTCAGACAATAACTTAGGGCGAACTGAAGTCATAATAACTTCTTCGTTTTCTTGAATTTGTCCGCTGACTAAGGAATCTTCTTCTATCATAATTGTCTCATTTTAACCGATTAACTTCTTGTAGCAGAAGTTTGATTTTAAGGTGTTTATTTGAATGATTTAAACGAATAATTTTTGGGTAGGCAACGCCATTAAATACTCGGCGTTTATTGGTGCTAATTTGCCAGTCTTCTATATTGTTATTGTTGTGTTTAAAAACGATATTTGCCAAAGCGTTTACTGGGAAATACCAGCCTAATTCAAGCGTCATCCATTCCTTTAGAGTTTGGTAAGTGAGTTCATTGTTAACCAACAAGCCTTGTGTGGTTTGTTTTACCGTTGTTTGTCCAAACCCAAGTGCACCTGTTAAAGTTAATTGATTGTAACCATTTTGCTGATTAAGTTGAAAATTTGCTGTTTCAGTTTCCCCTTTATTTGTGGCACTAATACGCCCTATTATCGTCCATACATTTGGTATGCTATTTGAATAAACAGCTTGTTCTGTTTGTTTTGATATCGTCAAACACCCTGATAGAAGTGAAATAAGCAATAATAATACAGATATTTTCATAGCGGTGTATTGTAATGGCAAACAAGTCCCTTAGGGTATAATCAAGCGTTTAATTTTTTTACTCATTTCCAATGTCGTGTATTGCAATTTTAAGTGTTAATCATCAACTTGCACCCGTTTCCGTGCGTGAAAAAGTTGCGTTTTCGCCAAATGAATTGTCCACTGCGTTGAAACAACTTAACAAAGTTAAGGGTATTGAAGCGTGTGCCATTCTCTCTACCTGTAATCGTTCTGAAATTTATGCCATTGTTGATAACGACAATGCCAAAGAAATATTGAGCGATTATCTTGCTAAGATTCATAATATCGATAGAATGGAAATCAGTCCTTATTTGGTTTATTTTGAAGGGGATGATGCACTACAGCACATTTGCCATGTGGCAACAGGATTAGACTCTCTGGTATTAGGCGAGCCACAAATTTTAGGGCAACTTAAAGATGCTTATCACACCGCTAAAGAGGCAGATACGCTGAATAAATTATTAGAAAAACTTTTTCAACATGCTTTTTCAACTGCTAAGAAAGTAAGAACCGATACAGAAATCGGCTCATCAGCAGTATCAGTGGCTTATTGTGCAATCAAACTCAGCGAGAAAATTTTTGCCGATTTGTCTGAACAGACGGTAATGCTCATTGGGGCAGGCGAGATGATTGAGTTATGTGCTCAGCATCTGCATCAAAAAAGCGTTAAAAAAATGATTGTTGCTAATCGTACCGTTGAGAATGCCAAGAAAATTGCCAATTTATATCAGGCAAAATCCATTAGTTTAAAGCAGTTTTCTTCTGTGATACATGAAGCCGATATTATCATCTCCTCCACTGCTGCGAGTGTGCCAATCATCGGCAAAGGACTGATTGAAAGTGCACTCAAACTGCGTAAACGCAAGCCAATATTTATGCTTGATATCGCTATTCCTAGAGACATTGAGCCAGAAGTTGCACAACTTGACGATGTGTTTTTATACACCATTGATGATTTGCAACAGGTAATAGATAACAACATTAACAACAGGCAAAAGGAGAAAACATTGGCTGAGGAAATTGTCGTTATTCAAAACAAAAAATTTAAAGATTGGTTGAAAAAATTGCCTAACGAGCAAGTGGTTCAAATTTATCGTGAAAATGCTTATAAAATGAAAGGCGTGGCTATTGAATCGGCACTCAAACAACTTAAAAAAGGCAACGATGCGGCAACCGTTATTCGCCAATTGGCTGACCAACTGACCAACAAATTACTGCACGCTCCCTTTAATAATATCAAACAAACAAATGCGCAACAACTAAACCAATGCCAAAACTGTGTCCCTAAAAATAAAAAATTATGAATGCTTCTATTAATGCCAAACTCGAACAACTTTCTATGCGACTTGAAGAAATAGGGGTGATGCTGAGTAACCCCGAAGTCTGTGCAAATCAAAATAAATTTCGTGAATTGTCCATTGAACACGCACAACTTACCCCCATTAACGAACAATTTGAGCAATATTTAAGCACACAGGCAGACATTGAAGCAGCTCAAATTATGTTACTTGAGGATGACAACGAAATACGCACCATGGCAAAAGAAGAAATTGCCGAAGGCAAAGAAACTTTGGAGCAACTTGACTTAGAGCTAAAAAAATCACTACTGCCAAAAGACCCAAATGACTCACGCAACATTATTATTGAAGTCCGTGCAGGCACAGGGGGCGATGAAGCGTCTATTTTTTCAGGCGATTTGTTTAAAATGTATTCTCGTTATGTTGAAAAGCAAAAATGGCAAATAGAAATTATGAGTTCCAACGCTGGCGAACACGGTGGCTTTAAAGAAGTCATTGCTCGCATCAGTGGCACAGATGTCTATTCAAAACTCAAATTTGAATCTGGTGCACACCGTGTCCAGCGCGTGCCAGAAACCGAATCACAAGGCCGTGTCCACACTTCCGCTTGCACCGTAGCAATTATGCCAGAAGTTGAAAATATCGAAGAAGTTAACATTAATATGAGCGATGTGCGTGTTGATACTTTCCGTGCCAGTGGTGCAGGCGGTCAGCATGTTAACAAAACCGATTCTGCCGTTCGTGTTACCCACATCCCAACAGGCACTGTGGTTGAATGCCAAGACGGTCGCTCACAGCATAAGAATAAAGCACAAGCCATGTCAGTATTAGCCTCACGAATCTTAGACGCACAACAACAACAACAACAAAAAGAACAAGCCTCAACCCGTAAAGAACTCGTTGGCAGCGGTGATCGCTCGCAACGCATTCGCACCTACAACTACCCACAAGGTCGTATTACCGACCATCGCATTAATTTAACACTATACAAACTTGCTGAGATTATGGAAGGAGATTTAGAATCCATTATTGAGCCATTAATTGTTGAACAACAAACCAATCAACTCAGTGAATTAAATGACGATTTAAGTTAACCGCTTGCTTGGAAATAACTGAGAGGCAATAAACAAAGCACCAAGTGAAATGACAATCGTCGGCCCCGTTGCGATATCATAGTGCATTGAGCCACTCAACCCAACCACCACAGCAATGACTGAAGTAATCACAGAAAACAATACCATTTGTGCTGGACTGTGTGAAAAAACCCTAGCAATTGCTGGTGGAATAATGAGTAGCGAAGTGATAAGCAACACCCCTACAATTTGCACCGATACTGATACCGTTAGTGCAATCATCAGCATAAATAACAGTTGATACTTTAATTTATTAAGTCCACTTGCCACACCTAAATCTTCATTTAAGGTTAGTAGCAATAAACGCTGCCAAAAGACAATAAGCAGTGTGCCTACCAAAGCAAGAACGGCATAAATCCAAACAACATCTTGACTGGTAATAGACAAAATATCACCAAATAACAAGGAAAGATAATCAGTATTTGCATTGCCCACCAATGCCAAAATCACCACACCGAGCGACAAAGAAATGTGTGAAAAAATACCAAGAATGGCATCATTAGATAAAAAATTTCTTTGCTGCAAAACAACAATCAATATTGCAAATATACCACCAACAATAATCAATCCAAAATGCAAACCCAAGCCACTTACCAATCCCAAAGACACTCCCAATAAAGCCGAGTGTGAAATAGATTCTGAAAAATAACTCATCCGCTTCCAAATGACAAAACATCCTAACGAACCTGCAATAATTGAAATACCAACGGCTGCTAAAATCGCCCTAAAAATAAAATCTTCCACTGAATTACTTCGTCAATTGACAATCTTGACAAAGGCCATATAAATATAGGCAGTGGTCAGTGAGTTGATAGCCGTGTTTTTTTGCCACATCGTGCTGGTGTTGCTCAATAACCTCATCTGAAAACTCATCAATTTTTCCACATTTCACACACACTAAATGGTCGTGATGCTCTACATTAGACAATTCAAAAACACTTTGACCGTTGTCAAAATTGAGTTTATTAACCATACCCGATTCTTCAAACTGCGTCAAAACACGATAAATAGTTGCCACCCCTACTTCTGCATTTTGCATAATCAATGCACGGTAAATATCCTCAGCACTCATATGATGATTTTCATTGGTCTCTAAAATCTCTAAAATTTTGAGTCTTGGCAAAGTAACTTTAAGTCCTGCACTTTTTAAATCTTGCGCGTCCATTTTTATAGGTAAAATCAGTTGTTAAAATATTTTAACCATTTTAACCAATAAATGAATAAATTCCTCCTAATCGCATTTTTATCTTTATTTATAAATGCTTGCACTGTCCCAACCTACCTTTCTAATATCATTCCAACACCCTACAAGGCTGATGTCCAGCAAGGTTCCGTATTAAATCGCTTTGATATTAATCAATTAAAAATAGGTATGTCAAAACACCAAGTGCGAGATATTATTGGTTACCCAAGTATTATTGACCCATTTCACAACAATCAATGGGATTACATTAACCACTCTAGCCTTGGCTCAGGAGAAATTATTAATTATCGCTTAACCCTAACCTTTGAACAAGAAAAATTAATTAACATTAACACCAATGGTATTGGCTCTTTACCTGCATTAAAATTTATAGAAAAAGTAGCAGAAAACAACCGTATTAACAATGAAAAAGCAGCAATAAAAGCCAAAATAGCAGCCAAACGCCTTGCACAAGAAAAGATAAAGGCAGAAAAAGCCCAAGCATTAGCAATGAAACTTGCTCAAGAAAAAAAGGCGAAAGCAGCAAAAGAAAAAGCCAAAATAGCGGCAATAAAACTGGCTAAAGAAGAGGCTGAGCGTCTTGCACAAGAAAATGCATTAAAAGCAGCCAAAGATATTGCCCTTGCTAAGGAAAAAGCACTAAAAGAAAAACAAATTCAAGAAGTAAATAAACCTTGATATCAACGCTGGCACCAATTTTAATAATGCTTTAGCAAGGTCTTTACATAAAATATAAATAATCATCAAAATCCACTTGGCATTTTTTTTAAAATTCAGTCTTATGTCTTGCACAAGGTTTAAAGAAGTTACTAAATTTAACAAAAACTGGTTTTTTAATCCTTTATTTATACAAAATATCAGAACCATTATTGGATAGAGTTAATATGATTTTATCTGTCCACCTTGCGCCCTAATAAAAGACCTACTTAGCCAAAAAAACAATGCCAAATCAATGTAAAAAGAACATTAAAAGCCCATGATAAACTTACTCCAAATGAAATTGACAAACTGGTTAAATTAAATAAAAACAAAAACTATGTTAGATTCACATAAATAAAAAATACTCTCCTATTGGCAAAATAGTTGCTATAATAATTCCAAAAATTTTACTAAAATAAATCAAAGGAACCATGAAAAATAAATCAATAAATTTAACATCTAAACATAAAACATTCTCTTTAAAACATCTTTTAACGCCACTATTTGTTTTACTTACTTTTAGCATAACAAGCACAATGAATACCGTTATTGCTGGTGGTCGCACAGGCGAACCCAACTTAATGGATAGATTTTTACAGAAACAATCCAACTCTCAAACCCAAGAAGCACCCGCTTCAACAGACGCTACTATGAATTCTGCTACTGCCACTAATGCTGCCACTGATACTGATACTGATACCACTGCCAATAATGCCTTAGTTTTTAGTCGAGGTGATACTGGCGTAGATACCACTGATTTTAATACAAATTTCTCGCTTAATAAAACCCTAACACAGATTCGTAACACCAGTAAAGAAACCGCAACTGATAATTCTAATGCTCAATTACTAAGCAGTTTGCTCAACACTCTGACCACTACTTCAAAAACCAATGGTTTTGTTAATATACCTTTAGGAAAAAGGACTGAAGAGGCAAAACTTAATTCAACCGATTTAATTGATAAGAACATGCTACCAACCGCAATTTTCAATCGTTTTGACCTGTCTTCTAGCAGTGGCAAACATTGTGGTGAGTATCGTATTGTTTATCATAAGAAGAGTGATACCTCAGGTCGTTTCTTTTTAATCTTTGAAGCACGATATCCCAACCCTAAACCAAATGAGGGCTTGGCAGGGTGTTTTGCAGTAGCGGACTTTTGGCAAAAAATCGGACAAAAAACCAAAGCACAAGCTTTAGTAGAGCTAGAAAAGTTTTTTTACCAAGGTTTACAACATGATGGGGTAAACCTGCCAGCAGCCATTAACTTCGCCCATTACACTCACGGAACAGGACAAGTGCGCTCTAATCAATTTGTGGATAGCCCTTGGCAGTTAAGAGAGTTTAAAACCGATATTGATGCAAATGGTAAAACCATACTAGTTGCCGACACCGTTAAAAATAACCCACTCACTGAACTATTTGCCAATGAAAAGAACTCAGACTCAGATGCACTCAAAGCATCAAGAATTTACTTTAATAATGATTTTAACCATCAATACATTGATAACCTTCTAGCACCTGAAAAGCATTCAAGCAACCCTAATGCTGGCAGTATTATTAATGGTTTTTCCTTAAACAGTAACAACCAATACAATGAATTTCAATCAAATTCAAATTCCAAGGACAACACTGCAAGCCCAAGCAACACAACCTTAAATACTGCAATCAGTAACAAACTTACTAAATTATCGTCCTATACACCAGAGATGATTAGAAACCGTGCTGAAGCAATGAGTTGTGGCGGTTGTCATCAAAACAGCAACAACAAAGAAATTGCCCCAAATATTCATTGGCCAAACAGTGCTGGCTTTGTTCATGTCACGGAAGAAGGTGAATTATCTAAAGCACTCACTAAACAGTTTTTGCCTGCTCGATCCAGTTTACTAGAAAACTACTTGCAAGAAGCATGTGGTCCCGCTTGTCAGTTGGGGTCGGCAAGCTCTGTTGGTGGCATTGGCCACCAATGTGCTTTGAAATTCGATGGTAGTGTTGAATGTTGGGGGAGTGACGAGCATGGAGAAACTACAGTGCCAAACGGGCTGGTTGCCAAACAAATTGCGGTAGGATACACTCACTCTTGTGCTTTAAAAATAGATGGCACTGTTAAATGCTGGGGAAATGACGAGCATGGAGAAACTACAGTACCAAATGGGTTAGTTGCCAAACAGGTTGCAGCTGGTGAGGGTTTTTCTTGTGCTTTGAAAATGGATAATACCGTTGAATGTTGGGGGGACAATAATTCTGAAAGAACTACAGTGCCAAACGGGTTAGTTGCTA
>NZ_CAHJWD020000335.1 GCF_903642095.1 Bathymodiolus brooksi thiotrophic gill symbiont | reverse complement strand
TCATTTTTTTCTGGGTACCTTCCATGAAAAACACAAATTTAAATATTTTTACACCACAGTCAAACCATTTCTATCAAAAAAATCTACAGGTAGTCAACAGAAAATTGTTCTAGTAGAAAATGATAAGATTGTGAACAACACTAAAGATATATGTGATACCTTTAACACCTTTTTTGTAAATGTTGCAAATGACATTGGCAAAGATGTTATTTTTGATGGAAATAGTCACCCTAGTATATTGAAAATTAAGAACAATACACAACATAATACACTGTTTGATTTTAAACCTACAGATGTTGACACTATAAACAAACTGGTTAGCAAAATAAACATCAAGAAAGCTACTGGTGTAGATCAGATCTCATCTAAACTTTTACGTGCTGGTGCACCTGTACTTAACAAGCATATAACAACACTTGTTAATAACACTATCAAAACCAGTGTTTTTCCAACCAGGTTAAAAGAAGCTCAGGTTGTTCCACTACATAAAAAAAATGACCCTTTAGACAAAAAGAACTACCGGCCAGTTAGCATCTTACCCACAATTTCTAAAGTTTATGAAATGGTTTTATCTGACCAACTAACTGATTTATTTGAAAATATTTTTCATACTTTTTTATGCGCTTTTAGAAAGGGTCATGGTTGTCAGACAACTTTGCTGAGACTCCTTGAAGATTGGAAAACAGCTCTAGATAAAAATCAGTATGTGGCAGCAATTCTTATGGATCTTTCGAAGGCTTTTGACTGTCTGCCACATGACATTCTCCTTTGTAAGCTGTCTGCATACGGCCTATCTCCAAAATCTGTGGAATTACTTAGAAATTATTTAACTGGTCGTAAACAACAAATCAAACTTCAGGGAGATCTCAGCAGTTGGGCTGATATACAAAAAGGGGTACCTCAAGGCTCTATACTTGGCCCCTTGTTATTTAATATTTTTATTAACGACATCTTTTATTTTATTGAATATGGTACATTGTATAATTATGCTGATGATAACACCTTGTCTTATGTAAATGATAATTATGAGAAATTAATTGATATACTTGAAAAAGAAAGCTCAGTATTGATAGACTGGTTCAAATTCAATTGTATGCAGGCTAATCCAGATAAGTTTCAAGCCATTGCAGTTGGCAATAAGACACATGCCAAGACACCAGTATTTAAAATAGATTCAGCTGAAATTACTTGTGATGAAGTGGTAAAATTACTAGGAATAGATATTGATTACCAACTTAATTTCAATTATCATATTAAAAATATATGTCGTAAAGCTTCTCAACAGTTGAATGTTTTAAAGCGCATTGGTTGTTTCCTTTCAAAATTAAATAAATTAACAATTTTTCATACTTTCATTTTGTCTAATTTTAATTTTTGTCCTTTGGCGTGGCATTTTTGCAATAAAAGTAATACCTCTAAATTAGAAAAAATCCAGGCGAGGGCTTTACGATTTATATACGAGGACTATGAGAGCACATATGATGAGTTATTAGAAAAAGCTAAAGTTCCATCTCTGAAAGTTAGAAGAATGCGTACCATGGCTATTGAATGTTTTAAGATTTTAAACAAACTTTCACCATCTTGTTTACATGATTTAGTTGTTTTTAAAGATTGTAAATATAATTTTAGATATTCCAATATTGTAGATATACCTAGGGTACGAACATCTACCTACGGTAAGAATAGTTTTAAATATGCAGCAGCTGTTTTATGGAATGACCTACCTGATGATTTTAGAAAAATTTCCAATTTTAATCAGTTTAAGAATATTTTAAAATCTTGGAATGGAAATGTATGTAAATGTTCAGTTTGTGCTGACTTTTAAATTTGTTTAAATTTCTACCATCTAGGTCATATCCAGTTTTTATTTATTGTGCTTATAAAATTTTTATGCTTTGCTCATAATATCAGCTTTTAGTTGTTCATAGTTTGCTACATTAGCTCTTGGTATGCTTAGCTTATAACATCAGCTTTTAATCTGCTTTTTTGCTTATCTTGTAACTGTTAGTATTTTACATGTAGTGCTTACTTAGTCTTGTATTTTAGCTGTATGTTGCATGCTTGTTATTTGTTATTTATTATGTGTCTGTGTATGTCGGTTAAAAGCTCAACAGAGCTTATGTTGTATGTTGTTTTAACCATGCCGACTCTAAATAAAGCTTATTTATTATTTATTTATTTATTATATGATTTATTTGTAGGTTGTGATGTCTCATTAGCTTCACAGTAATGTATGATATGATTTATTTGTAGGTTGTGATGTGTCATT
>NZ_CAHJWD020000334.1 GCF_903642095.1 Bathymodiolus brooksi thiotrophic gill symbiont | reverse complement strand
CCGAAAGTTAAAAACCAATGCCATTATTGACACTGTTGGCAATATGGATATCAATATCACTGCCGATGACGGCACTAACGCCCCTACCACAAAAGCCTTTACTATTGCCGTAATAACCAGTGTCCCCGACATTACTCCAGTGATTAAGCAATTCACCATAACTCAAGGTAACAATCAAGGTCGGGTGATTAGTAAAACAGGTGGAGCCGTTACTGTCCACGCTACAGTAATCGCAAAAACTTATGAATGGAGTAACAATTTCAATGTTACTGATACAAGTGAGGACAATGATGTAGTTTTTGTTTTTAATTCTGCTAATATAGATATTGGTATTCTAACCATTACATTAAAGGCTACAGCCAACACACATTCATCAGAAAGAGTTTTGAAACTTGAATTGGTTGATACTCGTCCTAGCGATTGGACAGATGTAAATAACAATGGTATTTCCGATAGCGAAGAATCAGGACATAGTAACAATGAATTACTTGCAGGAACGAATAAAAAAATCACCAGCCCAGTAGACACTAGGATATTGCTAGGCGTTATGGGAAAAATGGGCAAAGATTCTGGACGCTTAACCCTTACTCAAATGGAAACTTATGTTACAGGGAATAATTTGACTGATAACACCAGCGATACAATGTCCACTGGAGATATTTACGATTATGTCATTGAAGGCTTAAGTGCTGTTGGTGCTACCACCGAAGTGATTATTGAACTTACTGCCATAATCCCTAAAGAGTTAGAGTTTCGTAGGTATTCATTAGCAACTGGCTGGGCTAATTTTGAAGTTGATGCTAATAATATAATCCAATCAAAAACAAGTGCAACTTGCACTGATGATAGTTGGGAGGCTGGATTAATCACAGGTGCAACTTGCCTTAAATTAACCATCAAAGATGGCGGTGCAAACGATACCGATGGCACTCAATCCGATAACACTGGTGATGCCAATGGTGTGGTTGCAAGCACTATTTCAATCGCAACACCTACTTCTACCCTCAGATTCTGCAGATTCTAGCGGTAGTAGTGGTGGTTGTGTTTACAATCCTAATGCTCCAGCTAGATTTGATATGGGCTTTATTTTGTTAATAGTGTTAAGTGCTTATTATCTAATCAGAAGAAAACGCCGATTTGTTTAATAAGTAAATAAAACAAACAAAAAAAAAACCCCGTAAAAACGGGGCTTTTTTTTGAGTAAGATTTGCTTGAATTATGCAGTGGCGTTTTTATTGTATGAGAGGTTGAGTTTTGTGTTAACAATTATGTGTTTGTGCGTTAAAATAAATTCTTTAAAATTTTAAATATTATATAAACAACAAGGAGAATTATGTTTGATAAATCCCAAACTTTAGCCGAGGTAGATAGTGATATTGCAGAGGCAATTGCCAAAGAAGAAGCACGCCAAGAGGCACATGTTGAATTGATTGCTAGTGAAAACTATACTTCGCCAGCCGTGATGGAGGCACAGGGGTCGCAGTTGACTAATAAGTATGCTGAAGGGTATCCGCACAAGCGATATTATGGCGGGTGTGAGCATGTGGATGTGGTGGAGCAGTTGGCGATTGACCGTGCTAAGAAGTTGTTTGGTGCAGATTATGCGAATGTGCAGCCACATTCTGGTTCACAGGCGAATGCGGCAGTTTTTCAGGCGTTGTTAGTGCCGGGGGATACGATTTTAGGGATGAGTTTGGCACATGGTGGGCATTTGACACATGGTGCAGCACCGAGTTTTTCGGGTAAGAATTTTAATGCGGTTCAGTATGGTTTGAATGAGGCAACGGGTGAAATTGATTATGAACAGGTTGAGCAGCTTGCAAAAGCACATCAACCAAAGATGATTATTGCAGGCTTTTCAGCGTATTCTCGTGTGGTGGATTGGCAGCGGTTTAGAGATATTGCTGATTCGGTTGGTGCTTATCTTATGGTGGATATGGCACATGTTGCAGGTTTGATTGCAGTAGGGGAGTATCCATCGCCTGTTGGTATTGCTGATGTTACGACGACGACGACACACAAAACTTTGCGTGGGCCTCGTGGAGGGTTGATTTTGGCTAAAGCCAATGTGGACATTGAGAAAAAACTTAATTCGGCAATTTTTCCAGGGATTCAAGGCGGGCCGTTGATGCATATTATTGCTGCTAAGGCAGTAAGCTTTAAAGAGGCGATGAGTGATGAGTATAAGGTGTATCAAAAACAAGTTAAGGTAAATGCACAAGCAATGGCGAATACCTTTATTAAACGAGGGTTTAATGTGGTGTCAGGCGGCACGGATGACCATTTATTTCTAGTGAGTTTTATTGACCAAGGGCTAACGGGTAAGGCAGTGGATGCGGCTTTGAGTAAGGCGTATATTACTGTTAATATGAATGCTGTGCCGAATGACCCGCAGTCTCCTTTTATTACCAGTGGGATTCGTATTGGCACGCCAGCAGTAACAACACGAGGGTTTAATGAAGTGGATTGTATTGAATTAGCAGGGTGGATGTGTGATATTTGTGATGACTTAGATAATCAAGCAGTTATTGATGAAGTTAAAATCAAGGTTGCTACACTTTGTGCCAAACATCCTGTTTACAGCTAAAAAATGCGTTGCCCATTTTGCCAATCTGATGATACTAAAGTTTTAGACACGCGCTTGATTGATGACGGTTCTCAAGTGCGTAGAAGACGGGAGTGCACGGCTTGTAATGAGCGTTATTCAACTCGTGAAGTGGTTGATTTAAATCCGCCAAAGTTGATTAAAAGTGATGATTCTCGTGAATCTTTTAGTGAGGAAAAGTTGCGTTTTGGCTTACTTAAAGCCTTGGAAAAACGCCCTGTAACAACCGCACAAATAGAAACGGCTATTCAGCATATTCGACATAAATTAATGACACAATCTGAGCGAGAGGTGCTAGCCAGTAGGCTAGGGCAGTGGGTGATGGAAGAATTAAAAGCACTTGATGAAGTGGCGTATATTCGTTTTGCTTCTGTTTATCGACAATTTCAAGATGTGGAGGCGTTTCGCTTGGAGATTGACAAATTAATGGCAAAAAATGGCAAAAACTAAATTAGAGTTTGTTTGCAGAGAATGTGGTGTGGCACACCCTCAATGGGCGGGGCAGTGTTTGGAGTGTAAGGCTTGGAACACTTTGGAAGAGGTGGTAGTGTCGCAAGTTACCGCTTCCAAGCCAGCCAGTTTGCAAGACTTACCACCTTCAAAAGTGCAAAGGCTTTCTGAGATTAAAACTGAAAGCAAGCCTAGACTTACTACTGGATTAACGGAACTTGACCGCACCCTTGGTGGTGGTTTGGTTGACGGGTCTGTTGTGTTAATTGGTGGTGATCCGGGGATTGGCAAATCTACTTTGATTCTACAGGCTATGTCGGTCATTAACAAAAACAACACAGCTTTATATGTGAGTGGCGAGGAATCTGCACAACAAGTGAGCGATAGGGCGGTGCGTTTAGGCATCAAAGAAGATGTTTTGCTCTTGAATGAAACTCATCTTGAAAAAATTATCAAACTTGCCAAAGAACTGCAACCCAAGGTTATTGTCATCGATTCCATTCAAACCATGGTTACTGACGGTTCAGCTTCTGCACCGGGTTCAGTTACCCAAGTGCGGGATTGTGCTGCACAACTGACTCAATATGCTAAGCAAACCAATACCATTTTATTTTTGATTGGACATGTGACTAAAGGGGGTGCACTTGCAGGCCCTAGAATCTTAGAACATATGGTTGATTGTGTGTTATATTTTGAAGGGGATGCGGGCGGGCGTTACCGTATTATTCGTGCGGTTAAAAATCGTTTTGGTGCAGTAAATGAAATTAGCGTCTTTGCAATGTGTGAAACTGGTTTGCAACAAGTTGAAAATCCATCAGCAATATTTTTATCCAATCAAGTCAAGCCATCACCCGGATCAATGGTAATGGTAACGCGCGAGGCAACCAGACCGCTCATGATTGAAGTGCAGGCGTTGGTTGACCAATCGAATGGCAACCCTAAGCGTGTTAGCGTAGGATTGGATCAAAATCGCCTTGCCTTGCAACTTGCTATTTTGCACAAGCATGGGGGGATTGCTACTTTTGACCAAGATGTGTTTGTCAATGTGGTTGGCGGTATTAAAGTTAATGAAACTGCCTCAGATTTAGTGGTAATGTTAACGATTATGTCAAGTTTGAGGGACAGAGTTATTCCAAATGATTGGATTGCTTTTGGCGAAGTTGGCTTAACGGGTGAGGTTCGTCCTGTTTATAACGCTATTGAGCGTTTAGCAGAAGCACAGAAGCATGGCTTTAAGATTGCTATTATTCCTAAAGCGAATATACCTAAAAAACCTATTAAAGGCTTAAAAGTTGTTCCCGTTGAATATCTTTATCAGGCTTTACAATATATGTCTGAAAATACCTGATACTATCTTTAAAAATGGTATGCAAAAAAAAGCCCGTATCACTACAGGCTTTTTTTTAAAGATATAAATATGGGGCGAGAAACGGGTCTTGAACCCGCGACAACCGGAATCACAATCCGGGGCTCTACCAACTGAGCTATTCCCGCCATAAACTGCATAACACAATCTGTATTAAAGGTGTTTTACACACGCTGTAACTAGATTGGCTAAAAACACAATATGCGTATTTTAACCACAACGACTAAGGGTTTGTAAAAGATTTAAAATTTTTTTAGGAAATAATTAACACTCATCTTTTTTAATTGAAATCTTTGCATCAATATGGAGGATTAACAAAAGTGGACGCTTGTATTTAAAGTTAATAGTGCAGAGAATTTAAGCGGTAAGTGAATTCTTTGCGACGAATAAGGATAGGGATGTAGTGCTTACTTCTGGAGAAATAAATCTCTGAATCTCCTTTTGAACTAACGACTTTAATAAGGTTTTTATCATCATTATGTACCTGTCGATAGTGTTTTTTGACAACTTCTTTGCCATCGTTTAACAAGAAATAAAAATCTTTTTTATTTGGGTTTTTTTCTAAGGTATTGCTAATGGCTAAAGTTTGATTAAGCGGGTCAACTTGGGTGCCACTTAGGTGGGTATCAATGTCTTTTTTTACTTCATCACCATCACGCTCAAAGTTTTGATAACGCTGTGAGTGCATGCCAAATTGATTAATAGTAAAAATAGATTTTGAGTGGATTTGGTAGTTTTTAATTAGAGTAATAATACCTTGAGTTTCTGCTTTTAATGTATAGGTATAAACATCATTTTCCTTGTGCAAAACAATATCTACTTCAGCAAGCTTAAGACCTGACATTGACAAAGTGTAAGTTGCCGTGTGTGGTTTGAGTGCCAGCACCGAAGTAGAAAGAAGTAAGAATAGGGCAAAAAATTTCATTGTAATTAAACGCCTTTTTTAATTGCTAATAAGGTGTGAAATATACCATTGTTTTGGTAAAACATATACAAATTTAGTCAACAACATCTCTTTTTAAGCGTTTAAAATTGCAAATATATGGATTTTATTCAAATAATTATTTTAGCAATAGTGCAGGGCGTTAGCGAATTCTTGCCAATTTCATCGTCTGCACACTTGATTCTCGTGCCTAAATTGGGCGATTGGGTTGATCAGGGTTTGGCATTTGATGTGGTGTTGCATTTGGGCACCCTCAGTGCGGTTATTTTTTATTATCGACACAGTATTGGTAAGATTATTATTGCATTTTTTAGTAAAAATCCCAATACAGATGTTAATTCAAAACTGGGTTGGGGGGTGATTATTGCCACTATTCCTGTGGGTATCGTGGGTTTGTTATTTAAAGGGGCAATAGAGGATAATTTACGCAGTTCTGAAGTGATTGCTTACGCCACTTTACTGTTTGGGCTGTTGCTTGGTTTGGCTGATTATTTAAACCGAAAGCACAGAACTTTTAAAACAGATATTGATTGGCTTGATATGCTTATTATTGGCTCCTTTCAAGCGTTGGCACTCATTCCCGGTACCTCAAGAAGTGGTATAACCATTACTGCCGCTTTGTTATTGGGGTTTGGTTATAAACTGGCTTTGAAGTTTTCTTTTTTGCTTTCAATTCCTGTTATTGTGCTTTCATCGCTGCTTATTTTTGTAGATTTATATCGAACGCCAGAGCAAGTTGATTGGATATTTCTTATAACTGGATTTTTAATTGCTGGAATTTTTGCTTATTTAACACTCCATTTTTTCATTAAATCTTTGGAAAAAATAAGTATGTTGCCATTCGTTGCCTATCGAATCATTTTAGCTGTGATTTTATTGGCTTTTTTCTAACGAAAAAGGTCTAATGCTTCATTGTAAACCTTGGTTTCAACATTAAATAACCCTAGTAAGGAATGCGAAATATTATCATGCGATAACACTTGATTAACATTGCCTGATTTTTTATCGCTAAACCAAGCCAACATTGGCACATGGGTTTGTGCCTTAGGGGCTATTACATAAGGTAATCCGTGAAAATAAACACCTTTTTCACCTAGTGATTCACCGTGATCTGAGGCGTAGAAGACAAAACTATCGGGATAATTTTTATTCATTAATTGAATGGCACTGTCAATTAAATAATCGGTGTATAAGATGCTATTGTCATACGCATTGTCCACCTCTTCGTGAGTACATTTTTCTGGTGTATTTTTACAAGCAGGGGTAAATTTTTCAAAGGCTTGGGGGTAGCGTTTATAGTATCTTGGACCATGAGAGCCAAGGGAATGTAATACAATTAACACATCAGATTCTTGCTTATCAATATAGTGTTTTAAATTATCAAGCATAGAAATATCAAGTTTATTTTGATCAAGTATATCCTCACTTTCAATTCGATTGCAAACGCCTTTACAACTAGAATTATTATCTATCCATAAAACCTTAACGCCCGTTTTTTGTAGAATGTCCAGTGCATTGGATTGGTTGTCAGCTTTTTGTGGTGAGTAATTATTCTTGCTCAATAGCGAAAACATACAAGGCACGGAATAAGCCGTAGAAGTGCCACATGAAGAGACATTGGTAAAATTCATTAGAGTGCGTTTTGCCAGTAGGGGGTTGGTTAGTTTATGGTAACCATTTAGTGAAAAACGGTCTGCTCTTGCTGTTTCTCCAACGATAAAGATACCCACGGTTTTTTTCTTATTATTTTTATGAATGACAGCATCGTTGCCAATTACTTTAAAGATTTCTTTACTGTAAAAAATATCATCAATATAAGAATATCCAGATTTAATCACAAACAGTGGATTGATAAAATAACGCAAATCCCGATTTTCCCGACCAAAATAAGTTACATATTTCATATTGCTCCAAATCAAAATAATCGCAATAACGACAACAGCCAGTGTTGTTAAAATTCTGTTTCTACTTTCAACTAAAAAAGATTGACGCTTGATTTTAACTATCCACAGCAGTGCAATTGGCACAAAAGCAAAGATGCTAACATGCACTACCAGTGGCACAGACAGTAATTCCTGTGCCTCTTTGGTATTCTGTTCTTTGATATTATCAATAACATTGGTCAACATAAACTGGTCAAATACCACACCAAGTTCTGAAAAATAACCAATAATTGCACTGATTATTAGCATAATAGATAAAAATATTTTTAGCGTGTATTTATTGCTAAACAATACCAAAATTAAGTAAAGCACCATAAACATTAGCGCTATAAACCCCCAGAAAAACCCAAACCCAGAGGCTTCAAAAAATTCTATACGCTGGAATAACTTATCCCAAAATACCAAATTGTCAAAAATAACAATAAACCCGCACACCAAGAGCAATAAACGATTAACAGAGATTTCTAGCATAATATTATATTTCCAAAGATTTTTTTCTTAATAGTAAAAAAGCAATTCCCAAGACCATTAATGTTGGCGCAAAGGTGCCAAAAAAAGGGTCGTAGTCAAACCGTAATGACACCACCCCACCAATGCGTGATGATAATTCGAAGAGCAAACTGATAATCACGCCTAAAAATATTTTTTTGCCCAGAGTTGCCTCTCTTAGTGACCCAAAAATAAATAACATAGATAGCATCAACATTGCCACCAAAGTTACTGGCTTGACGGTGCGTTTATACAATTCCAATTCAAAATTTTCAGAGCTAAGGTTGTTGTCATTTAAGAATGATATGTGTTTATACAAGGCTATAACAGATAACAACTGAGACTCTTTTTTTAAGTTATTGATTAAATCTTGATTGAAAGATACTTTGGCAGTATATTGCTGATAATATTTAGATTGAATGTTAGTAATTTCTCCATTTTCTTTTAATTGATGGCGTGTTGTCTTCTTAAAATTTAACTGACTACCGTCAAACACCGCCTTATCCGAATACATTGCCGCATCTAATTGATGTTCTTTATTTAATCGCATTAAAGTTACCCCTTCAAACACACTGCCATCAAAGTTCTTTTTAACATTGATAATGGCATTACCATCTTTTAGCCAAAAACCTTGTTGATTTGTTGTAGAAATATTACGCCCCAATGCTTTAAATCGATACGATTCAGCGTATTTTGTCGTTACTGGTGCGATAAATTCACCTAACAATATTGTTATTAACATAAATAACAAGGCAACGACCATCACCTTTTGTGCAATTTGCATAATAGAAATACCACCGCTTTTAACGACAATTAATTGGGAAGTTGCCGCTAAATGCCCTAACCCCAATAAACAACCTAACAAGATAATCACCGAAGAATGTGCATAAATTACCGATGGCAAATCAGCAATCACATAAATTACTGCTGATAAAAGAGTGTAGTCTTGCTGTCCAATTGAATCTATTTCATTAATAAGGTTAAAAAGCGCATAAACACCCAGCCAAATAACCATCACACCTAAAGTGTAAAAGAGCAATGTTTTAAGAATATAACGATTTAGGATTTTCATGGGTGGTGATTTTATCATCGCCTTAGTGTGTGAATATAATAAATGTCGTAAAAGCTAGTATTTTAATGAGTAATTGAGTATTTTATAATTACAAATAACAAGCACCTTACAATGAAGGTCAATAATAAAGTAGTTAATTTACAACATAATTTAAAGCACTTTTACCTAAGGTTTTAAAGGGAATTTCAAGGTTTATTAGGATAATTTGTGGCGTAAAAACAATTTTTTGTGGTTTTTTTACAAAAAGTTGTTGACTTTTGAATAGACACTTGTATAATGACCGACATCTTGACTTGATTCAAGAAAAAACCGTTAGAATTTATTCTAACTAATTTATATACTTTTGGAGATTTCATACAATGAAAAAACAATTAATAATCGCTGCAGTTGCAGCAACAATGGCATCAGTCTCTCAGGCTGGTATTTCAATCACAGGTGATTCGTATTTCTCTTACGCTAATAACGCAATTGGATATGATGATACTGCTTCTGCTTCTGACAAAAATATAGACAGTCAGCGTGTTCGTTTAAAAGTAGTTGGAACTACGGGTACTACTAAAGTAACAGCAGTTATTCGTAATGATGGTGTAACTCGTGTTGATAGCGGTTCTGATGGTGCAGCAGATGAAAAAGGCTCTTTGCATATGGATAGCTTATATATAATGACCAAAGCAGGTCGTTTTAATTTAAAAGCAGGTGACTATTGGAGCACTGTTGGTTTAGGTGCGCGCTCTAAAGGTGGTGCTAAGGCAAATGCAATCTCTTTATCAGCTAAGGTTGGTCCTGCTACATTAGGCGTATTTACCTCTGGTGATGACGCTCATTCAACAAATGTAAATGCTTCAGCCAAGGTTAAAGGCGTAGCTATTAAGGCAACGGTTAACCCTAAGACATTTACAAACTTATCTGTTAAAGGTGCTTTTAAAGGTATCACAGGTGCACTTGATCTTTATTTAGATCAGACTACTGATGATGCAGGGGATAAAAATAAGAATAACA
>NZ_CAHJWD020000333.1 GCF_903642095.1 Bathymodiolus brooksi thiotrophic gill symbiont | reverse complement strand
TAGACACAATTGTAGACATTATAACAAACACGATTTTAAATATAGCAGATAATACTATTCCTAACAGATTTATAACGGTACATAAAGATAGCCGACCATGGATTACTACAAGTATCAAGAAATTCATACGTAGGAAAAATCGAATCCATAAAAAAGCAAAACATACAAATTCTATAAACCATTGGGAAAAGTATCGTATAACCAGGAACAAATGCAATAATTTGATAAGAATGGCAAAGAATGATTATTTTTCTACAATATCCGAAAAAATTATAGCAGAATCATCTGGTAGTAAAAATTGGTGGAATCTTGTTAAAAGACTACTTGGTTCAAGTAAAAATCGTTCAATACCCCCCTTACAAACAGACGATGACTTAATATGTGACAATTTTGCAAAATGTGAGTTAATTAACGACTTTTTCAGTGAACAATCAAACCTGGACGACTCTAATTCGACAGTTCCGGAACCTATTGATCCACTTTATGACAAACTGACACAACTACACATTACAGAAACTGACGTAGAAGATGTTCTACAATTGCTCGACACTACAAAAGCAACTGGACCAGATTTAATAAACCCACGACTAGTAAGAGAAGGGGCTTCCATTTTGAAGCTTCCATTGTGTCTGTTATTTAACTTGTCTCTGTCAACTTGTAGATTCCCGACACAGTGGAAGCTGGCAAATGTCACTCCAGTCTTTAAGAAAGATAATCCGAGTAAGGTAAATAATTACAGACCTATTTCTCTAATTAGTGTCTTGGGCAAGGTAATGGAAAGATGTATTTATAAACATGTCTATAATTTTTTACTCAAAAATAGTATTATTACCCCACACCAATCGGGGTTCACTCCTGGTGACTCTGCAATTAACCAACTTCTAAGTCTCACAAACGAATTCGGAAAAGCTTTAGACGAAGGAAAAGAAATACGCGTAGTTTTTTGTGATATAAGTAAAGCTTTTGACAGGGTTTGGCATAAGGGTTTACTTAATAAATTAGAAAATATTGGGATACAAGGGTCTTTATTGTTATGGATAAAAAATTATCTTACAGACAGAAAACAACGAGTGGTTATAGAAAGCGCACATTCTAAATGGCGCACTATCAAAGCCGGGGTTCCCCAGGGATCTATTCTAGGGCCTCTATTTTTTATAATATTTATAAATGACATTGTCACAGAAATTCACTCATCTATAAAACTATTTGCTGATGACACTAGCTTGTATGTTATTGTTGATAACCCTCGTGAATCGGCAATAACGTTAAATAACGACATGGCAACAATTCATGCATGGTCCACAAAGTGGCTAGTAAACTTTAACCCTCAAAAAACAGAAACTATGACGATCACTAGAAAGATTAACAAACCCCTTCATCCGCCCCTTATAATGAATAATACAATAATTAATCAAGTTACAGAACATAAACATCTCGGTTTAGACATTTCAAATGACGGTAGCTGGCAAAAACATATTGATCTAATAACAAAGAAAGCTTTTATTAGAGTTAACATACTAAGAAAATTCAAATTTATTCTAGATAGGAAAACCTTAGAAAAGATTTATCTTACCTTCATTCGGCCGATTTTGGAATATGCAGACGTCGTATGGGATAATAAAACATTGTTCTTGATAAATAAATTAGAAAATGTTCAAATAGAGGCTGCTAGAATCGTCACTGGGGGAACTCGGTTAGTATCTATTAATAGTTTATATAAAGAGACGGGTTGGGAGACGTTACAGGCAAGACGGGAAAATCACAAAAAAATATATTTTTATAAAATGGTAAACGGTCTTGTTCCTCCTTACCTTAGTGCAATTGTTCCCTGTAACTTTGAAAATATTCATGACTACAACACTAGACAGGCCGTAAGTATCCCCCCAGTACGTACTAGAACAACCTTGTATAATAATTATTTTCTACCCTCTACTGTAAGATTATGGAACAGCGAACCCACATCAATAAGAGATAGCAAGTCTCCTTCATCTCTCAAATCCTATTATAAATCAAAATGTATAAAGAAACCTATTTATTATTACTCAGGAACTCGAATTGGACAAATCCTTCACATGAGATTACGAACTGCATGTAGCTCTCTAAACCATCATCTATTCCTAAAAAATGTAGTAGATTCGCCCATCTGTAGTTGTCATCAAGGGGTCCCTGAAACTAATTCGCATTATCTTTTTTATTGTCATAAATTCAACGATTCGAGAAATCGGTATATCGAATCAATTGATATTCCTATGAACTTGACAGTTGACCGTTTACTTTTTGGATCACCTGACCTCACAGACGATCAAAATAACAGTTTATTTTTAAATGTACAAAAGTTTATAATAAACAGTAAACGTTTCATCTAAAATCAGCAGTACCTAGTTCCCTTATTTCATTCTTCTTTTTTCTTCTTTTTTAATTACTTTGAATCAAACATTTTTTACATCAAACACCAGATCACTTTCTTTGTTTTATCTTCTTATACCTTCTGTAATTTATATCAAATTTGTTAGTTAGTTCTATTTGCTTCTCCCCTTAGAGATTCACAATATATTATATATGAAATCTATTCCTACGGATAGGGATTAATATAAGTTCTTGTAACTTGTTTCCCAATCCTATTAATTTCTTCTTATCATGTAATGTATATAGCTGAATATTGTAATGTTATATTGAATTAATTAATAAAATATGTTTAAACTAGCGTAGGGATATACTATAATGTGTACCGCTTCAAAAAACATGGCGCCACTCACCCACGAT
>NZ_CAHJWD020000332.1 GCF_903642095.1 Bathymodiolus brooksi thiotrophic gill symbiont | reverse complement strand
AAATTTTTTTTGTCACTTACAGTCGGAAAGCAAACTCATTAATGGCGTCGCTGGTAAAACCACGGGTCACGTGATTCTCATTTGAAAACGTTGACATGTTCGTCGGTCATGAAAATTGTAGAACAAAGACCTCGTTTATTTATACCGTAGAAAATATCGAAACGTCTTATATTGTTTTCTTTTCAGCAATAATTACTTCCACGATTTGTTTATTAGATTTGAGTTAAAACGGGAGATTACTATTAAAATTTTGATGATTTAGAGGGTGACCCCCTCGATGGAATGTCGCCATCGCATTGGAATAAAATGCAAATATATTAAGTTTGCAGTAGAGTGACATTCCCAAACTTCACACTGCGCTAGGTTATATATTTATTTAACGAAATGTTTCTCTGGTACACGTTTTTATTCATTAATAAAAAATTGTGTCAGCTTTTAGTGCCGAAAAATTGTCAGCCAAGAAAGATAACTCCGTACCATCGCATTGAAATAAAATGCAAATATATTAAGTTTGCAGTAGAATGACATTCCCAAACTTCACACTGCGCTAGGTTATATATTTATTTAACGAAATGTTTCTCTGGTACACGTTTTTATTCATTAATAAAAAATTGTGTCAGCTTTTAGTGCCGAAAAATTGTCAACCAAGAAAGATAACTCCGTACCATCGCATTGAAATAAAATGCAAATATATTAAGTTTGCAGTAGAATGACATTCCCAAACTTCACACTGCGCTAGGTTATATATTTATTTAACGAAATGTTTCTCTGGTACACGTTTTTATTCATTAATAAGAGTTTCTGTCAGCTTTTAGTGCCGAAAATTATTCAGATTCAGAAAAATTGTCAGTCAAGAAAGATAACTCCGTATGAATTTCCCTATTTCTAAAAATACATTTACTATTTAGAACTAACCTAATGACTTAAAAGCACGCTGTGCACAAATGTTAATGCTGATGCAGGCTGCTATTTTAATAGCATATGCATATAATTAACTACAAATTTAGGAAAATACAAACATTTATATATGGTCTCCTTTCCCCAAAAGAAAGGATAGGCGACTAAAATTTACACGTCCACCGGTTTTATTCTAGCAATTCAAGAAAAAACATTTCTATATCCTTTTGATGAATCATGAACAGAACTGGTGTATTTTTTTTCTAGGCATGAAAATAAAATTCAATATAAAGATAAAAAAAATGTATAAATATTTAAAGAAAATGTATACAGTCATCTGTCAAAAGTATTGGGAAATGTAAAATAAATCCCTATATAATCAACCAAAACCATATTTTTTTTAAAAAAATATTGTGAAGTAATTTCTGGATAGATTTTAACAAATTTTACACCAAAACATTCAGAATTGTCAATATTTTGATTGTTTATTTACTCATTATGTAGTTATGAGTTATTTTTATTTGTACATAATTTAAACACAACAAATAAAAATTGATTTTGATTTTCCTATATATTTCAACTAAAAATAAATCCTAAAAATTAACAATCATGGAAAAATTATGTACAAATAAAAACCACTCGTATAAAGATTTGAGCAAATAAACAAACAAAATATAGACAATTCCGAATGTTTTGGTGTAAAATTTGTTACAATCTATCCAGAAATGATTTCACAATAATTTTTTGAAAAAGATATGGTTTTGGTTGATTATATAGGGATATTTTTTACATTTCCCAATACTTTTGACAGATGACTGTACATATTAGTTTTCAAGTGTATTTCTTTTCCATAAACTATTAACAGTAAAAAGTCCATAAATTTTTATGAAAGTTGAACAAATCCTAAGTACAATAAATTATTAATTTAATAGAAAATGAGATTAAAAAAAAGTATGTGCCAGTCTCCAGGATATGGCAAAACCCAGCTTAATGAACCTCCATATTCTGATTTTAATTTTATTAAATGGTCATAAGATTTCCTGTCCCCAACAACAACTTGATACTGAAGCTTTATCCCAATCTGAAACTTTTTGTGAAGAATATTCAAAGTTTTCAAAACTGTGGCTTTTGAATCTGCTGTCTCATCTAAAACTTCAATTGAACAAAACTCGGATTTTTCAGTGTCAGTTTCAGAAAATGAAAGAAAAGTCTTAAGACCTGGGAGATCTACATGTATATCATTTTCCTGTACCAAATATTTCAGAAAACTGTAAGCTGACAATTTCTTCTCGAAACTTTCCCATGCAAAGGTTTCATCACCCGTTTCCTTGAAATCTTCCAAACTTAAATGGGAGAATTTATTGCCTCTAATGGGAGAGGGTTCACCAATTTTGTCTTCTGGTTCTTTCAGTGATTTAATTAAAGCTGTTTTGTCAACTAAATCTTCAATTTTTTTGTACAAATCTGGCAACAATAAAGCTTTGTTGGATAAAAAGTCACTGACTACAAATTCTAAAACAGGATAAAACAGTAACGGTCAAGATTGTCAGAGTCTACATTGCAATATTCCACCTGATCAAACTGTGAAAACATTTAGTTAACTGGTAGTCATCAGTTTTTGAAAGTTCATTTAGAGAATCATCAGACCTCACAAATTTGTTAAAATTTTTATAACATGTAAGGCATAAAATGGCTTTGCCTGCAGACAATGAACACAGGGCCCAGGGTCCCTGCCACTGTGGGCTTCAGAACAGTTAAGTTTTTTGGAGGCATTACAACTACTAGTCAACTATGGTAAAATCACAGTCTTGCAAATTACAGTTGTTTAATCAATTAAATATCATATATGCAGTTACATACAGATAACAAATTTAGCCTAATTTCTATTTATAACACACACACTGGCTGGTTTTTGTTTTTAGAGTCACATTCATTCAATCATTGTATACCTGTTACACATAAATTCATAATTCATTTGCAGAAGAAAATCAGGTAAAACTTAAAAGTCAGCATTCCTAAATATATTTGATAAACCAATTGCCTTTGAAATAATCGCCACATTAGATATGTACAAGATTAACTGACAGCAAACGGGAAAGGAGTCTAAACAAAGTGCATTGACGAGACGGGAGAAAAGGGGGGGGGGGCGTAATCTGATGTAAACAATGCAGTTTTCTTGTAAACTTTCGGTTAAAATATAAAGATATTAATAAATCTAATAAAAGGCAGACATATACACACTACATGGGTGTTTTGGGGGAGAAATGTTCACCAAAATGGGCAAATTTTACTCTAAAACAAGGCGAAAATTAAAAAAAACATGCCTCGTCGAATTTTCTTTCAGTAATGATTTCCATTCAGGGTGACGGAATTTCCAGTTGAGAGAGCATTTACTATTGGTTGATGATGCTATATCACTCCTGTATCATCAATTTCATGTCCTAATATAGAATTGTGTCAGCTTTTTCATTGGCCGAAAAATGTAAACAAACCGAACCTCGTGTTTTTACACATTTTAGAATGCACGATTCGAAACACGTTTTTGACTAATATAAACCTCGGTCGCTTGTCTGATATAGCCAGTCATTGCAAAAAATATATATATATTTTATAGAAATCACGTTTCTATCACAATTTTGTCTATTTAATACTTTATTTCAGGTTTATCCTACAACGGCGCGAATGAAAAATTTTGCGGGACTTGTAAAGCGGCACCTA
The DNA here is from genome assembly GCF_903642095.1 of Bathymodiolus brooksi thiotrophic gill symbiont. Classification (GTDB taxonomy): domain Bacteria; phylum Pseudomonadota; class Gammaproteobacteria; order PS1; family Pseudothioglobaceae; genus Thiodubiliella. The sequence continues at coordinate 185 of NZ_CAHJWD020000332.1, read as the reverse complement.
GCGGGAATTTTTTGCGGTTATCGCCCCCTGACTGCGTGGTTTTAGAATCACTAGCTATAACGGTCAAATCATGGGTTTGCTTTCCGACTGATTGAATTGTGACTTTGCAGGAATGATCATTGGGTGGTCCTGTACTAAACTTGTGAATCGTTTGCCAATCAGAAATTCAAGATGGCCGCCATGAC
>NZ_CAHJWD020000331.1 GCF_903642095.1 Bathymodiolus brooksi thiotrophic gill symbiont | reverse complement strand
GTTAATTATCAATTAGTAAAGGTCCTAGTAAAGCATTTCTTTTATCTGATTCATGTAGATCGACTGTAATACAAGCACCACCATCATAGACGCAGACCTCATAGAGGACACATTTGATCCCGATTAGAATGGATGGCTCAATGAGTTAGAAAGTTGGATTACCTAGCAACTCATACGAGCCTATCACCAATACTGCATGGGTTCGCGCCCGGTCTTTGTAAATTACAAAAAGCTGCACTCGACTCGCAGCCGCAAATGCTAAGGCTTACCAATTGCTTGCCCATGGTCGGTGGTTCTCTCAGGGTACTCCAGCTTCTTACACATCTAAGAATGGTTGCCATGATTTAGCTGAAATATTGCTGAAAATGGCGTTAAACACCAACAATCACTCAAAATCAACCGATTAGAACGACGCTTTTTCTGCTCTTTTCAGACAATTATCAGTTGTTTTAGACATTACAGGATGAAAACAATATACCTAGATTGCCGATAGATAAAAAGCAAATTTTCACTCGCTAGTAAACCTAGCCTTCTATCTCCCTGTTTCTAGCACTTGTGTGATAGGTCATAAATAAAGAATGGACCGGATATTGCTTCCGACAAGCAGGGCACATTCGTAACCGTTTGTAGCAAATATTCCCTAACGGTAAACACAGTATATCTTTATAATAAAGGAGATTAAGACGGCGACTATATTTTGCCTAAGCAATGTCGATTATTTCGCTCTGTCGTTTAGGTGAATGGGTTAAGGTCTTTATCGACACTTTTTGCATTGTCCATCCTGCTTTGACTTACAACTTATGATGACCCCATTGGTATCTTCAACCTTTTCGTTCAATAGTATTTCTGTTATATCCTGTCGGTCAGTTTTATTGTTTTGAGAAACCGGAGTACTCGGAGAAGACCATCGTCCAGTCGCAATTCACTGAAAAGAATGTATCATATAAAGTTGTATCGAGTACATCTTGCCATGAGCGAGATTCAAGCTCATAGAGTTAGTGGTGATAGGCACTGATTGCACATGTAGTCGGAAATCCAACTACCAATCGATCACGACAACAATGGCCAATT
>NZ_CAHJWD020000330.1 GCF_903642095.1 Bathymodiolus brooksi thiotrophic gill symbiont | reverse complement strand
AGCCTTATTTTTACCTACCCATCAGCGCATATGTATCTTCTTACCATAGGATACCATAGGAACTACAGTGGACGCTGGCTTGTTGCCACTATGTCCGCCTCTAAATCCACATCATTGATGCGCGACTTTACGTCACTTCCGGAATTTGATCTTATGTTTATGTTTGCCGTAAAGTCATATTTGCACTCTTGGTGCTTCCAGTGCTCATCTAGGCCGATTTCAAAATTTTTAACTGATTTTGCCTGTATAACTGATTCTGGGAGGCTATTCCATATTTCGACAATTCTAACGACGAAGGTATATTTTCTCACATTCAGCCTACTTGTTTTTATCTTCATCTTCTTGCTATGTCCCCTTGTGTTTGAAGTTGTGTTTAGTTCAAACATATCCACTGTTGTTAGAGGATCATAAATATCATTTATTATTTTAAATACTTCTATCATATCTCCTCGCATTCTTCTATACTTCAGAGTGGGCATCTTGAGTTTCTTTAGTCTTTCGTTATATTCCATGTTTTTTAAAGTAGGTACTTGTTTGGTGGCTCTTCTTTGTACGTTTTCTATTTTTTCAATATCCCCCACTTTAAATGGAGACCAGACTGCTTCGGCGTATTCAATATGAGGTCTAACCAAAGCTTGGAATAAATATTTGAAGCTTTGTTCATCTAAATATGTATAAGTTCTTCTGATTAATCCCATGATGCTGTTTGCTTTGTTCACCTGATTTTGTATGTGCTTATTAAAGGACAAATTTTCATCTACAAATACTCCTATGTCTTTTTCTCCGTCAGATTGTTTTAACTCAATTCTGTTGCCATCGTTATTATATAGGTGATAGTGTTTTGTTCCTTTGTCCACGCTTTTATTGGCAACTGACATCACTTTGCATTTGTTAGGGTGGAATTTTAATAGCCATGTATCTGACCAGCTTTGTAAGTTATCTAAATCTGCTTGAAGCATTTTCTCATCTTTTTCCTCTCTAATTTCTCTGAAAATTTTTGTATCATCAGCAAACAGATAGGTGGATGACTCTACCATCTCTGGCATGTCGTTGATATATATAACGAAGAGTATAGGGCCCAGGACACTACCTTGTGGTATCCCACTTGTGACATGATGGCATTTGGACTCAGTGCCATTTACAATTACTTTTTGTGTTCTGTTGTTAAGAAAACTTTCTACCCACTTAATTACTTTCTCACTTATTTTATACCTATGCATCTTATGCAGAAGTCTTCTATGTGGTACTTTGTCAAAAGCTTTCATAAAATCCATATATACTGAGTCAATTTTCCCACCCTTGTCAAGAATTTTGGTCCACTCATCCATAACTTTTAGGAGTTGTAGGGTTGTTGATCTCCCAGAGATGAAGCCAA
>NZ_CAHJWD020000329.1 GCF_903642095.1 Bathymodiolus brooksi thiotrophic gill symbiont | reverse complement strand
ACCACAACTCTAACATTGTAACAGTTTTAATTAACATAGACCACAACTCTAACATTGTAACAGTTTTAATTAACATACACCACAACTCTAACATTGTAACAGTTTTAATTAACATAGACCACAACTCTAACATTGTAACAGTTTTAATTAACATACACCACAACTCTAACATTGTAACAGTTTTAATTAACATACACCACAACTCTAACATTGTAACAGTTTTAATTAACATACACCACAACTCTAACATTGTAACAGTTTTAATTAACATACACCACAACTCTAACATTGTAACAGTTTTAATTAACATAGACCACAACTCTAACATTGTAACAGTTTTAATTAATATACACCACAACCCTAACATTGTAACAGTTTTAGTGAGGATACACCAACAACTCTAATATTGTAACAGTTTTAATTAACATACACCACAACTCTAACATTGTAACAGTTTTAATTAACATACACCAACAGCTCTAACATTGTAACAGTTTTAATTACCATACACCACAACTCTAACATTGTGACAGTTTTAATAAACATACACCACAACTCTAACATTGTAACAGTTTTAATTAATACACACCACAACTCTAACATTCTAACAGTTTTATTTAACATACACCACAACTCTAACATTGTAGCAGTTTTAATTAACATACACCAACAACTCTAACATTGTAACAGTTTTAATTAACATACACCACAACTCTAACATTGTAACAGTTTTAATTAACATACACCACAACTCTAACATTGTAACAGTTTTAATTAACATACACCAACAACTCTAACATTGTAACAGTTTTAATTAACATACA
>NZ_CAHJWD020000328.1 GCF_903642095.1 Bathymodiolus brooksi thiotrophic gill symbiont | reverse complement strand
ATAAAAATTTATAACTGCAATATGGCTATTTGTTAATTATAAGACAAAGTTTAAAGTAGCTGGCTTCTTAAATTTAGAAGTTACATGAAAATGTATTATCCATATACCATTGCTTTATACAATCTGAAGTTAGATGAATAAAGTTCTGCTTTGAAATTGACCTTAAAGAATTTATGAAAACTCGAGCAAGAATTCTTATATTATTAGAAACCCTTTTGGGTGCATACAAGTCATTTTAAGCTTAATGTGGTGGTTTTAAAAAATGCCATTTTTAAACTGTTGCACTCCTGACATGAACAAAATTGTTCTGAAAGAAATACACTGTCTATCAGACCACTTTAGGGCTGCAATCTTGTGTCTGGCAAACTATCTCCTGAATAATAAAGCAGAACAATATATTGGCTCAGGTATTTCTTAAGTGTCTGTCTCACAGAAAACCATGCAAACTCGTAACATAGTGATATTTTCAAAACCTTATGAAATCTTGTCCATGAAATACCTTTGGCCAAGTACAATTAACACACAAAATATTTTTTTCAAATTTTATTATTTGACTGGATTATTAGGGTTTTTTGATTTATCCAGTATTTCAATATATAATGAAGCAAAAACAATGAATTTTACAATATTTCAACCTCCAATATATCTTGTATAGCATAAAATGTGTCTGTCTCATATAGTATCCAGGATTAATCAACTTTCACTGTATCATTTAACATAATATACTCAATATTTGGTCGCATGGATTTTTTACAGGCCACACTTTAATATACCCATAAATCAGTAAATGGCCTTTTATGCAAAAATTGTACATATATAACAGGAAATATCTCCCTTGGGGGAGAAAATAAAAATATCCCTAATTTATTTCGATATAACTTTGTTTTCATACAAAAACATATAAAAAATCCACCTTCGGCAAATTAAGATAAAATGGTGAAAATAAGGACAAAAGTTTAGTACATGTGCACTTAGCCGAAAATGGACAAGGTGAATAGGAAAAACAGTAGAGCAGTGTTAATGCTCAATAAGTACCAAAATATCAATACAGAAGTTATGTATAGTATTCCAGAGGTATAACAAAGAGTTTAATGAAGATATAAAATTAAGGTACATTGTGGTTTTGGGGGGTGGGTGGGACGATGCATCCATTTTGTGCATCTGGCTAAAATGGAATTTAAATTAAAACTTTGTTTTCAAAATGATCTAATAAGATTTATTGGTGATAAATTAGATAAAATAAGTAAACTCATTTTAGTTTGTATGAGGTATTTCATACTTATTGAAATTTCATATTTTATAAGGGGAGATAATTTGTAGAGGAAAATCACATTTTCTCAAATTTTTTAGAATAGGGTCTGTGACCCCGATTTTCTATTTTATACTTTTAAAGTGTTTAATGAAAAATATCTGTTGCTTAATTTTCCATCTAAAGCTACCATTTCCTTTATTAAAAAATAGACAATTTGTTTTCCCCCCAATAACCTATTGTTTTAGGGTTAAAATTCTAAAGTCAATTTGATCATCAAACTTTCAAAGCAGCTTCAGAATAATCTATTGATTTATTTTTTGACAGTGCACTCCAAAACAAATCTTAATCAAAGTGCTGACAGCAATGATTATAATGCCCCCATACCGAAATATACTATTGTATGGGATTGAATCATTTATATGCAGCTTATGTTTGAATAATGAAATAATAATTGAAATTAAGTTAATCCTATTGTTAAAAAAAAGTGAAGAAAACAAATGCCATTACAATAAGCATATGAATTTGCAGCCAGCTCCTAAACAATTGAAAACAATATATATGTGATTGTGTTAAAATAAGCCGATTTTTTTGTTGGCTCTGTCCATCATATATCCTAAATGAGATAGTGAAACTTCTTCTCAATAATACGTTTATTTTTCTGAGGTTCTTCTATCATGGATCTGTATCAAAAACCTTCTCTTATACTCTTAAATAATCACAGATTACAAGTTTAAATGTGTTAGATTTGTGCATTTTGGTAAATAGGACAAGAAATTGACAAGTTGATATTATAATTATCAGAAAAAGGATATCCCATCAATATGAAATGAAATAAAAACAAGAGGTTGAACATATATCATACTTATTCACAGGTGAACATTTAACATATTCTGTCTAACCACTATGCAAAGCTTGAAGTGTTCAAAGTTAACTTTAATTTGAAAAAATGAAAATAAATTAGAATCCCTGCATATAATGGCTAATTTACATGTTCACAGCAGTGTACACTTCTTCCACAATATTTTCAATATTGGAATTATAATCATTAGTTTCTAGCACTGCAATGACCTCTGATAGAGTTTCATCTTGACCGACATCTTCATTGGGAATTTCTTTAAACTGAACTTGTAGAGTACTCGAAGAAGTTTCTGATTTTGTCTTCGGCTTTGTTAGGAAAGATGCCATGTAACTTTTTATCTGACTTGGATTCAACCACTCCAACTTCTTAAAAACTCGTTCTCCCTATTCATCACATGATTTTCGAACTTCATTGGCAAGTGCAACATAATCTGGCCTTTTCCCTGTTTTTCAGACATATTTTGTTCAGTTTCACTATATGTTTTTTCCATCAATTTCTTTACTTGTAAGAATGCTTCTGGAAAATAAAAGTGATATACGATATATACATTACATGTATACATGACGTACTTCATAATTTGCATTTGTCAACCTTATTCTTCAGTGTTGGAAGTTCATGTTAAGTGGTTTCTTAATGAGTTGCTAGTTTCTTTAATTATGCCTTTGTTGTCAAGTAAATCTGTTGACGAAAAAATAAACCAATTTTTTTTTAAATTGGCTGCCTTCTGGAGATAGAGCAGAAAATTTCTTTGGAAATATAATCTCAACGAGATTAAAATACACTATACTCAAGCCAAAATATATAGGGAAGTAGTTACTACATGTTTCTAAGACTTGCTTTAATTCATTCTATATTTTTCAGAAATGGATATATATCAAATATTACTCCAGATTTCTATGAAAATAAATAATTTTATCCTTGCTCTATACAACAAAATATTTCATCTGTCTCAGTTTCACTACATGTACATTTGCACTCAAAATAGCCAATAGGTCTTATTTTTTATAAGCTTGAAAAAGCATAATTCAACGGCTGAAATAACATTATCCAAAATAACAGAAATGTGTCAATGTGATACAAATGCCCCGGCCTCCCGTAACTTTAAAACCCAAAATTCAAGTTTGACATGTCCTTTATTGTTGATTACAACATAACCAAATTTCAAATCAATCAAGATTCAGTTGAGGTTTGGAAGTTATTGAACAGATATATTGTGCAGTGGGATGGAATTTATTGTTGCACAATAATAATGTAAACCTGTATTTCACAGACCAAACTAAGGGACCAAGTTTGAAGCATTCAACTTATATACATGTATAATCACGGCTGGTAATCGGCACAAGCAGAACAGTTG
>NZ_CAHJWD020000327.1 GCF_903642095.1 Bathymodiolus brooksi thiotrophic gill symbiont | reverse complement strand
AATCATCAAAAGTTTGATCATACCACAATTAACTTATGCACTGACTATTTTACCTTCGCCAGGAGAACTCTTTTTAAATGATATTGAAAAGATAATATTAAATTTTTTCTGGGATGATAAACCAGCAAAGATTAAAAAAACTATTTTATTTAAAGAAAAAACAGAAGGTGGACTAAATTTGACTAATATAAAGATATATGCCAAATCTGTTAAATTTCAGTGGATATATAAGCTTTATAATGAAGATTACAATGCATTTTGGAAACATTTGATATGTGCCCGTTGTTCACGATTACAAGATAAGATTATATGGGAGAGTAATTTAAATTTAAAAGATGCTCATAAGTTGGTTATCAAATCAAAATTTTGGCAGGATTTACTCTTGTGGTACTCATCTTTAAACTTTAATGATGACTCAAATAAAGTCACAAAAACAGACTTTATATGGTACAATTCACACTTGAAGATAAATGACAGAGTACTTTATTTAAAATGCATGTCAGAAAATGGCATTAAAAAGATAGAGGACCTCATTGATGACAATAATAGATTTCTAACATATCAAATGTTTCTTGATAAATGCAATGTGAATATAAATGCTATTACATATTATGGTATTATATCTGTTATTAAAAAACATTACAGTACTGATGACTTGGAAATGAAACCACCTTTGATTACTAATATGATGCAGAGGAAAGATATTTCAAAATATATATACAAATATTTCATAGAAAAAGATGAAAAAGAAAATTTTGTAAAAGGCATTGTGAAATGGGAACAAAAACTTGATACTGAACTAGATGGTAGTATGTTGTTTAATGATATTTATAGAATCACAAATGATACAAAATTAAGAAATTTTCAGTTCAAACTTCTGCATCATATACTTCCAAATAACAAGTTATTACACAAAATGGGAATAAAAAACAGTGCATTATGTAATTTCTGTAACCAAGAAGAAGACTCCATCTTACACTATCTGTGGGGCTGCCCTGTGGCAAAGAGATTTTGGACTTCATTTAATATCTGGCTTTCATCAGCTTTAGATTTAGAAGTTTTTGAATTAACCCCAAAAGAAACAGTTTTAGGTATTTTTTCAGATGAAAGCTCCTTGCAAAAAATTGTTCCATTTTTATTCCTTGTGGCAAGAAATTATATTCACTGTTGTAAATGGACTGACACAAAACCATTCCTTAACATTTTCAAAGTTAAAGTTAAACAAAAAGAGAAAATCGAAAAGATTAATGCACTTGTTGAAAATAAAATGTACAAACATGATAATAAATGGTGTTGCATACATGAACTTAATTTATAGTGGTCTACTTTTGTCAACATGCAAGAAAATAATTTATACATAAGAAACTTATATTAGAAACTCATGTATATATAATTATATATAGGGGGTAAATCAAAATCTGATGACATATATCCTTAAATAAACTATGTATTTGGTTTATTGCATGGAGACAAGGGGACACAACATTTCATATGTTTGTATTGAAAATGTATGTACAAATAATGTCTTTGTCTGTGCTGTTGTGTAATGTCTGTGTTTGTTATGTATATATTTTGAAAATGTCTAAAAAAAATAAAAGTAAAAAAAAAAAAGATTTTAATTA
>NZ_CAHJWD020000326.1 GCF_903642095.1 Bathymodiolus brooksi thiotrophic gill symbiont | reverse complement strand
TATTATTTTTTGTTCTATCAGCACTGACAACTTCTTCTTCTTCTTCTTTAGGTATACAATACTCCTTCAAGACGTTGAAGATTACGTACTGTTGCATGCGTGGGTATTTACAAAAATATTTACATAAATTTCATAAAGTGAAATAAAGTGAAATCAAAAGTGTGAATAAAACAAAACAAAAAATTTAAAACTATGTACAATTGTATTTGAAATTTAAATGTTTAAGAGAACAGCGGGTGTTAGCTGTTCTCTGAAAGAGTCTATAGATGGACTTGAGATAATTGTCTGTGGTAAGATGTTCCATTGTACTATAGTGTGTGGAAAAAATGACCATTTGTATGTATCTTTTTGTGTTGTTATATGCCTAAATGTCTGATTGTGTGATTTTCTAGTTCTGCTGTCAGTTGGGATCAGTATGATGTTTGGGATAGCAATTAAAGCGTGTGTTATTTTAAACAACATGATCAATCTGGTTTTAAGACGGCGCTCAGCTAAAGTTGGCCAACCTAGAGTGTCAATCATTGAAGTGACACTGCTAGTATTATGGTAATTGTTTTGAACATAGCGAGCAGCTCGTCTTTGAACCATTTCTAGTTTGTTTATGTTGTCATGTGTATAAGGGTCCCAGATACTACAGCTGTATTCAAGTTTTGGCCTCACTAGTGCTTGGTATGCCCGAGATTTTACTTCAGGGTTTGATATCTGTAAATTTCTTTTTAAGTATCCGAGAGATTTATTTCCATTTGAAGTGATATTGTCGATGTGGGTGTTCCATTTAAGGTTAGATTGTAGTGTAACTCCAAGGTATTTTGCTGAAGTTACTGGTTCGAGAATGTGATTGTGAAGTATATAGTCATGTTTGAAGGGTGTTTTCTTTTGAGTGATGGTGAGTACTGTACATTTATCTGGGTGGAAAGCCATAAGCCAATCGGCTTCCCACCTTGCAGCTGCATCAAGGTCAGATTGTAGTTTCTTGCAGTCGTCCTGACATGTTATTTCTTTATAAATGATACTGTCATCTGCAAAGAGTCTTAGTTTGCTGTGTGTAAGATATTCCGGAAAGTCATTGATATAAATTAGAAAAAGAATTGGACCGAGTACTGTACCCTGTGGAACGCCTGATGTTACTGGCACTGTGTTAGATGTTACTCCATCGATTACTACTGTTTGTGTTCTATCTGATAAAAATGCCTGAATCCAGTTTAGAGTATGGGTTTGTATTCCGTAATATTCCAGTTTGTATAATAATCTACGGTGGGAAACTTTATCGAAGGCTTTGGCAAAATCCATAATAATCAAGTCTGTTTGTATGTTTTTGTTATTGCTGGCATTTAATTCTTGTATGAAAGGAAGGAGTTGCGACTCACATGATCTTGCTTTTCTGAAACCATGTTGTAAATCATATAAAATATTGTTTGAGTCGAGGTGTTTCATAATGTTGCTGGTTATTATATGTTCCATCAGTTTACAGCAGATGCATGTTAGTGATATTGGTCTGTAATTTTCTGCTTTGTATCTTTCGCCCTTTTTGAATGCTGGTGCAACATTTGCGTGTTTCCAGTCTTTGGGTATGGTGCCAGTTTCTATTGATTTTGTATATATTTTGGTCAAGATTGGAGCAACTTGATCTTTTAGGTCTTTCATCACTCTACTGTTTATGTTGTCTGGACCGCATGCTTTGTGAGGGTTAAGGTTGTTTAAGAGGTTCAGTACACCTTTATCGTTTATGTGGATTTGTTCCATTATAGGATGAGGACTAGGTCCTTTGTCAGGTATGTCATGTGGTGGATCGTGTGTAAATACTGATTGGAACTGTTGGTTAAGAATGTTCGTTTTTTCTACTGTATCAGTATAGAGTATACCATCTTTTTTCAGTGGGCTTATGCCCGAGTTGTCCTTTCTAATGCTTTTGAAGTAGCTAAAAAGCTTTTTTGGTTTAAAATCCGAGTACTGATGTTGATCGGAGTCTTTAATGGGTAGGTCAAATATGATGTTCTCAATATATTTCCAGTAAGCTTTGCGTTGTTCTTTTTGTACTGTATGTTTCAGTTTTTTATACATTGAAGGATTTTGGTTTTTCTTCCTGTGGTATTTGTTCTTTTTATTTATAAGTTTGCGTAAATTGTTGTTTATCCAGGGAAGTC
>NZ_CAHJWD020000325.1 GCF_903642095.1 Bathymodiolus brooksi thiotrophic gill symbiont | reverse complement strand
GGGCACCTAGATGGTGCATGAATGGTGGTGGTTCAATCGCTACGAGTCCGTTAATTATCCGGTACATCATAATCGCCTTTGTTCTCAAACGGCGTTGCTGGAGTGTGTCCCAATTCAGGTGGTTTAGCATTGTTGTAACACTGCTGGTTGTGTTGTAGTTGCCAGTAGCAAACCTAGCTGCTCTCCGTTGGACTGATTCTAACTTGTTGATGTTACTCTGGGTATGAGGTGCCCAAACGGAACTGGCATATTCTAGTTGCGGTCGAACAAAGGTGGTGTAGCATTTAGTCCTGATGTTTGCTGGACAGCTTGACAGATTTCGACGTAGGAAGGCTGTAGTGTTGTTTGCCTTTCTACATACGTTGTCAATATGGTTGTTCCATGACAAGTTCTGACTGATGGTAATACCCAGATATTTTCCTTTAGATGTTATGTTCAATTCCTTCCCATGGATGAAGTACGATGATGGTATGATCTTACGCTTGGTGGTTATGCGTATAACTTCACATTTATCGGGATTGAAGTGCATCTGCCAGTCACGCTCCCAGTATTGTAAGTTGTTAAGGTCGTCTTGAAGAGATGTTGTGTCATCGTTGGTTTTGATGTGTCGGTATAGGAGACAATCATCAGCGAATAATCTTGCAGTGCTGTTTACTTTACTAGGTAGGTCATTGATGTATATCAGAAACAGCAGTGGGCCGAGGACTGTCCCTTGGGGTACTCCAGAGGTGACGGGTGCTGTATCAGATGCCACACCTTCTACGATCACCCTCTGGGTACGGCCTGCTAGAAAGCTCTTAATCCAGTTCAAGGTCGGTCCACGGACTCCGTAATGATGGAGTTTAGCTGCAAGTCGTTCGTGAGACACCTTGTCAAAGGCTTTAGAGAAGTCTAGAAGGATAGCATCGATTTGAGTGGAACTGTCAATGCCTGATGCCAGGTCTTGAATGGTGGTAATCAGCTGTGACTCGCACGAGCGTTTCTTGCGGAAGCCATGTTGATAGTCAGTCAGGATATTTTGATCTTCAAAAAACTTCATGAGATGACTATGAATGATGTGCTCTATGACCTTACAACATACGGAAGTTAATGAAACCGGTCGATAGTTTGCTGGTTTGCTTTTATCCCCCTTTTTAAAGATAGGTGATACATTAGCCAATTTCCAATCTTCAGGTGTTTGGCCTTGATTTAATGAGGCCTGGAATATGAGAGTTAAAGCTGGTGTAACTGGTGCTGCCATCTCTTTCAGGAACTTAGTTGAGATCTCGTCTGGGCCTGTGGCTTTGTGTTGGTTTAGGCCATGTAGCAGTTTGTATACACCATTTTGGGTGACAGTAATCTGTGGTGCTTCATTATATTGGCTGGTTCCAAGGTTTGGGATGTTTGAGGTGTTATCAGTTGAGAACACTGATGAGAACTGTGAGTTCAGCAGTTTTGCTTTGGTCTTCGGATCACCATGTAAATTTCCATTCTCTTTCCGGGAAGATCTTGTCGTAGAC
>NZ_CAHJWD020000324.1 GCF_903642095.1 Bathymodiolus brooksi thiotrophic gill symbiont | reverse complement strand
TCAGAGGCTAACCAACAGACTGGCACAAGAGAGTTACCAACATATCTTAGATCAGAGGCTAACCAACAGACTGGCTCCAGAGAGTTAACAACAGATCTTAGATCAGAGGCTAACCAACAGACTGGCACCAGAGAGTTACAAACAGATCTTAGATCAGAGGCTAATCAACAAACTGGCACAAGAGAGTTAACAACAGATCTTAGATCAGAGGCTAGACCAACAGACTGACACAAGAGATTTGACAACAGATCTTAGATCAGAGGCTAACCAACAGACTGGCACAAGAGAGTTGACAACATATCTTACATCAGAGAGTAATCAACAGACTGGCACAAGAGAGTTGACAACAGATCTTAGATCAGAGGCTAAACCAACAGACTGGCACAAGAGATTTAACAACAGATCTTAGATCAGAGACTAACCAACAGACTGACACCAGAGAGTTACGAGCATATCTTAGATCAGAGGCTTATCAACACTGGCACAAGAGAGTTGACAACATATCTTAGATCAGAGAGTAATCAACACACTTGCACCAAAGAGTTACAAACATATCTTAGATCACAGGCTAATCAACAGACTGACAGAAGAGAGTTGACAACATATATTAGATCAAAGGCTAATCAGCAGACTGGCACAAGAGAGTTGACAACATATATTAGATCAAAGGCTAATCAGCAGACCGACACAAGAGAGTTACCAATATATCGTAGATCATAGGCTAACCAACAGACTGGCACAAGAGAGTTACCAGCATATATTAGATCAGAGGCTAACCAACAGACTGACACCAGATAGTTAACAACAGATCTCAGATCAGAGGATAACCAACAGACAGGCACCAGAGAGTTAACAACAGATCTCAGATCAGAGGATAACCAACAGACAGGTACCAGAGAGTTACAAACAGATCTTAGATCAGAGGCTAACCAATAGACTGGCACAAGAGAATTACACAAACAGATCTTAGATCAGAGGCTAACCAACAGACTGGCACCAGAGAGTTACAAACAGATCTTAGATCAGAGGCTAATCAACAGACTGGCACAAGAGAGTTGACAGCAGCTCTTAGATCAGAGGTTAATCAACAGACTGGCACAAGAGAGTTGACAACAGATCTTAGATCAGAGGCTAACCAACAGCCTTGCACCAGAGAGTTACAAACAGATCTTAGATCAGAGGCTAATCAACAGACTGGCACTATGATTTACAAACAGATCTTAGATCAGAGGCTAATCAACAGACTGGCACCATAGATTTACAAACAGATCTTAGATAAGAGAGTAACCAACAGACTGGCA
>NZ_CAHJWD020000323.1 GCF_903642095.1 Bathymodiolus brooksi thiotrophic gill symbiont | reverse complement strand
GCATGCTTGTTAACTATATTTATTTGTATCCATTGATGAAAAAGAAGAAATGATGTCTAAGCAATAAAGTTTTTATTGATCTCTGAAATATGATTTCCATTCATTATGCACAAAATGAATGTGGGCCTCACTAAATATGCTACATCACATCGTTGTAGAATTGCTCTCAATTTGTCTGAAGATGTTTGTTTTTCATATTTTTCATTATTTTTCAGCACCAACAGCTAAGAAAAACCAGCCTTCTACCACCATAGATACCATGACAGACAACAGGCCCACACAAGTAGACCAAGACCTACTAGCAATCAACAGACAGAAAACATATACATTGTATATACATACCGGTATAAGAAAGGGGATCAATGGGCCACATAGGTTGTTTTTATTGAAACTTTAATTGAACTTTAAAGAGCACATTAGAGGAAATCAATAGATCTGACAGACTCTACACCAGTGGAAACTCAGTACAAGATGACATACTAGTACAATGTATATCAGAGAGTTACCATCAGAGGAGACCAACAAATATTACACCAGAGAATAACAAAACAAGAAGACCAAAACACTGCCACAAGAGAGTTAACAGATCTTAGTTCAGAGGCTAGCCAACAGACTGGAACAAGAGAGTTAACAGATCTTAGTTCAGAGGCTAACCAACAGACTGGAACAAGAGAGTTGACAGATCTTAGATCAGAGGCCAACTATCAGACTGGCACAAGAGAGTTACCAACAGATCTAAGTTCAGAGGTCAACCAACAGACTGGAACAAGAGAGTTAACAGATCTTAGATCAGAGGCCAACCAACAGACTGGCACAAGAGAGTAAACAACAGATCTTATATCAGAGGCCAACCAACAGACTGGCACAAGAGAGTTAACAACAGATCTTAGATCAGAGGCCAACCAACAGACTGGAACAAGAGAGTTAACAGATCTTAGTTCAGAGGCTAACCAACAGACTGGCACAAGAGAGTTAACAGATCTTAGTTCAGAGGCTAACCAACAGACTGG
>NZ_CAHJWD020000322.1 GCF_903642095.1 Bathymodiolus brooksi thiotrophic gill symbiont | reverse complement strand
ATGCCAGCTTGTATGGTTTGACCTAGGCCGACTTTGCTAATGATATTGGCGCTGCCAATGCCTACGCCTAGCATTGCACCATTGCCAACATGGGTGATGATGTTCGCTTGACCTATGGCAAATGTTACCATACTGCCTTCGTTGCCTTCGCCTAGTAATGCGGCACCAGTTGCTTTGAGTGAATCAACGCCTGATGTTAGGAATTTTTGTGGTGCGGAGAAGACATCTCCTCTTGGGAATAAACGGTGTTTTTCTAAAACAGGGTCTGAGACAACGGCATCTAATGGGGAAACGGTAACGGTAAAATCTGTTAATGAGGATACTCTGGTAACAATATTGGCTCGACCAACAACCAAACTCACGGTGTTGCCCCTGCTGTCTAAATTAACATGGGTAACAATATTGGCTTGTCCAATGGCTGCTGTTATTAAGTGACCTGAGCCGACTTTGGTAACAATGTTGGCTTGTCCAATGGCAAATGCGACTGAAAATCCATTGCCGATATGGGTAAAGATATTGGCATTGCCGACCATGGCTGCTAAGGTTGTGCCATTGCCAACTTTGGTGAAGATATTGCCCAGTCCGCCTATCATTAAAGCGGCGCTAAAGCCGTTGCCGATATGGGTGAAGATATTGGCTTTGCCTGCTAGCATTATTGCCACTGAGGGGCCATTGCCAACTTTGGTGAAGATGTTGCCTAGTCCGCCTATCATTAAAGCGGCAGTGGGTCCGTTGCCAATGTGGGTAAAGATGTTGGCAGCCATTGAAAACATTAAGGCCAGTGTTGGGCCGTTGCCAACTTTGGTGAAGAAATTAACACCGACAGATACCATTAATGCGGCAGTCATGCCGTTGCCGACATGGGTTAAGACATTGCCAATGCCAAACATACCGACAACAACATCGCCATCCCCTACTTTGGTGGCAACATTGCCCATACCTAGCATTAATAGATAAACATCGCCATCGCCAACATGGGTAACGACATTGGCTAAACCGAATAACAAGGCAAAGATATTGCCATCACCTGATTTGGTAATGATATTGGCACCGCCGAATTGTCTTACTTGAATGTTGCCGTTGCCGACTTGTGTTAGGACATTGGAACCGCCATACATATCTACATCAATATTACCATCGCCTTCTTTGGTAACGATATTTAGACCACCTAATAAAGAGCCTCTGAC
>NZ_CAHJWD020000321.1 GCF_903642095.1 Bathymodiolus brooksi thiotrophic gill symbiont | reverse complement strand
CGGGAGAAGAAGGCATTTGAACATTTTCCCATACAGCCGGGAAGCCAGCGACACAGGAGAGTTCACTTGACGTTTTTTGTCACGTGATTTTCGACGTAAATATTGACGTGATGGATGTCAGAGGACGGCCTCAGGAATTTGTTGCTTTGTAGCTTCGATTATGGTTATTTGTAATATTTTGTTGAAAGGATCATTTCTACGGACATTCGGGAACGTAAATGTTTAAATTTTGCATCGGTATTCTTACTTTCATACAAGTAATGACTCTCATAAAATGGACCTTCAAGATTTCTCAACCCTGTTCGACAACAGAAAACATCTTTTGTTTAATTTATTATTGAATATGCTGGTAAATTTCTTACTTTTAATACACAATTTATTATCGTGGGTGACATATATCCAGAAAGTTGCAAGGTTTATCACCGGGGATACGATTGTGTCAGTTATAATCAGCACCCGTCAAGATGAAAATTGCGACGAGGCGGCGTAAATGAAGTGCTTTTCGGGTACTCTCGGGATTTTCCTTTCCAGTTGACTAACATTACTGTAGTTTTAAGAACTCGAACATATATTTTTCAAGGCCGAAATGTAAATAAATATCTTTTAAAAAATATGGAAAGAATGTACAGACTGTGTAAAGAAAGTTTGTGGATAAGGTCAGAATTAAGTGAAAATTGCTTCCATAGTGTTGTTGTCAAAATCATATTAATAAATTTTGTTTAACAAAAAAAACTTTATTCATGCCTGGTGGGAAAGTACAAAATGGATAAGTTGGAAAGAATTTGCTCAGACTGGGCCAGAAAAAGTTTGTGATAAAGTAATAATTAACAAACTTGAGTGAAAATTTTAAATAATTTACTTTAAAGAAACCAAAACCATATATCATTTCAGCTGCAAATTACCAAATTTCAGTTATTATATCTCTGATTTCACCTATTTCTGTTCACAGCATCTTGTGACTGATATATATGCAAGTTTGGTTAAATATTGAATCCTATGTTTTCTTCAATCTGCTTTCCAAATTTGAAGAAAAATCCCATAACATTGCAGATCCATATAATTTCAGTTATTTCTATTGACACAGCACCTTGCATTGTAAGGGACCTCAAAGGCAACTTTTTTGTAAGATTAGATAAATTTTGAATCATAACTCTTCTTTGCAAAGTTACTTTGGTTTTTTTCAGTGGTTATCATGATATCCCATGGGCCTTCCAAGCACTCTTAAAATTAGAAAAAAAATTCTACAGCAGACATCATGAGCTGGTTGACAGCACCCAGATGACAAATGATCTGAGGCTGTTTTAGATCCTTTGCCCTTCTCCGGATTAAAGTCCTACCAGACTTGATGATGGACACACATAGATGTATTGCAATAGGCAGGAATTGCTTACCCTTCCGGATCACCCGAGTTCACTTTAGATTATTCGGGAGTTTGTGTTGTTCATGTGCGTTTGTGATTTTTTGTGTTATATCGGTTGGTTGTTGTTGGTTTGTTTCTGTGCTTCCCTGGTTTATATTTTGTCCTCGGCTATTGTTTTTTTATAACCCCTCTCGGGCAATGGCAATCTCATAGAAAAAATCAAATTGCCCGAGAGCACATATTTGTGAGAAATAGTTATCAGAGTCCCTGTGGATGGATGCACAGATAGGAGGTTGTATTACTTTACAACTTCATAGGTGAGGGGATACTAAAATATCATTATATTAACATCTAGTCAGCATATGAAAACAATCCTGTGGTAATTTGATTATTTAATTGTGTAACATTTAATACAATATTTCAAGGCAGCATTATCATAATAATTGTAATCTTGTCAACAAATCTAAATAAAAAATTCCACAAGAAAGGGTGGATCTTAAAAATCTCATCTCTACAATTAAAATTGTCAATATCTGGTAATCTGTCAGTCTTTATTCTGTCTGAAACATACAATTTAATAACATTTCTCAAAATTTGTGCTGCATGTTCAAGACTTTCATGCTTTGTGTTCTTCTTTAAATCATCTGTAATAAGAGAAGAAATTTTATTTGTTAATTTTAAGTTTTCTTTCTCCATCAGGGCAATTTGGTTTGATGAGCGATGATTTGCCAAAAATAGTGAATGGCAACTTCCTAAAACATCTGCATCATTTCTGTATATCAGACGACCAAGGTTTTTCTTTTTTGGTACATAACACAATAAAGCTCTGCCAAGAACAGATTTTAACATATTAAATATCAATTGAGTGAAGTGTAACAATTTGGACATATCTTTGTCACTGTCAATAACAATGTTGAGGTCATTTTTATGTAAGAGAAGTTTATATCTGTCATAAACTTCAGGTAAAAGTAAAGAACTCTCTTCTTCAAAAGCTTTGACGACAAACTGCAATATCATCTGAAAAGTATAGATGTCAACATTCTGGCCTGTAACTTTATGTTTTTCAATAAACAACTGTTTACTTAAACAATCCTGCAAGTATGAAGAGGTTTGAGCCAATTTCTCCTCTGCTGCATCAGATCTAGAGAAAAAGTTAAAAGAATTATAACAATAGGGACAACATCTAAATCGATCATTCTCTATATTTTTATTAAAACTGAAATACTTCAAAAACAAGTCTCTCTTTTCCTCGCCTACAGTTTTAAAAACCATATGATATCATTACTGCGACAATTTTTCTCACAAACAATGCACTGAACTGTGAATTGTTAATAAATTTGTTGTAATGAGAATGACAAAGTGAGGAAGAAAATGTATCATCATACTGTGAAAACTTCTCTGAAATTAAAACATTAATTTCTTGCTGAAAAGATAAACAGTCAATTTCAGTTCTATGATTAGATTGGTTTGAGCAAAGGCTGAAATTGGATTAAAAAAACCATTTGTTATCTTCATTATCTGTGCATGCTCTCTTTGCATCTGATGCCTCATCAGGTTCACCTGCTTTAAATTTCAAAAATGAAGTTTAATGCACTTTCACATCTCCTACAAATACATGTAACAATCAGTATCAGTAATCTTATAATATTGCCTGTAAACATAATCTGAAAAAAATGTACATATCTGTTTGAAGGATCAAATTTACCAATACCACATTTGGGCACACTGCATGGACCTGGATCTCTGCCTGGATGGACCTTTGTACAGTTGGATTTTGACATAAATGTTTATAAATGTAAATGTTGCAAACTGAGAACAAGTATAAAGAAAAGAGCTAGGGGTCAAATAATATTCATGCACATTAATATAAACCAATGAAGGAATCTGTAAATTAAATAATGAAATGTACACACACAGTATGGCAAATGAGAATGATATGGAATGGTTTACACCTGGAAAATCCTGCAAGAAGTGTGACACTAAGCCATTTTCAGGCTTTGAGCTGCTACATTTTTATGAATCTGTTTTTCCTTTAATTAGGGAATCAATAAGTGAAGCTATCAAGCGTAAACTTTCAAATAGAGACTACAAAATGGAAAAAATGAGGGGTCACGTTGGAAATCTCACATGACGACATGGATGTGTGGTTCAAATGATGTTTATATCTTGGAATTTTTCCAATATGTAAGTCAACATTCACATCTAAAATACTGGAATTGAAACGAATGCAATATTAAAATACATGAGAACAATCTACAGATGTAATGCTTGCAGATATAAGCCTGAAACAAATAGAAATATCGCTATTTTTCCTTCGAAAATACACTGAAATGGTGTCTGCCTTTTGAGGTCAAAATATAGTTTTTCGCTAAGCATGCTGGGATTTGATGTTTTGTATGGGATTCCTTACTAATTTTAGAGTTTATTTTTACCATCTTTGATGTGATTGGCTAAGGGGGATGTGATTGTGTCAGTTAAATATAGAGAGGTTTTTTCCCCGCCATATTTTTAGGCGACGAGATGCTTGAAATAGGTCACTGGAAAAATACCGATTTTCACCCTTTTTCTACACGGAAAAGCTGTCAAAAACGACCAGTCATTAGCCTGTGAGAATAAACTTGTGATAAATATAAAAAAAACACGAATTACGGTTATTTCAACGTTTCCCAACAGGTTTTTCTGAGGTACCGTATCGCGGATGATTTTGTTTACGTAGTTATGAAGCGCCACCTGTGCGTTGAATCGAGGTTGTCTGCCCTTAGCGCGGCAATATTGACATCCAATGGACTGATTGATCGATTCAGTCTATGGCTTCCCGGCTGTATAGTATCTTTTTTCGGCCGAATCGTATTTTGACAATAGAATTGCATCGTAGTTTTT
>NZ_CAHJWD020000320.1 GCF_903642095.1 Bathymodiolus brooksi thiotrophic gill symbiont | reverse complement strand
CTAATTTGAATTAAAAGAGGTAACATCATTGAATTTGATGCAGAAGGCTATTTGATTAAACAGCGTGATGTTACTATCAAGTTGGCTAAAAAAGAAAATTTAGAATTGAATGATGAGTATTGGTTAGTGCTTAATTTAATGCATGATGTTTATATTTTTAAGTAGTTAGCTGTGGACTTAAGTATTAGCAAGAAAGAGGTAGGGGGGGGCTAAATTATTCCCCTTGTTTTTTTATGGTTATGTGTAAGATTTCTGATATGAGGTGCCCTAGAGAGACTGAGGCACTGGTTAAATAATTTTGTTAAAAAAATCACTGATAATAACTACTAAAAGCAACTTTTATTAGACAAAGGGCGAGGTTTTTATAAATTGGTTTTTTTATTAAAAAATATAATAGAAAAGTTAAGTGTAAGTGCTAAAACAACCAATACGATACCCAGTGCAATAGCCTGACTGAACTCTCCTTTACTGGTTTCTAAAGCGATAGCTGTGGTGATGCTTCTAGTATGGTGTAGTATGTTGCCACCTATCATCATTGCACTTCCTACTTCTGCAATAATACGACCAAACGCCATAGTGATGGCTGTGATTAAAGTAAAACGACATTCAAACATTAAGATAAGTGCGACTTGCCAGCGATTTGCACCAAAGGTAATAGCAGTTTCTTCTGCTTGTTTACTGATGCTATTAAGTCCACTATAGCTAACATTTAAAATAATGGGAAAAGCCAATAAAATTTGCCCTAGTATCATTGCTTTTTGTGAAAAGAGCCAGTGTAAATCACCCAGTATGCCATATTTAGATAGCAGTAAATAAATGACCAAACCAACTACAACTGCTGGCACTGCGACCAATGTGTGAGTAATAGACAACGCTATTTTTTTAAAACGCCAATGATAATTAGACAATAAAAAGGCCAATAAAAAGGCAATTGGCGCACTAATTAAAATAGCAAATAAAGAAACTCTCAATGAAACGATAATTATTTCCCACAGCGCCTTATCGCCAGAAAAAAGGAAGAACAGTGCATTTAAAACCATTGTCCATAAATTATCAGACATCAGTTTGCAAAGAAAAGTTGTTGCCCATTAATTTTATACTGGTTAATGATTTTTTTTGTTGCTGTAGAAGTGAGCCAATTTGATAATATTTTGGCTGGTTTGTAATGGGTGTGCGGGTGCTTTTCAGGATTAATCAGAATAACGCTATAAGGGTTAAATGTAATAACTTCTGAATCATTGTCATACACAGAAATCAAACTTGTTTTATCTTTTAGTTTTAACCAAGTCCCTATATCGACAAGGGTATAGGCAGTTAATTCATCAGTAATTTGTAGTGTTTTCCCCATGCCTTGTCCTACTTGTTTATACCATGACCCGTGAGGTTTTAGATTAGCACTGTTCCAAATATCTTGCTCTTTGATATGAGTGCCTGAATTATCTGCACGAGAAATAAAAGGTATTTTTTGACTGGCAATTTTACTAAATATTGTTCCGATTTTATCGGTAGTAACGATATTGGCTGGGTTGTGTTTAGGCCCAACAATTAGAAATTTGTTATACATTAAACTTTTGCGTTCAATACCATAGCCAGATTCGACAAATTGTTTTTCTTTGCTAGGTGCATGTACTATAATAATATCTACATCACCTTTCTCTGCTAGTTTCAGTGCTCTACCAGTGCCTGTGGCTATTACCTTCACTTGAATATGATAATGTTGCTCAAACATAGGTAGTAAATAATCTAGTAAACCAGAATTTTCAGTACTGGTTGTGGTTGCCATGGTAATTTTGTTAGATGCGCTAGATACTGAGTGGATTGTTAGTAAAGATATAGCAAGTAATAATTTTATATATTTAAATAACATATTAAGCTTTTAAGGTGAGTCTTAGCGTCATAATACCCGATTGATTAATCTCAATGGATTTTTTTCAAAGTGAATTTTAGAAACCTTATCTAGGTTGAATTCGAACTAAGAGAAATTCTTTATCGTCTTTACCGCTGTTTTTTGTGTTTAGGTATATAATCCCTTTAATTTTTTAACTTTTTTTAATAAGAGAAGGTCGGGTAGTGGAAGAAATTGCTTGTTTTAAAAATATTCAAAAATCATACGATAAACCTATTTTATCTATCGATAAATTGCATCTTATGAGTGGAGAATGTTTAATTATTAAAGGAAAAAATGGCAGCGGAAAAAGCACCTTATTAAAAATAATGGCGGGGATAATGAGTGCAGATATGGGTGAAATTTATTACCAGAATAGCATTTTTCCTGCAAAAAAACGACACTTATTAACTGCTGATAGCATCTATTTAGCCAGTAAAGCATATTTGTTTGATTGTAGCGTTGAACGCAATATTACCTATCCATTGCACTTTAAAAAATCTAAGAAACATCAAAATAGCGTTGAAGAAGTTCTACGCTGGGCAAACCTAACTCACTTGAGAGACAAACATCCAGACAACTTGTCTAGTGGGGAAATACAGCGTGTTGCCATTGCCAGAGCAAAAATAATAAATCCAAAAATTTGGTTACTGGATGAGCCAACAGAAAACTTAGACCAAGATATTAAACAAAAATTTTATCAACTGTTAAGGCAATTATTGGAGAAAGGGCACAGTATTGTTATTACGACACATACCGAAGAAATAGCGCATAATGTCATAAGCAAAACTTTACAACTTGTCGATCAAAAACTATCACTATGAGTATTATTAGCAATCAACAAATAACAGCAGTCATTTTGGCAGGGGGTCGTTCTAGTCGTATGAATGGTCAAGATAAAGGGCTAATACAACTCAACCAAAAACCACTAATTCAATATGTAATTGAAGTGATTGAAAATGAAGTTGATAGTATTTTAATTAATGCCAATCGCAACCGAAAAAGGTATCAAAAATTTATTAAAAACCCAATTATTGAAGACAATACAACAAATTTTCAAGGCCCTTTGGCAGGCTTTGCCAAAGCTATGGAGGTTGCTAAAACACCTTATTTGTTAGTATTACCTTGTGATTGCCCGATGATTGGAGCAGAATTATTAGCCACCCTAAAAACCGAACTAACAAAACAAAAAGCACAAATTTGTGTGGCACATGATGGTAATAGATTACAGCCTACTTTTGCCTTACTAAAAACTGATTTACTCAGCAGTTTATTGGCTTATTTAGCTACCGGTGATCGAAAAATTGATTTGTGGTATCAGCAGCATACATTGGCAATTGCCGATTTATCTCAATATCAAGATTTCTTCATTAACCTGAACACGCCACAAGATTACGCCTCTTTAACTCAAGTAAATCGTATTAAAAATGTGCCGATATTAGGTTTTGCTGCTTTTAGTGGCACAGGGAAAACCACATTAATCATTCAACTTATCAAATATTTAAAACAAAAAAATATTCGCCTTGCTTATCTAAAGCACGGACATCATAATTTTGAAATAGACCACAAAGGAAAAGACAGTTACGAATGTTACCACGCAGGTGCTGAACAAGTGCTTATCAGCTCTGCTGATAAATTTGCCTTAATCAATCGTTATACTGAGCAAGAATTAGGACTGTTTGCATTGTTTGAACAACTGAATTTAAAGCAATTAGATTTGATTTTGGTTGAGGGGTTTAAACGCGAAATTTTCCCTAAAATAGAGCTACAAAGACAAGCGCTCAATCATCCTAATATTTTTGAAAATGATGTTAATGTGATTGCTTTTGCTGGTGATGAAATTCCCATTGAGTGCGATAGAGTGTCGTTAGATATTAACGATATTGAGCAAATTGGTGATTTTATTTTGGCCTATATGGGGCATCAAATTAAAGCGTAAAAAGGCTGTATTTTCACCCACTCCCCCGCCTTAATTGATCCTGTGTTTTCACTAAGCACAATCAAGCAATTGGCATAACTCATAGAGCTGAGTACACCAGAGCCTTGTTTTTTTAGTTTTTGCACGGTTAATTCACCGTCATTATTGCTGAATTTGGCACGCAAAAACTCAACTCTGCCTTTTGATTTGAAAATATCCGTCTCACTTTTAGCGTTAATAAGCAAAGGCTTAATGTCTTGAATTTGCCCCATTAATTTTTTAATAAATGGTTGGACAATTTGATAGAATGTAATCATTGTTGCTACAGGATTGCCTGGCAAGCCAAAAAAATATGCTTCATTAATTTTTCCAAATGTTAAAGGTCGCCCGGGTTTAATGGCTAATTTCCAAAAATTAACCGTGCCAATATCGCTTAATACTTGTTTAACAAAATCAGCCTGCCCGACAGAAACACCACCTGTGCTAATGACTATATCGGCACATTGTGCAGCCTGTGTAAAAGTAGCATTTAAGGTGGCATAGTCGTCCTTCACCACGCCCATATCCAATATTTCAACATTTAAATTATGTAGCATTCCAAACAAAGAATAACGATTACTGTCATAAATTTCACCTTTTTTTAAAGATTCAGTTAACCCACGCAATTCATCGCCTGTTGATAAAAAAGCAACACGCAGTTTACGCCAAACACTGACTTCGGCAATGCCTAATGATGCTAATAAGCCTAAATCAGCAGCATTTAACAAGCGTCCTTTTTTCAACACCACACTGTCTTTAGCCAAATCTTCGCCTGCAAAGCGAATATTGTCGCCGCCAATATAATTATCAACGGTAATTTGTTTGCCTACCTTGGTTGTAAATTCTTGAGGAATCACAATATCAGTATTCTGTGGAATAACTGCACCTGTCATAATGCGGATACAGGTATTTTTTTTGATTTTTTCATCACTGTATTGACCTGCATAAACTGTAGCGATAACAGTAAAAGACGAGTTGTTTAACATATCTTTTTTACGCAATGCGTAGCCATCCATCGCAGAATTGATGTGTGCAGGGACATTAATAGGTGCAATAATATCTTGTGTAATGACTCTATTGAAGGCAGAACGAATGGCAATTTTTTCAACAGACAAGTTTTTTTTAATTGCACTAAAACATTTTTCTTGTGCCTGATTGAGCGTCAAGGAAGTGTCTTGATCACTTAAACAACTGTTTATTTTTTGCATTTTTTTTAATTACCCTTATTTATATAAAGTTCTTGTATTATAATTAAGATTATTTTATTATTTGGTTTTATTTTTTTATCATGGAAGGAGTGTTCTTAAAATCTGGTAGTAACAACATTACCTTGCATGTGGCGGTATTATTACAACGCTTCAAAATAGATAATCCATGGATAACAGAAAAATGGCAGGCTATTGGTGTGATTCCGACCAAGGAAAATGTAGAGCAAACAAACGAGATAACCCTAATTAGTAATATCAATAATGAGCCCATTTATCAGTATGATGGTTTTATTCTAGAATTGGTGCGTGACGAATTAGACAGTTATTATCAAAACCTTGTTTCGGATAATGCAAGTATCTTTGTTGTGTGCCGTGAAGATGACGACAATCGCCCAAATCCTTTTTTAGTAACACTTAGTTATGACGAAGCAGCGATTTATATGGAAACTGATGAAACGGTATATGCTATGGCAATTGATATTCAAATTTACCAAACCATAGAACGCTTTGTGCTAGAAAATTACAAACCAGAAAAGCGTAAAAAGCGTAAATTGGTTAAAGGCACAGCGGGTGAGCATTATCAAAAGATGAGTGTTTATGAGTAAGCTAGAAAAAAGTATTTTTGTACAGTTTGATGAACGCAAACAAGCTGTAAAGACTGAATCATTAAAAGATGAATACACGAAATTAGATCAACAACAAGAAATTTCGACTGAGTCTATCAATAGTTTAACTGATGCTGATATGCCTGATATTGACACTTTAAATGAAGAATCTGATTATTCAATGTTTATGTCTAGTAAGGTCAGTGAAATTTTAAAAAAGAAAGCGTTGCGTAAATTATTTCTATCCCCTTCAATTAATATTTTAGATGGTTTAAATGATTATGATGAAAATTACACCACATTTGAACTGTTAGGCGACATTATCCCACACGAATTAAAACAACAAATTGAACGCGAAAAGAAAAAGGCAGAGGAAGAAATTTTAGAAGAAAAACAAAAAGAACAAGAAGAGAATTTAGACCCTATTGTAGATGAAACACAATCAACCAATAACGAAACTTTAACTACTAAAAACAATGACAGTAAACACAAACAATCAAGCGAAACAGCAAGCAATTAGCGCATTAGAGGAGGTTTGGATTAATCCTGCTAGCCTTGTCTCTTATCACTCTTCAGGGTTTATACTGATCGTTGCTACTTCAATTGAACGAGCACAATCAGTTGCCAATCAACTAAGTGCCGACTTTACCCCATATTATTTACTACGCAACCAAACAAAGAAAAATATTGATAATATTACTTACGGCAACTTGACCTCAATTGGTGGTTATTTGGGAAGTTTTGAAATCAGTGCACAAGTTAATAATGAAAATAAAATACTGATGGCAGAGGATAAGTATTTTGATATTGTCTTGGATTTGATTGGGGAAGTGGAAACAGCTATTGTGCCACCATTTGGTTACTATACACTGGATAAAAACACAAGCCATACTGAAGAAGTGCTCACAGAGGTTAATCAACTCATTGGCATACTTGATAAACCTAAATTTCTAAATCTAGACACATCGTTGTGTGTTCATAATCGCAACAAAACTGAACTTTGCCAGCGTTGTATTGATGTGTGCCCAGCAGATGCTATTCGTAGTAATGGTGACCATGTTGAAGCAAATATAAACCTTTGTCATGGTTGTGGAGGGTGCTCCAGTGTTTGTCCTACTGGAGCAATTTCTTATGCTTATCCCACCATTGACGACCAAGCCAAAAAAATGCACAGCTTAATGAGCACTTATTTAAATGCGGGCGGAACATCTGCCAAAATTTTATTTCATTCTGCAGATAATTTGACATTATTGCCACATATGATGGAGAATGTTTTGCCCATTGCTTTAGAAGAGGTTGGCTGCTTAGGGTTAGAATCTTTTTTATATGCTTTTTGCCTTGGTGCTGAAAGTGTTATTGTGCATTGTGCCGATGAACCCACACAAACTCTACAAGCGTTAGACAAGCAAACCAATTTTATGGATAAAATTTTAAGTAGTTTGGGTTATAACTCTAACGCTAGCTTTGTGCAATTGGTAGAACAAAGTTCGCAAATCTCGGATGGCATAACACCATTGAACAACACAATAGGAATGATAGATTTATACAATAAACGCATGCGTATTTTTGCTATGATTGATTTCTTATATCACTATCCAAACAAAAATACTTTATCGCAATGTGATTTCACCGCAGATGATGACGCTTATTTTGGCGAAGTGTTGATTGATGAAAAATTGTGCACTTTGTGTATGGCATGCACCTCTGTTTGTCCGACAAAGGCACTGTCTTCAGGAGATATCAATACGCCAATTATCAATTTCCAAGAAAGTTTATGTGTGCAATGCGGTCTGTGTGTGAAATCTTGTCCTGAGAATGCTATGCAATTAAATGCGCGTTTAGTTTTTAGCGATCAACAACGATCAGATAAAAGAAGCCTCAATCAAGACGAACCTTTTAAATGCATTGATTGTGGCAAAGTTTTTGGTTCCACTCAAGTGGTCAAAAGAATGATGGAAAAATTAAAAGGGCACAGTATGTTTACCGATAATAAATTAATTAACTTAGAAAAATGCGAAGACTGCCGTGTTAAAGCCTTATTTGAATAGATTTCATTTATTAGCTTATTAGTTTATTATTTTATTAGGATGTAATGATAGTTATTTTTAGTGTTTACTTCTATGTTAGGATACGAAACATAGTAATTTAATAGTCAATTAAGTTAATGAAAGCAACAATTAACAACACAACAAAGAACGCTGACTCCTCTTGTCATTTAGAGGCAGAAAGATCAAACATCTATGCTCTATTAAGCGCAATACTAATTGCACCTGCAAATTCAAATTTAATTGATATTATTAACGACTGTCATATTAATACTGACACTTGGCAAGCACTTAAAGATAATTTCAACCACGAAAATTTAGAAAGTTTGGATGATGAATATCATCGTTTGTTTATTGGCTTGGGTACGGGTGAATTGTTGCCTTATTATTCTCATTATTTAGCAGGATGCCTTATGGGTAAACCCTTGTCTAATTTAAGAGATGATATTCGTGCCATGGGTTTAGAGTCACAGGATACACAAAAAGATCCAACCGATCATATTGCAGGGGTTTTTGAGGTGATGCGTTTGTCAATTTCTGGCTTGTCTTTATCACTTGAGCAACAAAAAACATTTTTTGAAAAGAACATTGCTTCTTGGGTGGATGATTTTTTTAATGATTTGTCTAAAATAGAAAAAGTTAAGCATTATCATTTGGTGGCTTATTTTGGACAGTGGTTTATGCAAACAGAAAGAAGATATTTTAATTTTTAATACAACTAGAGGGGAAATAATATGAATATGAATCGCAGAAAATTTTTAGGGAAGACCTTATTACTAGGCAGTAGTGTTTCTTTGGCAACTTATGTATTGGGCAAAACTACATCTTTGGCAACGCCAAACCTGTCGAATGATATGGCACTAACTAGTGCAACTTACGCTAATACAGCACACAATCGTCAATTTTATTCAAGTGCAAGATTTTAGTTAACCATTTTTAACGAGGAGAGAATATATGAAACTAACTGCAAGAACAAGCAATAATCAAGTATTGCAAAACAATACACTAACTCGCAGAGAATTTATTAAAAAATCAGGTGTTATCACTGGTGGCACTGCTGCTGCCAGTGCTTTACCAACCTTATTTGTATCGCAATCAACTCAAGCAAACAATGTTACTGAAAAAGCCAAGGTGAAAACCATTCGCTCAGTTTGTACCCATTGTTCGGTGGGTTGCGGTGTTTTAGCTGAGGTTAAAAATGGTGTATGGGTTGGGCAAGAACCAGATTTTGACCATCCATTTAGCCTTGGTGGACATTGTGCTAAGGGTGCCTCAGTGCGTGAACACGGAGTTGGCGAGAGGCGACTTAAATACCCTATGAAATTAGTCAATGGCAAATGGAAAAAAATTTCTTGGGATACAGCGATTAACGAAGTTGGTGACAAAATGTTAGATATTCGTCAAAAATCTAGCTCTGATTCTGTGTATTTATTGGGTTCTGCCAAGTTTAACAACGAACAATCGTATTTATTTAGAAAAATGGCGGCACTATGGGGCAGTAACAATGTTGACCATCAGGCGAGGATTTGCCACTCAACCACGGTAGCAGGCGTTGCCAACACTTGGGGTTATGGTGCAATGACCAATTCTTTTAATGACATACATAATTCTAAGGCAATATTGGTAATAGGTGGTAATCCAGCGGAGGCACATCCTGTTTCTATGTTACATATATTTCGGGCTAAAGAACGCAACAACGCACCACTGATTGTGATTGACCCAAGATTTACCAGAACCGCTGCCCATGCTGATGAATATGTGCGTATTCGTCCTGGGTCTGATGTGCCTTTTGTTTGGGGGATGTTATGGCATATTTTTAAGAATAGTTGGGAAGACAAACACTTTATTCAACAGCGAGTATATGGCATGGATGAAATTCGTACCGAAGTGGAAAAATGGACTCCAGCTGAAGTTGAAAGAGTAACGGGTGTCAAAGAAAAACAAGTTAGAAGAACTGCAAAACTAATGGCAGATAATCGTCCAGGCACTTTTATTTGGTGTATGGGTGGCACTCAACATACTATTGGTAACAACAACACTAGAGCTTATTGTATATTTCAATTAGCTCTTGGTAATATGGGCGTTTCAGGTGGCGGTACCAATATCTTTCGTGGTCATGACAATGTGCAGGGTGCAACTGACTTTGGTATATTAAGCCATACTTTACCGGGTTATTATGGCTTATCTGCCGGTGCTTGGAAACATTGGAGCAAGGTTTGGGATCTTGATTATAATTGGATTAAAAATCGTTTTGATCAAGGCAGTTACGAAAAATCTAAAGGCAAAGCCGTAAAACCAATGAATACCAAGGGCATTACCGTTGGCAGGTGGTTTGATGGTGTGTTAGAAGATAAGAAAAACATTGCACAAAAAGACAACATTAAGGCTATGATTTTTTGGGGACATGCACCCAATTCACAAACCCGAACATTGGATATGAAAAAAGCAATGGAAAAATTGGATATGCTGGTTGTAATTGACCCGCATCCAACTACCAGTGCAGTGTTGTCTGAGCGTAAAAACGGCACCTATTTATTGCCTGCCTCTACCCAGTTTGAAACTTATGGCTCAGTAACCGCCTCTAATCGCTCGCTGCAATGGCGTGATAAGGTGATTGATCCTATGTTTGATTCCTTACCCGATCATATTATTATGTATAAATTGTCTAAAAAATTAGGCATTGATAAACAATTGTTTAAACATATTAAGGTAAATAATGATGAGCCCTTGATTGAGGACATTACCCGTGAATTTAACAGTGGTATGTGGACTATTGGCTATACTGGTCAAACACCTGAGCGTTTGAAAAAACACATGAAAAATTTGCATACCTTTGATAAAACTACACTTATTGCCAAAGGTGGCGAGTGTCATGGCGAATATTTTGGCTTGCCATGGCCATGTTGGGGTACGGGCGATATGAAGCATCCGGGCACGCCCAACTTATATGACACCAGTAAATCTGTTGCCGAAGGTGGATTAACCTTTAGAGCGCGTTTTGGTGTTGAGCGTAATGGTGCTAATCTTTTGGCAGAAGATTCTTATTCCAAAGGCTCTGCAATTAAAGATGGTTATCCAGAGTTTAACGATAAAATGCTGAAAAAACTTGGTTGGTGGAATCAATTAACCTCGTCAGAGAAAAAATTAGCAGAAGGTAAAAATTGGAAAACCGATCGTTCTGGTGGCATCCAACGAATTGCCATTAAAAATGGCTGTTCTCCATTTGGCAACGCTAAAGCCCGAGCAGTGGTTTGGACATTCCCAGATCCAGTGCCAGTGCATAGAGAGCCACTTTACACCAATCGCCGTGATTTGGTCAAAGACTATCCAACTGTTGCCGATAGGCGTTCACATTATCGCCTACCAACACGATATGCCTCAATTCAAGAAAAAGACTATTCGAAACAATATCCATTAATCTTAACTTCTGGAAGATTGGTAGAATATGAGGGCGGTGGCGATGAAAGTCGTTCTAATAAATGGCTAGCAGAATTGCAACAAGATATGTTTGCTGAGGTGAATGTGGTTGATGCCAATAATAATAATCTTCGCGATGGTGAGATGATGTGGTTAGAAGGACCCGAGGGCGGTAAGGTTAAAATTAAAACTATGGTTACCGATAGAGTCGCTCCAGGGGTGGTCTTTATGCCCTTCCATTTTGCAGGTCATTTACAAGGGGAATCGTTGGAGCATAAATATCCAAAAGGTATGCAGCCTTATGTCTTAGGTGAGTCTGCTAATACAGCAATGACTTATGGCTATGATACGGTAACACAAATGCAGGAAACCAAAGCATCCTTGTGTCGTATTTGGTCAGTATAACAAAATATTAAAAAAAAAGAGGAGAGGGATTATGGCTAGAATGAAGTTTTTATGTGATGCAGAAAGATGTACTGAATGTAATAGTTGCGTTACTGCGTGTAAAAATGAAAATGAAGTGCCTTGGGGGATTAATCGTCGCCGTGTGGTAACGATTAACGATGGTATGCCGGGAGAGCGTAGCATTTCAGTGGCATGTATGCACTGTTCAGATGCACCCTGTATGGCAGTTTGTCCAGTAGACTGCTTTTATCAGACTGATGATGGCGTGGTTTTACATGACAAAGATTTGTGTATTGGTTGTGGTTATTGTTTCTATGCTTGCCCCTTTGGTGCGCCACAATTCCCAAGCACGGGCGTTTTTGGCTCAAAAGGCAAGATGGATAAGTGCACTTTCTGTAACGGTGGTCCTGAAGAAGATCATTCTCACGCAGAAGAGCAAAAATATGGCTCAAACCGTATTGCAGAAGGAAAATTACCCATCTGTGCTGAAATGTGCTCTTCCAAGGCTTTACTTG
The DNA here is from genome assembly GCF_903642095.1 of Bathymodiolus brooksi thiotrophic gill symbiont. Taxonomy (GTDB): domain Bacteria; phylum Pseudomonadota; class Gammaproteobacteria; order PS1; family Pseudothioglobaceae; genus Thiodubiliella. The sequence goes on along the minus strand of NZ_CAHJWD020000320.1, from coordinate 2,161 downwards.
CGGGGGATGGTGATGAGGTGGCAAATATATTCCGTGAAAGAGGCACTTATAGAGGCTCTGGTGCTGGTGCTTGGGGTTGGGGCACTGCTTACAATAAAAAGAGTATTTAATAAATCATAAAGGGTTTTTATGTTGTTATGTGTTAAATATAAATAAAAAATAGAAGGTAATAGCTAATTTTGGTGATCATCTATCGTTATTCATATGACGCAAATGCAAAAAAAATCTTTGTTGATAAGGACTTATTATGAATAGTTTTGCACGCATTTTTATTTTATTTGTTTCGCTGTTTGGATATAGCTATGCGGCAGAAAAAACCGTTGATGCACCAGCTTATACTCAAAATTTAAAACATTTATATACCTCTGAAGACATTTCTATTAAAGCACCTATAGAAGCAGGATATTCTGGCGTTCCAGGCTCGAAATTGTGGCGTAATGTGCGTTCTGGAAAATCGTATTCAACGCAGGCAATTGGCGATGATGTTGGTGTGTTTATTAATGCATATGGAGAAGATTGGCGTTTGCTTAAAAATCAAATCGAAGGCGTAAATCTTATTTTGATACCACTTGCACTGATAACGGTTATGTTGATTTATCTTATCTTTGGAAAATTTAAATTAAACAAGGGTTTTTCTGGCAAGTTGGTTGAACGCTTTAAATTTATTGAAATGGTTATACATTGGGGCACTGCTATTTCATTTATCATCTTAGGCTTAACGGGTTTAGTGTTACTGTTTGGCAGGTTTTTTCTAATTCCTTTATTAGGCAAGGAAGCTTTTGCCACACTGGCAGAATTTTCTATGGATATGCACGACATTGTAGGGCCTATTTTCAGTGTATTCTTGATTGCTATGATTGTTAAATTCATTAAAGACAACTTTTATCAAAAAGGCGATATTAATTGGTTTCTGTCTGGTGGTGGATTATTTGGCAAACATGTAGATGCATGGCGTTTTAATTTGGGCGAAAAAATATGGTTCTGGATTGTTTTCTTTGTAGGACTATTTATTACCTTTTCTGGTTATATTATGCTATTTACGGGTATTGTCTCAGGTCAAAGAGAGGTCATTGAACTTATGAATATTATCCATATTGCATCAGCCACACTGATGATTTTGGGTATGTTTGGTCATATTTATATGGGGGTTGCCTTAGAAGGGTCAATGTCGGCTATGACAACAGGTAAAGTTGATGAAAATTGGGCAAAAGATCATCACAGTTTATGGCACAAAAATATTAAAGAATAAATCCAATGCTTGAGCTCAGTCAGGCAAATTTGCCACTTACTTTTAAAACCACGGTTATTAACGAGAAAAATCACCAATCTGATGTTCATATTAGTGCTGAACGCCCGTTGGTTATTTTTATTGATGACCAAGAAATCGTTACCTTAATGACTCTAGGTATGTCGCCAGAAGCACTGGTTTTGGGCTATCTTAAAAATCAGCACTTGATTGAATCAATGGACGAATTACTCAGTATTAAGGTTAATTGGGACACAGAAAAAGCATTGGTTGTTAGTAAAAATGGTATCAAAAATCTGAGTAAGAAAATATCCAAGCGTATTATTACCACTGGCTGTGGGCAAGGCACAATTTTTAGTTGTTCAATTGACAAAGTTTATCATGCACAGTTATCTACTACTAAAATTACACAAAGTGCAATCTATACTTTACTGGAAAATTTAAATACTTATAATGAAATTTACAAATCTGCAGGTGCGGTGCACAGTTGTGCACTTTGTCAAAATACAGAAGTCTTAATAGCCATAGAGGATGTAGGTAGACACAATGCTGCTGATATTATTTCTGGATTGATGTGGCTTGATAATTTAAACCATAAAGATTTTATTTTTTATACTACGGGTAGAATCACCTCTGAGATCGTTATGAAAATAGCACAAATGGGTATCTCTATCATTCTTTCACGCTCTGGAGTAACACAAATGGGTTTAGAAATCGCAGAAAATATTGGGATGATGATTATCGCCCGTGCTAAAGGGCGACATTTTTTGTTATTTTCTGGTGCAGACAGACTAATTTTTGATCAACAACAATAAACATATTAATTAACCCGTTCTTAAGAAAAATAAACTACTTGCGTATTTCAGTTGCTGATCATTGTAATTGCCGTTATTTTTATTGTTGAGATGAATTTCA
>NZ_CAHJWD020000319.1 GCF_903642095.1 Bathymodiolus brooksi thiotrophic gill symbiont | reverse complement strand
CAGGTATAACAGTCCTACCTCACCACTAAACATGGTTACCCAGGTATAACAGTCCTACCTAACCACTAAACATGGTTACCCAGGTATAACAGTCCTACCTCACTGTGTCCAAATCAAACTAAAGGCACCAATTATTTTACCTTAAAAAATCAAGTACAGTAAAACCTGTGTAAACCGGCCACCATTGGGACCACATTTCACGGCCGGTATTGACAGTGGGCCGGTTTATTCAGTGTCTACTCTCTGACTACCGTATAAGTGGTTTTTTCACGGGAGCCAAATTTCACGATTTTCTTCCAAATTGGTGGATTTTTTTAGCGGTATACTTAATTTTTGCGATCCTGAGTTTTAACCAAAATCAAAATTTAGCGGATAGACCGTTATATTAGAATTACATTCAGATTGTCTGAATTGCTTAACTAACAATTCAAAATAGGAATTGTTTCGAAATAATTGAGTATCGTAATTTCTTATGCATAATGCACGGGTTTTTGTCCAGATTCTTTATTTTGCAGGAGGGTGCACATTTACTACTGTCTAATATTTTCGTATTTCTTTACTTGTTTGGACACTTTTCCACAAAATCATTAAATGCGTATAATACTTTTAATTATTCAGAGAATTACATTTATTGTAATACTCTCTAGCGGAGTTGTGTTTTGAACCAGTAAACGTTGATACGAAAATAAACTAAAAATAAGTGTGACTATATCTAACCGTGCGTAAAATAATCAATAATGCTGTCGATAAGATTGAATGTGTGTATGTATGAAAGGTGTCCTAATTACTTTGTGTATAATTAGACTGTCAGACTGTGTTTACACAAGCTTTTAATGATTGAAATAAAAAGAAAAAAAGAATCAAATGTATTTGTCATTTTTTATGTCAAGTCTGGAAGTTTGATTACTCCCAGCTGTGAAGACTATAAAGTATAATCCGATTAACAATAAATTATCTCAAGTTATGATTGTATGGCTTGGATGCTAGTTCATCACTTAAATAATAAGGCATTGTTTGTTGTTCATTTATGATCATTGTCAACATATGCATTGTTTTCGGGAAGGATTCCCCCATGTTGGATATTTTAAAAGCGTCCCGGCGAAAAAAAACCACTTATAAGTTATACAGGGTATTTCATCTTGATTAAGCTTTCGCTTTTTATGTGTTGATTCCATGTTTGTTTAACATTTAATGAACATTTAAACATTAACCACATGAGTTACCAGTGATCACTAATTACAGGTGTGCTAATATACACACTTCGATAAACACTTTCAATACGTTTCCCCTCGGACGCCCCTTCAATTTACTACCGATCGATATTCACATATATGTAAACACACGGTTGATTGATCTGATCATGACCGGTTTACGGAGATAAATTATAACAGTAATTAGTGTATTGGGACCGCAAGTCAAGGCCGGAATTCGGAATGTGCAGTGTCCGGTTTATTCAATGATTTTTAACAAAGATTATTAAGGAAAAAACTGGGGACTTGAAATTTAGATCGGAATGGACAGTATTCCGGTTTACTCAGGGTCCGGTTTCATCAGGTTTCACTGTAATTCTCATTGTAGAAATATTTAAGCAATTG
>NZ_CAHJWD020000318.1 GCF_903642095.1 Bathymodiolus brooksi thiotrophic gill symbiont | reverse complement strand
TATCATATTTGTCATAAGGTTGTTTCTGTTCTACAGGAATGGTTCCTGTATTCTGTGCTATATCATATTTGTCGTAAGGTTGTTTCTGTTCTACAGGAATGGTTCATGTAGTATGTGCTATATCATAGTTGTCATAATGTTGTTTCCGTTCTACAGGAATGGTTCCTGTATTCTGTGCGATATCATATTTTTCATAATTTGTTTTTCTGTTCTACAGGAATGGTTGCTGTATTCTGTACTATATCTTATTTGTCATAAGGTTGTTTCTGTTCTACAGGAATGGTTCCTGTATTCTGTGCTATATCATATTTGTCATAAGGTTGTTTCTGTTCTACAGGAATGGTTCCTGTATTCTATGCTATATCATATTTGTCATGATGTTGTTTTTGTTCTGCAGGAATGGTTCCTGAATTCTGTGCTATATCATATTTGTCATAAAGTTGTTTCTGTTCTACAGGAATGGTTCCTGAATTCTGTGCTATATCATATTTGTCATTAGGTTGTTTCTCTTCTACAGGATTGGTTCTTGTATTCTGTGCTATATCATATTTGTCATGATGTTGTTTTTGTTCTACAGGAATGGTTCCTCAAGTATGTGCTATATCATATTTGTCATAATGTTGTTTCTGTTCTACAGGAATGGTTCCTGTATTCTGTGCTATATAATATTTGTCATAAGGTTGTTTCTGTTCTACAGCAATGGTTCCTGTATTATGTGCTATATCATATTTGTCATAAGGTTGTTTCTGTTCTACAGGAATGGTTCCTGTATTCTGTGCTATATCATATTTGTCATAAGGTTGTTTCTGTTCTACAGGAATGGTTC
>NZ_CAHJWD020000317.1 GCF_903642095.1 Bathymodiolus brooksi thiotrophic gill symbiont | reverse complement strand
GATGAACTCCACCCAATCCTTCTAACCCTCGAAATTGCCATTAACGACAACGACCTGCTCACCCTGAGAGCACTACTTATCAAACTCGTCCCCGAATTTAAACCCCAATGTAAAATCACCGATTTGCTATTTGAATAAACCCCACTCAAATAATCTAGTATATAAAAATCTAAGAAAGTAATTATAAAATATGTTGACACTAGAATACATTTCTAGTAATTATGACGAGTTAATAGCGAATGATTTTCGTTAGTTTTTTTTATCAATTTTTATTACTTTCCCAACAATCTACCTTAAACTTTACTGAGTTTTTCAACAGCAAGCTTAATATTATCAATGCTGGTGGCAAATGAGAAGCGGATGTAACCTGAAGCACCAAAGGCGGATCCGGGGACTAGGGCGATGTTGAGTTTTTCTAGGCAGTAGGTGGAAAGCTCAATGTCGTCTTTTAAGCCAAGGCGTTTGATGAGGCCTTCAACGCGGGGGAATGAGTAGAAAGCACCTTGAGATTTTGGGCATTCAATGCCATCGATAGCGTTAAGAGCGTTGACGATGAATTGGTGGCGTTCTTCGAAGGCGACTACCATGGTGTTAATAATACTTTGGTCGCCTTTAAGGGCTTCTAATGCGGCAGCTTGGGCGATGGAGCAGGGGTTTGAAGTGGATTGCCCTTGGATTTTTTTCATGGCTTTAATGATGATTTCTGGACCCGCACTGTAGCCAATACGCCAACCAGTCATAGCATAAGCTTTGGAAACGCCATTAAGGATAATACTACGGTCTTTTAAAGAGTTGTCAGCCATTATGATATTAACAAAATCATCATTACCCCAGCGGACATGTTCATAAATATCGTCAGTAATGATTAACACTTGTGGGTGTTTTTTTAATACAGTTGCTAGAGCTTGTAATTCTGCCTTGGAATAGACGGCACCCGTTGGATTGGAGGGACTATTAATGACAAATAATTTGGTTTTGTCGGTGATGTTAGTCTCTAATTGTTCGGGTGTAATTTTAAAATCTTGTTCCAATCCAGTTTTAACAATCACGGGTGTAGCGTTTGCTAAAATAACCATATCGGGGTAACTCACCCAGTATGGCGATGGGATAATGACCTCGTCGCCAGTGTCAAGCACGGCTTGGCAGAGGTTGTAAAATACTTGTTTCCCACCTGATGACACCATTACTTCAGTCGCCGTGTAACTTAGGTCGTTGTCTTGTTTGAATTTGTTGATAATGGCATTTTTTAATTCAGGCGTGCCGTCAACGGCAGTGTAGCGCGTTTGCCCCCCTTTGATGGCATTAATGGCCGCCTCTTGAATATTTTTTGGGGTGTCAAAATCTGGTTCACCTGAGCCCATTGGCACGATTTGAATGCCTTGGGCTTTAAGTTCATTGGCTTTAGCAGTAACGGCAAGTGTGGCTGAGGGTTTAACTTTGATAACTCTGCGAGAAAGAATGTTCATAGTGGTTTAAAGTGTTTAAAATTGAGCCCTTATGATAACCAAAAATACAAACAGTGGGTAGGAAATTTCAATTAGAATCGCAATTTCTTCCAGCAGGAGACCAGCCAAACGCCATTAAATCTTTGGTTAAAGGCATAAATGCAGGGGAAAAATTCCAAACACTTTTGGGTGTTACTGGCTCAGGCAAGACTTTCACCTTGGCAAATGTCATCAAACAAACCAAGCGAGCAAGCCTAATTATGGCACCGAATAAAACGCTAGCAGCACAGTTATATAGCGAAATGAAAGCATTTTTCCCAAATAATGCCGTGGAATATTTTGTGTCTTATTATGATTATTACCAACCTGAGGCATATGTGCCAGCAAGTGATACTTATATTGAGAAAGATTCATCAATTAACGAACAGATTGAGCAAATGCGTCTATCCGCCACCAAGGCTTTGCTAGAGCGAGATGATGTGATTATTATTGCCAGCGTGTCGGCAATTTATGGCTTGGGAGACCCAGACAGTTATATGCAAATGGTATTGCATTTAAGTGTTGGCGAGGTGATTGATCAGCGAGAGATTTTATCGCATTTATCGCAAATGCAATACACCCGTAATGATGTGAGTTTGACGCGTGGACATTTTAGAGTGAAAGGCGAGGTAATCGATGTATTTCCTGCGGATTCGGAAGAGCGAGCCTTACGGTTTGAGATGTTTGACAATGAAATTGAGGCCATTTATTGGTTTGACCCTCTAACAGGCGAAAAGTTAAAGTTACTACAAAGGGTAACGGTTTACCCACAAACACATTATGTAACCCCTAAATCCAAGATTTTAAATATGCTGGATGATATTAAAGTAGAACTCAAAGCACGGCGTAAGGTGTTATTAGCACAAAATAAATTGGTGGAAGAGCAGCGTTTAACGCAACGAGTGCATATGGATATTGAGATGATGAGTGAATTGGGATATTGCAATGGCATTGAAAATTATTCTCGTTATTTGTCAAACAAAGGAGAAGGGCAACCACCTCCTACTTTGTTAGATTATTTACCTAAAAATGCATTGGTGATTTTAGATGAATCGCATGTAACCGCAAGCCAAATTGGCGGTATGTATAACGGCGATAGGGCGCGTAAAACAACCTTGGTTGATTTTGGCTTTAGACTGCCGTCAGCGTTAGACAATCGCCCGTTAAGATTTAATGAATTTGAGGAAAAAATTCACCAATGTATTTTGGTATCTGCCACACCTGCACAGTATGAATTAGAAGTTTCTAGCACTATTGTGCAGCAACTAGTTAGACCAACAGGATTGCTAGACCCTGAGATTGAAGTGCGTAAGGTAGACACCCAAGTTGATGATTTATTAAGTGAAATACGCAAACGAGTTGCCGTTAGTGAGCGAGTGCTGGTAACGACTTTAACCAAACGAATGTCTGAGCAACTGAGTGATTATTTAAATGAACATAGTGTCAAAGTTCGATATTTACACTCTGATATTGATACCGTTGAACGCGTGGAAATTATTCGTGATTTACGCCTAGGCGTGTTTGATGTGCTGGTAGGAATTAATCTACTTAGAGAAGGTTTAGACATACCCGAAGTTTCTTTGGTGGCAATTTTAGATGCAGACAAAGAAGGATTTTTACGCTCTGAACGCTCACTTATTCAAACCATGGGTAGGGCGGCTAGAAATATCAATGGCCATGTGATTTTATACGCCGATAAAATCACCAAATCAATGAAAAAAGCCATGGATGAAACGCAACGCCGCCGCAACAAACAACAAGCACACAACGATGCCAACAACATCACCCCCAAAAGCATAACGAAACCGATTGTTGACATTTTAGACATTGACGCAAAAGTAGAAGAATCCGAGGGCGAATACAATGCACAACCTGTGGTAAATTTATCCCCCGTGCAACTTGCAAAAGAACTCAAAGCACTGGAAAAACAAATGTATAGCTTTGCAGAAGAATTAAAATTTGAACAAGCAGCAGAGGTGCGTAATCAAATCAAACAACTCAAAAAATCACAGTTTAAAGGAAGCTTATAAAGGAAATTTATGGAAAATACCAAGCTTAACATCAATGAAATCTTTTATTCACTACAAGGCGAAGCCCGAGAAGTAGGTTTACCAACAGTATTTATACGCCTAACAGGCTGCCCATTACGATGTGTTTATTGTGATACTGAATATGCCTTTAAAGGCAATAATCTACTAAGCATTGACGACATCATCACCAAGATTAAACCATACCAAACAAAACTCATTTGCGTTACAGGAGGCGAACCATTGGCACAGATTAACTGCCATATTTTGCTAGATAGATTGGTCAAAGAAAACTATCAAATTTCGCTAGAAACCAGTGGCAGTATTGACATCACACAGGTTAATCCAAGCGTCTCAATCGTAATGGATGTTAAAACTCCAGATTCAGGCGAAGCAGATAAAAATCGATATGAAAATATCGAAAAACTACAAACCAAAGACCAACTCAAGTTTGTCATCAGTTCCAAATCTGATTTTGATTGGAGCGTTAATATTCTCAACAAATACCCCTCATTAGCAGGCGTATTATTCTCACCCACCTTTGACCTCATCACCCCCACACAATTAGCAAACTGGATTTTAGAGCAACAATTAAATGTGCGCCTACAACTACAATTGCACAAAATACTCTGGGGCGACCAACAAGGCAAATAATTCCCCCCAGATCTACAAGAAGTAGGGAAGGGTTTATAACCCTTCCCCTCCCCCATTCACTCCCCCAAGTAGGGAAGGGTTTGTAACCCTTCCCTTTCCTTATTCACCCCAAGTAGGGAAGGGTTTATAACCCTTCCTTTTCCTTCCTTGCAATCCCTCTTAGCGTTTAAAATCTAACTCTGGGAAGGGTTACAAACCCTTCCCTACTTTGTGTCGCTGTCCTTGCAAATGTCATAAATATTATCAGCCTTTGTCATTACCGCTGGCAACACCATCGTTTCCACGCATAG
>NZ_CAHJWD020000316.1 GCF_903642095.1 Bathymodiolus brooksi thiotrophic gill symbiont | reverse complement strand
TGATTTTTTTGTCTTGCACTAGTGCAAGATAAGAAAATCTCACATCGCTAAAAATAGGAACTGGTCTGTCTCAAAAGTGAGAAATATAGAATCTAACACCGGGGAGAGTACAAGATAGGGAAATCTCCGACACCCGAGGGTAAGATTTCAATCGTTCTCTTTACGAGGCTTGCCGAGTTAGAGAACGATTGTAATCTTACCCAAGGGTGTCGGAGATTTCCCTATCTTGTACTTTTTCCGGTGTTTGATTTTATTTCTCACTAAACACCTAATTGTTTTTGTTTACATTCCATCGAGCGTTTTCCCGCAATTTATTTTTCCATTGCTGAAGTAAATATTCGATTTATCCATATGCAACCGTATCTCGGCAGTATTTCAAATGTATTTCATCATAAAGTACAATGTATTTAATAAATATATTATAAATGTTACTACAACAGAGATAAATACCTGTAAAAAAATATTTGAATTTGGTCAAAGGGAGGTAATTTCTTTCTTTACGTTAGTTACTAACAAGGGAGAGCACTCTATTATTTACTCAAAGTAAACAAACATTGACTGGAAGAGAGCCTGAAAAAAGAATCAAACACCGTGAAAGGTGCACGTTAGCTAGCAGAATATAATACATAAATGAATTTAAAAATACTTATGTAGTAGAATCGTGGTTAATTGTTTATTTTAAAAAGGAAAAGCATGGAGAATTGGGGGGCAGTTGACATAAACTGTACAGCATGCATTTGCCGGTAAAACGCACGTGATTTTTTTGTCTTGCACTAGTGCAAGATAAGAAAATCTCACATCGCTAAAAATAGGAACTGGTCTGTCTCAAAAG
>NZ_CAHJWD020000315.1 GCF_903642095.1 Bathymodiolus brooksi thiotrophic gill symbiont | reverse complement strand
GTAATACTGCTTTCAGTCTTGGCACCTGATATCTTAGCAAACCCTGAGGCATTCACAGAGTCACCACTATTGCCTAATACTTTGAGAATATTGGCGCTGGTAGAGGCATCAAACACATCATTTAGATTGAGTATTAGAGTGTTGTTACCTGAACCAGTAATGTCTATTTTCTCAATATCCTGAATACGGATATTACTGATGTTGGTTAAATCTAGGGTTAAGCCACTACCATCTAGTGTTAGCGTGTCAATGTTACCACCGCCATCCACACGAGCACGGTTGCCTGTGCCTGTTTGTGCTAATGCAGCAACATTGCTGGCATTGATGACAATGGTATCGTTACCTGCACCTGCGTTGAAAACATCCATACCGCCGTTGCCTATTAGAGTGTCATCGCCTGTGCCTGCAACAAAGATTTCATCATTGTTGGTGCCTGTGAAAGTGTTGGCGTTTTCATCACCTAAATAGTCAATGGCGTATTTCGAATTTCTACCAAGGGTTACTAAGTTTATGGTGTCAGTGTCGGTTTTGCCGAAGATGACATAGGACTTACCTGCGCCTCTTTGATTGTTTGGGTCAGCATTATAAGCACCAACAATCAAATCATCCAAGCCATCGCCGTTGACATCGCCTGCGGTGGAGACTGAGTAGCCACTGTAATCATACGCATTCTCACCATTAATAACAAACCCTCCTGTGCCACTGACAATAGCAGATAGGTTGATTTCTGTGTTGTCAGTTTTACCGAAGACGACATAGGATTTTCCTATGTTTAATTTACCGTTTAGGTCGACTTGATCAGCACCAACAATCAAATCATCCAAGCCATCGCCGTTGACATCGCCTGCGGTGGAGATTGAGACACCACTCCAATCACCCGATTTCTCGCCGTTAATGACAAAGCCTGCTGTGCCAATAGCAGATAGGTCGATTGCTGTGTTGTTGGTTTTACCGAAGATAACATAGGATTTACCTGCGTGTGCTTTATTGTTTGGGCTGGCAGATTTAGCACCAATAATCAAATCATCCAAGCCATCGCCGTTGACATCGCCTGCGTTGGAGACTAAGATGGTATTCCAATTAATCCATACTCTCTCGCTGTTAATGACAAAGCCCCCTGTGCCATTGGCAATAGCAGATAGATTGATTGCTGTGTTGTCGGTTTTGCCGAAGACAATATAAGATTTACCTGCGTCTATTCTGCCATTTGGGTCGGCTTTACTAGCACCAATAATCAAATCATCCAAGCCATCGCCGTTGACATCGCCTGCGTTGGAGGCTGACCAGCCACTTTTATCACCCGCATTCTCGCCGTTAATGACAAAGCCCCCTGTGCCAATGTCAGATAAGTTAATTACTGTGTTGTCGGTTTTACCGAAGATGACATAGGACTTGCCTGCGCTTTCTTTACCGCTTGGATCGGCTCCATAAGCACTAACAATCAAATCATCCAAGTTATCGCCGTTGACATCGCCTGCAGTGGAGACTGACCAGCCACTGTAATCCATCGCATTCTCGCCGTTAATGACAAAGCCCCCTGTGCCACTGGCAATAGCAGATAGGTTGATTGCTGTGCTGTCAATTTTACCGAAGATGATATAGGATTTACCTATCTCTTTTTTATCGTTTAGGCCGGCATTACGGGCACCAACAATCAAATCATCCAAGCCATCGCCGTTGACATCGCCTGCGTTGGAGACTGAGGCACCACTACGATCATACTGAATCTCGCCGTTAATAATAAAGCCCCCTGTGCCATTGGCAATAGTAGATAGCTCGATTGTTGTGTTGTCGATTTTACCAAAGACAACATAAGATTTTCCTGCACTTAATTTTTTATTGCTTGGGTCGGCATTAAGAGCACCAATAATCAAATCATCCAAGCCATCGCCGTTGACATCGCCTGCGGTGGAGACTGAGTGGCCACTCTCATCATTCACATTCTTGCCGTTGATAACAAAGCCTCTTGTAAAGATTTTTACCGATACAGTAATAAGTTGCTCTGTCTCATTGCCTGCAACATCAGTAGCAACAATGGTCACTGTATCGTTATCATGTGCTGATGTTTGTATTGTTTTGTAAGTTAGTATTCCAGTATCAGTAGTAATCGAAAATTTATCGGCATTTGTCCCTTTTATGCGATAAGTAATACCTTCATCTGCATTGCCACCATTAAGGTTGGTTGCTTGAGCATCATAAACAGTAGTTGTAATAGGGGTGTCAACATCAACATTAATTGCAGTGGGTTGCAAGTTAAATATTGGGTTTGCGTTATCTACGACAATACGCAAAGTATTTTTACCTATATCTGAGACATTACCAACTGCATCGGTTTGTTTAATCTGAATGGCATTAGCCACATAAGTGGTATTATTAGCTAGTGTAAAACTACTGCCTGTGCCATCAATGAAGTCATTACCACCATTAACAGAATACTGCCAAGTTACACCCACTTCTAAATTATTAATAGTAATCACGCCATTATTGGTAATGCCATCGTTATTTA
>NZ_CAHJWD020000314.1 GCF_903642095.1 Bathymodiolus brooksi thiotrophic gill symbiont | reverse complement strand
CCATTGCCACCTGGTCATCTATAGTCATGAGACCACAAAAACGACGTCGAAATCCTTCAAGCAAAGCTGCAATATCTACAGCAAGCACACCAAAGAAGGCGAAATCGTCAAAAAGGCCAGAAAAACCAAGTGAGACAGGCCATGCCGTGCCGCAGCATGATGTCGTCCCAAGGAATACCTTCCAGCGGGTAGAGGATGAACCATCAACCCATAGAACTTTACAAACGGGTAATCCCCACCAGAGTAATGGTTCCAGTGGAGGGAACGATCAACAATCGGGCCCGATTATGGAGGTACAGATAGGACCACGTGGCCCAGTGACCCACCCGGTTATCCCGGCAACAGATAAGAGACCACCACCTATAAATCATGGATCCAATTATCAACAGAATGTGAACCCGGGTATGTTTTACAGTTCAGATAGATCAAGCGATAATTTTATGGGAAATCTGGGGTCAATAGGTGGGGTTCAAGTGTGTGAAAGTCCTGCTAGTCAGCCCAGTATGTTTGATTCCGTAAGCGCTCACATACCTTTAAAGATCAAAGAAAAGGTGTGGGCCGGGGAGTACATAGACATGAGTCTTATGCTAAAATCTGGTAAAGATTTGGTGTATGATTCGCAGTTGAATGGTGAGCTAGCAGTTAAGGGGGGTCAACTAACTGTTCTTCAACAGAAGCATAACCAAATAAAAAATATTCACACCTGGACCTCAGCTTTTATCAATTTCATGAGTATTATGCTCGAGAAATGGCCAGACAAGGCACAAGTATATCTTAAATATATGCATGTTGTTAGATTGGCGGCTTCGAGGGTGTCAAACTTGGGATGGGTTTCGTATGACGAACAATTTCGTCTACGGAAGGCCAGGGTTCCACAGTCATCGTGGGCCGATGTTGATGTAGAACTGTGGCTACTATATGTATCTGCCCCAGACAGCCCTTTCTTAACGGAGTGGGACAAAAACGAGCACAGGGATTTCAGCTCGGACATGTCCAAAAAGGGCATCCGTACTTGCTGGGGCTATAACAAAGGGCGTTGTACTTATGGGAATAATTGCAGGTTCATTCACAAATGCTCCGAGTGCTACGGAAACCACCCACTCTCGGCTTGTAGTAAATCATAATTCACTTTCTTGCAATTTTCAGTTATATACGTTGGGTCATTCGCCCATTTGTGTTAATGAGGTGGAAAAATCGCTGGAAAATTATCCATATAAAGACATTGCTTGTGAATTGAAAAAAGGTTTAAAATTTGGCTTTCCGTCAAATTATTCAGGACCGAGATCGCCGATAACCTCAAAGAATTTGAAAAGTGTTGCTGACATGCCAGAGCTTACCAAACAAAAAATTCAAAAGAATTAAGAATGAGAAGAATTGCCG
>NZ_CAHJWD020000313.1 GCF_903642095.1 Bathymodiolus brooksi thiotrophic gill symbiont | reverse complement strand
ACCTGTATAAATATTTACGGTTGAAATTATTCTGAAGGTCCTGCTCATCTGAAAAATTACCAATATTTAGCGTTATTTTGGTCTTTATTTCAGGCTAAGACCCTGTTCACACTAAGCGTATTTAGATCGATCGCGATCGCTTCGAGATCGATTTCAATGTTCACACCAAAGAAAGATCGATCGCAATCGGTCTAATTTGAGACCCATAAAATATGTGGTCTAAATTAGATCGCTCTAAACTAGAGCGCTTCACAGTTAGATGAGAACAACTAAATCGATTCGAGATCGGTTCAAAACGTGTTCATTAGGCATGCGTTGAATAAAAAGTCTGTAGATCCTCCTTTGAAGCAGTCTTCTGGTCATAAAGTCAACTATCATTGCATTTAAAATGCAAATAAGCATAAACAACACTCTGTTTGCAAGATCAGCCATGATTATATCCAAGCAACAGTCTGCTGATGGCACGTGCCCGGAAGACAACAGAAAATTGAATCGATTCGAGATCGAATCAGATGAGCAGTGTGAACAGTGGTTATTACCGGAAACGATTGCAATCGGTTCGAGATCGATCCAATCTGAACACAAAGCGGTTTCAAACTGAATCGAACTAACCTAAACCGATCGCAATCGATCTATATGTGAACACGGTCTTAGTTTAAACATATTTTATTGTCCAAAAACATGACAATAGGATCAGATACAAGTTTTTCAACTTAGAACATCTTCTCCTTTATATAAACAATATACAAATACAGTTGAACATAAATACACAAAAGCTACAGTCTTTCTTAATAATTAGAAAAACAACAAAAAACAACAACATGAAATGTACGAGTGCAACACAATTTGAAATTTACCCAATGACAAATCGAACAGACCTTTACAATAAATGGACTAGTTTATAGAACACACCTAGAATGAAGAAAATCAATAATTGTTATACAATGTAGTGGGATTATTAATTCGGTAAAGGTAGGATCTTTTAAAATTTAGTTTCAAAATATATAACAATATCATTATTTATTCAGTAAGAATTTTAACATAAAGTGCTCACACGTGTGTATTGCAACATTTACTAATTCACACCAGGTCAGCCACAAACCAATTGTCACCTGATTACATTCACGATAATCAGCGGAAAGAAAAGCGACATGTTTCCTTAATATATGTCTGTACAGTAATGAATACATGCCTATTTGTGTCAATATTATAAATTTGACTTCCAAACAGCAAGGTGTTTAAGTCAATGTGTACATTTGCAGCTAATAAAGAACGGTACAAAATATTTCTTTGTGCATCAAACCTCTTGCAGTACAATAAAAAATGTTCAGCATTCTCTGTGGAATATCCACAAGAACAAGATGGGCTATGAATCAAATTAGCATGAAATAGATCATTATGTAATGCACTACAATTATTCCTTATTCTAGTATGCAGTATATTTAAATATCTGTTGCCAATATTATAATAGGAGGGGGGTTTAGCATTTTTATAGTAGTGTTGTTTCAATTTGTACTTGAAGGATTCAAAAGTTGAAAGTTGACGTATTCTCAGGTCTAATAAATTCCATAACTTGGTCGTCGACGGAAAAAATGACTGTTGGGATATCGATAATCTGTTTGTAGTTTGACTAATATTATGACTATTTCGTAAATTATAGTTGTTAGTTTCTCCAACACTGGGAGGAATCAAATCACATAAAAACTCAGGAGAATTACCAACATTTAATTTATAAAACATACATAATTTTTTAACCTCTCGCCTAGTGCTAAGTTTCTCCCAACCCGCCTCCCTGTATATTGAATCCAAACTTGTGTAGCATGTTAGCCCTGTAACAATACGAGCCGCTTCCAATTGTAGTTTTTCTAGTCTATCAGAATTGACTTGCCCGCAGTTATCCCATACCTCAGATGAATATTCCAAAATTGGTCTAATGAAAGTAAAATAAATATTTTCCAGATATTCCCTCTTTAATCTAAATTTAAGCTTCCTCAAGACATTAAGTTGCTTTGAAGTTCTCTGAATTAGGCTGTCTATATGTTTTGTCCATTTACAATCACTACTGATAATTATGCCTAAATGTTTGTGCTTATTAACAGAATTAAGGACGATTCCGTCGAAATCAAAGCTGAGTTCATCTTGTTGGTTTCTAATATTGAATATCATTATCTCAGTTTTATTAGGATTAAATTTTACTAACCAAGTATCCCCCCACTTTTTTATATTGTTTAGGTCGATATTAATCATATTTTTTACAGTAGATTCGTC
>NZ_CAHJWD020000312.1 GCF_903642095.1 Bathymodiolus brooksi thiotrophic gill symbiont | reverse complement strand
GCTAATGCCATTCAGATTAGACAAACCGATATAGCTGGTAATGTCTCAGATATAAGTAAAAATATTGCGCGTATTGTCGTAGATAACACAGACCCAACATTTGACTTGCAACCCACTGAAGTTAATGTTGATGTCAACACCCCTATTACAACTACTGTTTATGATGCTCAAGCAACCAACCTTAATGGTGGCAATGCAGATGAAGGTATTACTTATCGCATAAAAGGGACAAATGCCGATAAATTTTCGATTACTACTGACACTGGAATACTAACTTACAAAACAATACAAGCAACAGCACATGATAACGACACAGTTACCATTGTTGCCACCGATGTTGCAGGCAATGAGGCAGAACAGCCTATTACTGTATCAGTAAAAATGATTGGTTTATCTACTTCAGTTGCTTGGAGTGGCATTGGTGATGATAATAAAATCAATGCTAATGAGATGGCAGCAACTACTTTAAGTGGCACAGTTGCAATTATTGGCACAGTAACTTCAATAAATATTAGTAGTATTGTCTTTAAGCAAGGTAATACTACTGTCCATACAATTAGTGCTAATCTTCCAAGTGTTAATGCTAGCGATAACACTTGGACTTTAGCCAATGATAGCACTTGGACTTCAAAACTTACCCAAGGTGATTACATGGTTACCGTTAACCTTTCTGGTAATGGCAATAGTGTCGGTGTTACGGGTTTAAGTTCGATAACAACAGCGGTTGACACAGGCAAACCAGCTCAACCAACATTTGACTTTGTAGATACAGGTTCATTAAATAACGATGGCATTACCAATAATGGCTTGATTACTGTTAATGGTTTAGAAGTGAATGCAACTTGGCAGTATTCTGTTAATAATGG
>NZ_CAHJWD020000311.1 GCF_903642095.1 Bathymodiolus brooksi thiotrophic gill symbiont | reverse complement strand
AGCAGGGTGATATTTTTATATGTATACATGTATTTCTGCTGTTTCCTTAGCCAGCAACTAGTGCTTCAGTTCCCATATTTATTGAGATATTTCTGTTTTCTAGCATAAAATGCTTATAACCCAGTACAGCAATTTTAATAAAAATCTGAGATATAGTGGTTAAATTTAAAAAAAAACAATTATCAGGATCTCCCATGGAACAACACCATTGAAGAAGATACCTTCCGTTACCCAGACCTCTTTGCTGGTGGGAAAGGGATCAATGTTTGGCCCATTGTCAAGGACTCCACCCCAACACCCTGTTCATGGCCCTTTTGACCTTGTTGGTTATTCTTGCTGGCTGCAAAAGGGCCCACATAATAGTTCAGGGAGCTTAAAATGTATGTCCTCCACTGGATGTGTACCTATTCATTACTTCTAGAGATGTTATCTATATACATCTAAGATTTTGTCAAATGCAACATTCACAAGATAAAGATTTTTAGTACATTTATTATACATGTTTTTTAATCTGATATATTTATTATTACTGGACATATTTATATTTGTATAATAATTACATCTAAACATTTTGGCATCTTTAAAATAGATTATGATGGGAGGAGTCTGAGAGTAGAAAGAGTGTTTCATCATCTGTAAAAGTTGCAATAATTTGGATTAATAAATGTTTAGAACTTTATATTTTATTAGTTAACTCAAAAAAATTAAGAACATGGGATGGAAATAAGAACATCACAAAAGGTCCTTAAATACACAAAAAATAATGTAGTTGGTAGTTGCATGGTGTAACGGTCTTAATGTGATTATAGTTACCCTACTATCCAAATTAGGTTGTCACAATGCTTTGACAACGTAATTTGGCTATAAAAGTCCTTTTAGGGTTGTATATTGTAGTTGTATAACTATAAAGAGATGGTTGTAGTTGCGTCGTCTAAAGGTCTTTAGGTCGTCGTAGTTACATTGTGTAAAGATCCCTAGGTGGTCGTAGTTACGTTGTGTAAAGATCCCTAGGTGGTCGTAGTTGCGTTGTGTAAAGGTCCCTAGGTGGTTGTAGTTACGTTGTCGAAAGGTCCCTATGTGGTTGTAATTACGTCATGTAAT
>NZ_CAHJWD020000310.1 GCF_903642095.1 Bathymodiolus brooksi thiotrophic gill symbiont | reverse complement strand
GAACTGCTTGTGTTTCATCCCCAGTAACATGGTGGGTGTATTATACAAGGTCAGAACTGCTTGTGTTTCATCCCCAGTAACATGGTAGGTGTCTTATAAAAGGTCAGAACTGCTTGTGATTCATCCCCAGTAACATGGTGGGTGTCTTATAAAAGGTCAGAACTGCTTGTGTTTCATCCCCAGTAATATGGTGGGTGTCTTATAAAAGGTCAGAACTGCTTGTGATTCATCCCCAGTAACATGGTGGGTGTTTTATTAAAGGTAAGAACTGCTTGTGTTTCATCCCCAGTAACATGGTGGGTGTCTTATTAAAGGTAAGAACTGCTTGTGTTTCATCCCCAGTAACATGTTTGGTGTCTTATTAGAGGTAAGAACTCCTTGTGTTTCATCCCCAGTAACATGGTGGGTGTCTTATTAAAGGTAAGCATTGCTTATGTTTCATCCCCAGTAACATGGTGGGTGTCTTATTAAAGTTAGGAATTGCTTGTGTTTCATCCCCAGTAACATGGTCGGTGTCTTATTAAAGGTAAGAAATGCTTGTGTTTCATCCCCAGTAACATGGTGGGTGTCTTATTAAAGGTAAGAAATGCTTGTGTTTCATCCCCAGTAACATGGTGGGTGTCTTATTAAAGCTAGGAACTCCTTGTGTTTCATCCCCAGTAACATGGTGGGTGTCTTATAAAAGGTAAGAGCTACTTGTGTTTCATCCCCAGTAGCATGGTGGGTGTTATATAAAAGGTCAGAACTGCTTGTGTTTCATCCCCAGTAACATGGTGGGTGTTTTATAAAAGGTCAGAACTGCTTGTGTTTCATCCCCAGTAACATGGTGGGTGTCTTATTAAAGGTAAGAACTGCTTGTGATTCATCCCCAGTAACATGGTGGGTGTCTTATTAAAGGTAGGAACTGCTTGTGTTTCATCCCCAGTAACATGGTGGGTGTATTATACAAGGTCAGAACTGCTTGTGTTTCATCCCCAG
>NZ_CAHJWD020000309.1 GCF_903642095.1 Bathymodiolus brooksi thiotrophic gill symbiont | reverse complement strand
CTGCCAAAGGCAAAAAAAAAAACAAAACAAAAAAATATAATAGTTTACCTGCCAAAGGCAAAAAAAAACAATACAAAAAAATATAATAGTTTACCTGCCAAAGGCAAAAAAAAAAACAAAACAAAAAATATAATAGTTTACCTGCCAAAGGCAAAAAAAACCAAGGTTGAAGATACCAAAGGGTAATTAGAAGCTGTAAATAAAAGGCCAGACAATGCAATGGCTAAAAAAAAAAGACCGTAATGGTTAACCGAGCCAATTGTTCTTCTGCCAGCCTTGGCATTCATTCATTGCCATTAACTTTTTCCTATCATCTGGAGAACTAATTAACTATAGGGAGTCAAACTTATAGAAAATGTTCTTCTAATCTTTTTCTTTGTCGAGGTGTACTTGATACAACTTCATGATAGTTTGTCAGTGACTTGCGGACAGGTCGGTTGTTTTCTTCAGTTTTCTCCACCAATAAAACAAGACTGGTTGTGTCAAACCAACTATTGACTATAAAACAGGTATTTACAGCTTCTCTGCTAAGCTTGAAGGAGTAAGAACTGAAACAGTTTGGCTTGGAATCAAGATAATACGTCAAGAGTGGAGGGACATGTCTACGTGGGGACTGTTGTTTCAGGGAGCTAGCAAATAAGCATGTAGGTATAGTACAAAGCAGACATCATCACCTTCTCATCAAATGTAACTTGTTCTCACCATTATATAGCTGACAAATGGCTCATTTGGAGTTACAATCACTCACTTGACAGTGTCTAACTTAAGTGTTTTAATCTTCTCAGACTACACTTAGCCAAATAGCACCAAAATCAAAGATGGCCACCAGAATTGTCTTAGATTAATGCGTAGCTGATACATTTATTTTTGTTTGGTTGCTAAACAGCTAGACATTTAAGAAAGGAGGCTTTGGATGATCTCATTTAACAGATAAGGGGCCGTCATGATCATATGGTAGTTGGATTTACAACTATCTATCATCACTAAAGTTGTG
>NZ_CAHJWD020000308.1 GCF_903642095.1 Bathymodiolus brooksi thiotrophic gill symbiont | reverse complement strand
AACAATCACTTCATCATGTTTATGTAGACCCGGTATGTGGCATACGTTTGACGTTAGACATTCACAGTAGGAACAATTACTTCATCATGTTTATGTAGACCCGGTATGTGGCATACGTTTGACGTTAGACATTCACAGTAGGAACAATCACTTCATCATGTTTATGTAGACCCGGTATGTGGCGTACGTTTGACGTTAGACATTCACAGTAGGAACAATCACTTCATCATGTTTATGTAGACCCGGTATGTGGCATACGTTTGACGTTAGACATTCACAGTAGGAACAATTACTTCATAAGGTTTATGTAGACCCGGTATGTGGCATACGTTTGACGTTAGACATTCACAGTAGGAACAATCACTTCATCATGTTTATGTAGACCCGGTATGTGGCGTACGTTTGACGTTAGACATTCACAGTAGGAACAATCACTTCATCATGTTTATGTAGACCCGGTATGTGGCGTACGTTTGACGTTAGACATTCACAGTAGGAGCAATTACTTCATCATGTTTATGTAGACCCGGTATGTGGCATACGTTTGACGTTCGACATTCACAGTAGGAACAATTACTTCATCATGTTTATGTAGACCCGGTATGTGGCATACGTTTGACGTTAGACATTCACAGTAGGAACAATCACTTCATCATGTTTATGTAGACCCGGTATGTGGCATACGTTTGACGTTAGACATTCACAGTAGGAGCAATTACTTCATCATGTTTATGTAGACCNGGTATGTGGCATACGTTTGACGTTCGACATTCACAGTAGGAACAATTACTTCATCATGTTTATGTAGACCCGGTATGTGGCATACGTTTGACGTTAGACATTCACAGTAGGAACAATCACTTCA
>NZ_CAHJWD020000307.1 GCF_903642095.1 Bathymodiolus brooksi thiotrophic gill symbiont | reverse complement strand
AACCCAACTATCACTCAAACAACCATCTACAAAACACTACACAGAAAACTAAAGATTGACCAACACGAACCCAACTATCACTCAAACAACCATCTACAAAACATTACACAGAAAACAAAAGATTGACCAACACGAACCCAACTATCACTCAAACAACCATCTACAAAACACTACACAGAAAACAAAAGATTGACCAACACGAACCCAACTATCACTCAAACAACCATCTACAAAACACTACACAGAAAACAAAAGATTGACCAACACAAACCCAACTATCACTCAAACAACCATCTACAAAACATTACACAGAAAACAAAACATTGACCAACACAAACCACACGATCACTCAAACAACCATCTACAAAACACTACACAGAAAACTAAAGATTGACCAACACGAACCCAACTATCACTCAAACAAGCAAACAGGACAAAGAAAAAGCAAATCAATTTTAGTCGAAACAGATGTTGCATAATCAATTATCTGTTCTGTTTTTTCTGATATGAATATTCAATATTAATTTAAAAAACCCAATACATAACTAATCTACTACGTACGGAGCACGTAAACTGACTTGAGAAATATTTTTTTGTTTATTTCGTATTAACGAATTTGGCTCCGTACTAAGGTGATGTATATAGATCTCTGCATTTTTAATCTATTTTTACTTTTCAGGTGAGGTTGAAAGGTATTCAGTGGTACTGTCTTATCAGCGCTAATAATTTTACAGCCAACAATAATGAGAAAGATTCATTAGCTAGTGATCCTTAGAAATAACACATTCTCATTTTAAGATTTAGGTGACTGTTTTCACAAAAATAATTATACCCCCGCTCCCCGAAGGGGGAGGGGGTATACTGTTTTACCTCTGTTCGTCCGTCCGTCCAAGATATTTTTCGTCGCATTTGTCTCAGTAACTATTGATGGCAGAAATCTGATATTTGGTCACAAGCATCATATAGGTATACCATATC
>NZ_CAHJWD020000306.1 GCF_903642095.1 Bathymodiolus brooksi thiotrophic gill symbiont | reverse complement strand
ATGAGATTGGTGAAAGTGCAAATGGTTAAACAGACGGAGATGGAGATTGTAATAAACGAGTATAGAGAAACTCAAAGTAAAGAAAAAAGATGATTGTAAAGGATGTGAAGCCAGTGATATCAAAGAGAAAACAGGATAGGAAGGCTATAGAAAAACTTGACAAAGTGGTTGTAAAGGTGTAGGTTAATCCAGAAATTCAAAATGTGAAAGAGGGTAGAAATAATGAGAGTGAAAGTTTAGTAAAAAAAGAAAGAGATAATGAATGGAGGATCTATTTTGGCACCTAAAGAGAAAGAGTGGAAACATATACCTGATCCCAACAAGTGTGTTGGGCTTTATGTAGTTGTTTGTTATAATAAGGCTGCTTGTCCTGGATTGGTAGTAGATGCTGGTCAATCTGATTTGTATGTTCAGTGTATGTATCATTTAGGGAAGAAGGGTCACAATTGTCTTTATTGACCCAAGAAATTGAAAGATGTACGTTGGTATGATTATGATGATGTGCTGGCAGTTATTCCAGAACCAACCAAGATTGAATCGTCATATTCACATTTCAAAATTGATGATGAAATTTGGAAATCAATTCAAGATTATTCTGAAAGCTGATCGGTTTCCAGACAACATGATTTTATTTCTAATGTGATTTTCCATCAAAATCCAGCTTAAAAAGTCAAAAAATTGCAGAGATGAAAATCAACTTAACGGCAGCCATCTTGCTCGTTTCCTTCGCTATTTCTAGTTGCTTGCTTCTCAAATAACTCCGGGTGTTTTATGTACGTAGGTAGGGTCATATGTGGTGTGGAGGACAGCGGCAACAGTTCTGGTGGATTTTACCACTTTCTTTAATTTTTACGACGGTACTACAATTGTGTACATTGACTGTCAAAGATTTTTAATTATAAACAAAATTAAAAA
>NZ_CAHJWD020000305.1 GCF_903642095.1 Bathymodiolus brooksi thiotrophic gill symbiont | reverse complement strand
GCCAAATCTTTTTAGGGACAATCTGTTTTTTACCTTGGACAAATGCTTTACTGTATTTAGGTATAGTAAAGCGTTTTTTAGGCCAAAAAAAATGGAAAGGATAACCGATTAATACTTTACTCATATTGCCAATAAGTTTTGAAATTCTATTGCAAATTAAGGCTAATAATGACATTAATATTTTTATAATTAAATGACAGTAATTATACATTAAAATAAGAATTTTCAAATCATTTGTAAATGTGGTTAAACAACAACTAATTCACTCTAATTACCAACCTTTGGCTAATGAAATAGAGCATTATTTTGCACAAAGTAACACCATATTACACAATGATAGAAACATAATCAAAGAAGTTGAGTTTAACAATGAGACGCTTGTGGTTAAATCATACAAGCAACTTGGCTGGTTTCGTGGTTTTATTTACACTTATTTAAAAAAGTCTAAAGCTCGGCGGGCCTATGAATATGGTCTAAAAATTGCCAAATTCACACCCAAAGTTATTGCCAGAATTGAATATTTTCAGCCATTGCTCGGCAAAAGTTATTTAATTTGTCAAAAACTTGAAGCTGATTTTAATATGCAAGCACCTTTGTTTAAAAATCATCCGAATAAACAAACGATTTTCGAACAATTTGCCGCATTTGTTTATCAATTACATCAGCACAATATTTTTCACCGAGATTTGTCACCCGGTAATATTTTGATTAAACAAAATAATCAATGTTATGAATTTAAAATTATTGACATTAATAGAATGTATTTTAAGACCTTAAGTTCGCAAGACAGAGCCAAGAATTTTAATAAATTATGGGCAAATGACACTGATTTAAGCGTTATACTTAAGGCATATGCCAGACTAGGAAAATTTAATGAAGAAAATTTTGTGCAATTAGGCATTAAATATAATCAACAAAATAAAACACGAAAAATACGAAAACGCAAAATCAAGCGGGTATTAAAACTATGATAGATGATATATCGGTTGTTATTATTGTTAAAAATGGCGAAAGAACTATTAAATCAACACTTGATGCACTTTCTCAATTTTCTGATGTAGTAGTATATGACAACGGCTCAACGGACAACACATTGGCAATTTCCAAGTCATATAAAAATGTTAATCTTGCTCAGGGTGATTTTTTAGGCTTTGGGATGACCAAGAATAAAGCCACTACTTACGCCAAAAATGACTGGGTGCTGTCATTAGATGCCGATGAAGTTGTAGATGCTGATTTTTTAATTAACTTAGAAAATTTACCTTTAAACAAGACATCGGTTTATCAAATTTTTAGGAAAAACTTCTACCAGCAAAAACACATTAAACATTGTTGGAATAATGACAAAATTGTGCGATTGTATTGTCGTCAAAAAACCCAATTTAACAACAATAAAGTGCATGAAAAAGTATTGTCTGATGGATTGAAGATAAAGTCTTTAATTGGTTTTGTTAATCATTATCCATATAATAATATCAGTGATTTTATTAAAAAATTAGACACCTACTCTAGTGAATTTGCACTTGACAACATTGGTAAAAAATCCTCATCACCTATCAGGGCAGTGCTCAATGGTGGGTTCTCGTTCTTTAAAACTTATTTTTTAAAGCGCGGTTTTTTGGATGGGTATGCAGGTCTAGTTATCGCCTTTTCCCATATGGCAACTAATTTTTATAAATACATTAAACTTTATGAGCTTAATCGAAAAAAATGAATATTCTCATTACTCGCCACGACAAAATTGGTGATTTTATTACCACGCTGCCCTTGTTTTTTACCATTAAAAGGCACTATCCACAAGCCAAAGTTTTTGCCTTAGTGTCAAAGGTTAATTTTGAATTGGCTGAACAAGTTGATTTTATTGATGAAGTTATTTTGTATGATACAAATCATTTTTTACAAACATTAAACGCAGTAAAAAAAGCAAATATTGAGATAAGTATCAGTGCATTTATCGATACTCAATTAGGTTGGATTTTGTTACTAAGTCGCATTAAAACACGCATTGCACCAGCAACAAAATTAGCTCAAGTTCTTTTTAATAAAACCCTCAAACAAAGACGCAGTCAAGTTGAAAAAACTGAAGTTTTGTATAATTTAGATTTGGCAAAAATA
>NZ_CAHJWD020000304.1 GCF_903642095.1 Bathymodiolus brooksi thiotrophic gill symbiont | reverse complement strand
TTATTGTAAATTTAGTGTCTCGTAAGTCTATAAAGGATGGGTACTGATCTCATTTTATTGTAAATATAGTGTCTCGTGTCTATGAAATCAGGGTACTGATCTCATTTTATTGTACATATAGTGTCTCGTAAGTCTATTAAGGCTGGGTACTGATCTGACTTTATTGTAAATATAGTGTCTCGTGTCTATAAAGGTTGTGTACTGATCACATTTTATTGTAAATATAGTGTCTCTTGTTAATAAAGGATGGGTACTGATCTCATTGTATTGTAAATATAGTGTTTCGTAAGTCTATTAAGGCTGGGTACTGATCTCATTTTATTGTAAATATAGTGTCTCGTGTCTATAAAGGTGGTGTACTGATCTAATTTTATTGTAAATACAGTATATCGTTTCTATTAATGCTGGGTACTGATCCAATTTTATTGTAAATATAGTGTCTCCTGTCTATAAAGGCTGGGTACTGATCCCATTTTATTGTAAATATAATGTCTCGTGTCTATAAAGGCTGGGTACTGATCTCATTTTATTGTAAATATAGTGTCTCGTGTCTATAAAGGCTGGGTACTGATTCTATTTTATTGTAAATATAGTGTCTTGTGTCTATAAAGGCTGGGTACTGCACTCATTTTATTGTAAATATAGTGTTTCGTAAGTCTATAAAGGCTGGGTACTGCTCTCATTTTATTGTAAATATAGTGTCTCGTAAGTTTATAAAGGCTGGGTACTGATCTCATTTTATTGTAAATATAGTGTCTCGTAAGTCTATAAAGGATGGGTACTGATCTCATTTTATTGTAAATATAGTGTCTCGTGTCTATAAAGGCTGGGTATTGATCTCATTTTATTGTAAATATAGTGTCTCGTAAGTTTATAAAGGATGGGTACTGATCTCATTTTATTGTAAATATAGTGTCTCGTGTCTATAAAGGCTGGGTACTGATCTCATTTTATTGTAAATATAGTGTCTCGTAAGTCTATAAAGGATGGGTACTGAT
>NZ_CAHJWD020000303.1 GCF_903642095.1 Bathymodiolus brooksi thiotrophic gill symbiont | reverse complement strand
TGCCGACCCAGACAGTAAATCAAACGCAGGTAAGTCTTATGTTGTCTTCGGTAAAACCGATAGCACAGCAATCAACCTATCTGCTATTGCCAGTGGCACAGGAGGGTTTGTTATTAACGGTGAGGATGTGGATGATGTTAGTGGCAGCGTCTCCACCGCAGGCGATGTCAACGGCGATGGCTTAGATGATTTGATTGTTGGTACTCCTTATAAAATCCAAAACGGTATATCAAAAGTAGGAAAATTCCATGTCATCTTCGGTAAAAAAGACAACACAGCAATTGACCTATCTGCTATTGCCAGTGGCACAGGGGGGTTTATCATTAACGGTGAGAATGTGTCTAGTTTCAGAGGCATCTCAGTCTCCACCGCAGGCGATGTCAACGGTGATGGCTTGGATGATTTGATTGTTGGTGCTCTTGGACCCGAGAAGGGAGCACACCCAGGCAAATCTTATGTCATCTTTGGCAAAACCGACACCAATGCCATTAATTTGACCCAACTTAATGGCGACTTAAAATACGCCATTGATCATCTCGGCGATAAAAATGCCAATACCCTCACAGGCAACAGCAATGATGAAATATTCGTTGCTGGTGCAGGCGATGACACGCTAATAGGTAACGGCGGTATGGATGTTCTTAACGCAGGTGCAGGTAACGACACCATTACCATTAATGCCAGCAATATCGCTGTATTAGCACAAACAGGTGCAGGCAACCGTGCTCGTGTGGATGGTGGTGGTAACATTGACACGCTAGAACTAGATGGTAGTGGCTTAACCCTAGATTTAACCAACATCAGCAATATCCGCATTCAGGATATTGAGAAAATAGACATTACTGGTTCAGGCGACAACACCTAACACTTAATCTAAATGATGTATTGGATGCCTCTACTAGCACCAATATTCTCAAAGTATTAGGCAATAGTGGCGACTCTGTGAATGCCTCAGGGTTTGCTAAGATATCAGGTGTCAAGACTGAAGGCAGTATTAC
>NZ_CAHJWD020000302.1 GCF_903642095.1 Bathymodiolus brooksi thiotrophic gill symbiont | reverse complement strand
CTGTAAAGTCTAGCCATCACATGTACATATATATAATGTAACCATCCATGTAACACATATACATACATAACTGTAAAGTCTAGCCATCACATGTACATATATATAATGTAACCATCCATGTAACACATATACATACATATCTGTAAAGTCTAGCCATCACATGTACATATATATAATGTAACCATCCATGTAACACATATACATACATAACTGTAAAGTCTAGCCATCACATGTACATATATATAATGTAACCATCCATGTAACACATATACATACATACCTGTAAAGTCTAGCCATCACATGTTGCAATGAGCAGATGTTCTTTGTAGATTTTCATTCCCCTTTAGTATACATATCAATGAATCTTTAAATATAGGAATCCAAAGAAAGTATACCACAGGGGATATTTGTTTTCACACTAGTCAAAAGTTTGGAGTCTGAAATATAAATTGTAAAGTTTTAATCATGATCATGCAAAAGTAATAATATTTATCTTGTATCTAGTCTGATGTTATCATGTACATATACATCTACTACATTTGTATATATGGAAAATTGTGTCAGGTATAGTAGCTAACTTACTTAAAATGTCTGTTGATGCACACATGTTTTATATTTATTTTATCTACTTGCTGCCCCTGTTAAATAGGTTGTCCCGTTTCTGGAGAATCTTACCCGTCATTGCAGCAGTCCGGTGCCACTCTGCCTATGCAGATTTTTTATAAATAGATATATATGATCTTTTAAGAGTGCCCGCTGCCCCTGTCTTAGGTTGTCTCCCTTCTGGAGAATCTTACCCGTCATTGGAGCAGTCC
>NZ_CAHJWD020000301.1 GCF_903642095.1 Bathymodiolus brooksi thiotrophic gill symbiont | reverse complement strand
AGGTCGGGAGGTGTGTGGTCACTATCGTCCAGTGTTGATTGTTCACAGAAGAACCTGTTGAACAATTCAGATTTTTCTATGTCATCAACTACAAGATTACCATTATGTTCAATCGGGGGTATAGTTCGGCTGCATTCATTGTTTCCTGTTAAGCTTTTGACTAAGGTCCACCAGTTTTTACTGCCAGCCTTTTCTAATCTTATATTCTCAGAAACCTTAGAATAATGCGTTATTTTTGCATTAGAGACTAGGTTATTACACTTATTTCGGGCAATACGGAATCGTTCCCAATGACCTGGTAAGTTTGACCTTTTTGCTCTTTTATGGAGTCTATTCTTTCGACGTATAACACGCTTGATACTGCTTGTTAACCACGGAGGGTTGTCTTTCCTTACAGTTATTACCCTGTTGGGAATGTTGGTATTTGCAGCATCAATTAAGGCACGTGTTATGTTACTGGTAGATATATCGATATCATCTCTTACGAGTAAAGAGTCCCAATCCACAAGAGACAACTGTTGTCTATAAGACTCAAAGTCACCCCTGTCGAACATAAAAACTTTCCGCTTATATGATGAATGGGATTTGATTGGATGATTCAATACTCCTATAGTGGGCATATGATAGCGAGTCTGGTCCAACAAGGGTGGGCCAACCTCAGAGTATAATATACTATGGGGATTATTCACTAACACTAGGTCTAACAGGGACGAACTACGTTCAGTCACATATGTAGGTTCAGTGATTAGCTGATGAAAACTGAATTGTGCAAGTAAATTATCGGTTTTTGTAGTATTATTTCCAAACTGATTTATGTTAAAATCACCTGTGATAATGATATCATGGTTACTATTCAATGCGAGATCTATAGACTGCTCAAGTTCTTCCCAAATCTGCTGACCACTGTTCGGAGGAATATAAAACGTTCCATATAGGTATTTCTTATTATTAATCTTGATTTCAAGCCAAATACACTCAACAGAACCAACGTGCAGGTCTAATCTTGTAACACAATTAATTTCGTCCTTGACAAAGACAACAACACCCCCTCCTAAACGGTCTACCCTGTCTCTCCGATAAGGAGGCTTGTAGCCTGGTAACTTGAGGCTGTCAGTGGAAATATTTGGTTTCAACCAGCTCTCTGTAAATGATAATATATCATGACAGGTATATTCAGCAACTATAAAATCAAGTTTAGGGACGATACTCTGAATATTAAGGTGTAAAAACGAGACGGAGTTAGTCATAAGGTTACTCATATTTGATAACAAGGATTCAGCACTGCTGACGCTACTGGATGACTCAGATGCTACGCTAGGTCCGGGGTTAATTTCTATACCCGATATAATCAATAAAATACATAATACAAAAAACAGGTACTTACATATATCTATTACAGAACTGTCAGAGTCAAAAGTAGGATCGACAGATTTTCTACCAGCGACGCTTTCTCTGTTGTCCTTGCTCTCCCCCTTCCCCAACCTATTAACATTATGTCAACATATACAATATAC
>NZ_CAHJWD020000300.1 GCF_903642095.1 Bathymodiolus brooksi thiotrophic gill symbiont | reverse complement strand
AATTTTGAAAACGCAGAATTGCTCCTCTAATGGTGACCCAGACCTGTTTACCCCAATTGACACTAAAGAGTAGTATTTGCTCCAGCTCAGCGTAGTTTGGCAATGTTGAGAGTAGTTTTCGGAAATTGAAAACAATGGTTTCTGATTCATGAGCTGGTGCCATAATGGCATATACACACAGTATATACATACCAAATATCTACCTTAGTTACATGTATCTACTGAAGATGGGGGCCCGGGTGGCTCAATGAGTTAGGTCATACAGTACAGAAAGGGACATACCGTGATCAATCACCGTGATAGTGGTCATGTCTAGGAGAGTGATGGGGATTAAAAATTTTAATTCATGTCGGTGATCAGGGGGCAATAAAACACCAGGTGTTAATCTTGTAATCAAGTGTGTCGTTTTACAGGTAAACTAGTCAGATAAGATGTACAGGTGAAATTACGTTTTTATATCGCCTATTTTTTTTTCAGGTACTGTCTCAGATTCCCCTCAGAATTAAAAAAAACATTTTTATTTCTTTCCTCAAAACGTAAAACATCCTTGAACGTAATCCCGGGAATGAAATCCCGAGATCGAGAAAATAGCACGAGAACGGAGAGTTCATTTGAATTGATGAATAAAATGTAAATAATAAATGATTATTCAACTTCAATTCAGTGAAATCATGGGTTGTGCAAATTTGTTTCAAAGATTTTTAACCTTGGCTGTGTATTGCGTATCTACACCTAGTATTTTATTGACACGCGTACACGTGACCTGGCTTGTGCACAAATGAAGTTTCATAAACACATGCGCGATATGCGTGATTTGTTACGTTTTAAAACGTATTTCCAGTTCAATATTACATTTTAGTTCACTAATATTTTTTATACGTTCAGTAATTTTTTTTATTTTAATCTTCGTAGAAAACCCAGTTAAAACCCTTTTCGTTGTAGAAATACGTACTAAATAATTTGTATACGGTCATTGAAGAATTTGATTAAAAATTAACGAAACAAATATTTATAAACAGATCGTTCAAAGAAGTACTACATGTCCAAAAGTCACTAAATTTACGGATATATTTTGGAAATTAGCGACTAATCTGCAGAAAGTTTAGAAACGTGAAAGGAAATAAGGAATTAACCTTTATCATGATTTTACCCCTACAAATGTTTGACATTACACAGTATCTGACCAAAATCAAATGTCACCAGTTTATTTATTTATTCAAATTCAAATCTTAATTGGCTTTCAACCCAATAGATTTATGACAAAATACAGTAAAAAAAACTCAAAGTTTATGGAACAAATTAAAAGCATGCTCATAGTTTTCCGCTTTTTGTTCATTTTGTAGCCATTAGGCTACGTAAATTTGGATTGTTATAGGTTTTTGTTTGCAATTTTAAAGAAAATTATTTTCATCTATAACGAAATTACGTAACAAGCCATGTGTGTAAAACAGTTTACTTGAATTGTTAATTTTTTTTCAATACGAGAGGTAAAAGTCCAAAACACAAAATAAACCAATAATCAATTTTAAGTCTGCTCTTTACCAACTAAACACTAAAAACCCGCGCTTGCAAAGTCCGTGCTTCAAAAACCCGCGACTGCGGTTTAACTTATAAACAAAAAATACATTGATGAAGTAGCCCGTATTTACGAATATTTCAATACATACTGAATACAACCCAACAGTAGAAAAAAAATGAGAAATTAAAATTAAACAAGATAAAGTTCAGTTGCGGTTTCAACAAAATTCTTAATATAGAACTCGAGGTCATAAAGTAGAACTTTCTAAAACAAACGAAAACGATAACAAGACAGACATTCTTTGGCAATGAAAAGCAACAAACAGTCAAATATTAACAGCAAGAGGATACAAAATTAATTGTCAAAAATACATCCTTCAGTAGCAATAATTACGGCTTACGATATTAAAAGTCAACAGGTAGAACAGGTAACGCTAATCTCTTAATTGGCGGTAAAATATCAATCGGCGCACAGGTGACCGAGAGCCATAAAATTTAATCCCCACCACCTTGTTTTATGGTCCTTTTTAGGTCTATCACAGTGGGTTTATGTCCGTGATGATATGTCTAAAGGATTAAAAATTATGTCTCTCGGAGTGATCAATCACGGTATGTCCCTTTCTGTACTAACGAATTTTGAAAAAACGATGTTTGTTCAAGCGTAGAATAGTCAGGTTCAAATGTAGGGC
>NZ_CAHJWD020000299.1 GCF_903642095.1 Bathymodiolus brooksi thiotrophic gill symbiont | reverse complement strand
TACCACCACCATCCACACGAGCACGGTTGCCTGTGCCTGTTTGTGCTAATGCAGCGATATTGTCGGCATTGATGATAATGGTGTCGTTACCTGCACCTGCGTTGAGGACATCCATACCGCCGTTACCTGTCAGAGTGTCATCGCCTGCACCAGCAACAAAGATTTCATCACTGTTGGTGCCTGTGAGGGTATTGGCGTTTTTATCACCTAAATAGTCAATAGCGTATTTTGAATTTCTACCAAGGTTTGCTAAGTCTATGGCATCGGTGTCGGTTTTACCGAAGATGACATAGGATTTGCCTGCATTTATTTTACCGCTTGGGTCGGCTTGATGAGCACCAACAATCAAATCATCCAAGCCATCGCCGTTAACATCGCCTGCGGTAGAGACTGAGCGACCACTCTCATCACTCTCATTCTCGCCGTTAATGACAAAGCCCCCTGTGCCACTGGCAATAGCAGATAGGTTGACTGCTGTGTTGTCGGTTTTACCGAAGATGACATAGGATTTGCCTGCGTTCCCTTTACCGAATAAGTTGTCTTGATGAGCACCAACAATCAAATCATCCAAGCCATCGCCGTTAACATCGCCTGCATCGGAAACTGAAATGCCACTAAAATCTTTCGCATTCTCGCCGTTAATAACAAAGCCCCCTGTGCCAATAGCAGATAGGTTGACTGCTGTGCTGTCTTTTTTACCGAAGATGACATAGGATTTTCCTGCGCTTTCTTTATTGTTTGGGTCGGCATATTTAGCACCAACAATCAAATCATCCAAGCCATCGCCGTTAACATCGCCTGCGGTGGAGACTGAGGTGCCATTGTCATCATATCTATTCTCACCGTTAATAACAAAGCCCCCTGTGCCACTGGCAATAGCAGATAGGTTGATTGCTGTGTTGTCTTTTTTACCAAAGACGACATAAGCTTTGCCTTCCTTTAATTCGTTGTTTACACTAGCTTGAGGAGAACTAACAATCAAATCATCCAAGCCATCGCCATTGACATCGCCTGCGTTGGAAGTTGACCAGCCACTCGAATCACCCCCATTCTCGCTGTTAATAACAAAGCCCCCTGTGCCAATAGCAGATAGGTTGATTGCTGAGCTGTCGATTTTACCGAAGATGACATAAGATTTACCTAAGGATTGGTTGGCTAGAGGAGAGGCAACAATCAAATCATCCAAGCCATCGCCGTTGACATCGCCTGCGGTGGAGACTGAGAAGCCATTGTGATTATTCACATGCTCGCCGTTAATAACAAACCCCCCTGTGCCACTAGCAATAGCAGAGAGCTCAATTACTGTACTGTCTTTTTTACCGAAGATGATATAGGATTTACCTGTCTTTGAGTTGGCATTATGAGCACCAACAATCAAATCATCCAAGCCATCGCCGTTAACATCGCCTGCGGTGGAGACTGAGTAGCCACTAATATCATATTCAGTCTCACCGTTAATAACAAATCCCCCTGTGCCACTAGCAATAGTAAATAGGTTGATTGCTGTGCTATCAATTTTACCGAAGATGATATAAGATTTTCCTGCATTTGATTTACCGCTTGGGTCAGCATTATGAGCACCAACAATCAAATCATCCAAGCCATCGCCGTTGACATCGCCTGCGGTGGAGACTGAGAAGCCACTCTTATCATACGCATTCTTGCCGTTGATAATAAAGCCTCGTGCCAAGATCTTTACCGATACAGTAATAAGTTGCTCTGTCTCATTGCCTGCAACATCAGTGGCAACAATGGTAACTGTGTCGTTATGCACTGATGTTTGTATTGCTTTGTAAGTTAGTATTCCAGTGTCATCAGTAATCGCAAATTTATCGACATTTGTCCCTTTTATGCGATAAGTAATACCTTCATCTGCATTACCACCATTAAGGTTGCTTGCTTGAGCATCATAAACAGTAGTTGTAATAAGGATATTGACATCAACATTAATTGCAGTGGGTTGCTGGTCAAATATTGGACCTGTGTTATCTACAACAATACGCAAAGCATTTTTACCTATATCTGAGACATTACCAGCTGCATCGGTTTGCCTAACCTGAATGGCATTAGCTACATAAATGGTATTATTGGCTAGCGTAAAACTACTGCCTGTGCCGTCAACAAAGCCATTATCGCCACTAATAGAATACTGCCAAGTTGCATTCACTTCTAAATTATTAATAGTAATTACGCCATTATTGCTAATGCCATCGTTATTTAATAGACCTGTATCTTCAAGGGAAAATGCTGGTTGAGCTGGTTTGACTGTGTCAATCGCTGTTGTTATCGAATTTGAATCCGTAACATTGCCATCATCACCAGAAAGGTAAACGGTAACTGTGTAATCACCTTGGGTAAGTTTTGAAGTCCAAGTGCTATCATTACCTAAAGTCCAAGTGTTATCACTATTAACACTTGGAAGATTGTTACTAATTGTATGAATAGCAGTATTACCTTGCTTAAAGGCAATACTACTAATACTTATTGAAGTTACTGTGCCAATAGTTTCAACTATGCCACTTAAAGTAGTTGCTGCCATCTCATTAGCATTGATTTTATTATCATCACCAATACCACTCCAAGCAATTGAAGTAGATAAAGCCTTTTTTACCGATACAGTAATAAGTTGCTCTGTCTCATTACCTGCAGAATCAGTGGCAATAATAGTAACTTTGTGATCGCCTGTTTGAGTTTGTTTTTCCTTATACTTTAATTCACCAGCAGCATTAATCGTAAATTTTTCTTTTTGAAAGCCGCTTTTTAAAGTGTAAGCAACTATATTATCATCTGTTGCTACTGCCGTATATATTGTTGTTAATGCAGCAGTATTTTTTTCAACATTAACGGTAGTTGGGCTGGTAAATACAGATTTCATGGTATCTATGGTAATAGATGAAAGTTCGTTAACTTTAGTTATACTTAAAGTATTGCCAGCTGCATCAAGTTTCTCAATTTGAATGGTATCAGCAACATAAATATCATCGTCCAGTGTAAAATTCCCGCCTGTGCCAAGCTTAAAGGTAGCACCACCATCAGTGGAATACCGCCAAGTTTCGTCTGCTTTCAAACCATCAATAGTAATCGTGTTATTGTTGGTAATGCCATCGTTATTTGATAAACCTGTATCTTTAAAGGTAAAACTTAGTTTATTATCACCATCACCATCACCATCACCATCACCATCACCATCACCATCACCATCACCATCACCATCACCATCGCCATTACCACTACTAGCAATCACAACAGCTGCAACCACAACAGCGGCTATGACTTCTATATTTGAAGTAATAACATCAGAAAAACTTTGATTATTATTTGCACTTACCACACTAGATT
Source organism: Bathymodiolus brooksi thiotrophic gill symbiont (assembly GCF_903642095.1). Lineage (GTDB taxonomy): Bacteria > Pseudomonadota > Gammaproteobacteria > PS1 > Pseudothioglobaceae > Thiodubiliella. The sequence continues at coordinate 109 of NZ_CAHJWD020000299.1, read as the reverse complement.
CTGTAGAAACAATAGACTGCTCACCATAAAAATACACAATTTGCGTGCCATCTTCTAAAGTAAAGGACGCATCAGCAACAATATGATAAAGCCCACCATCTTCGGTGGG
>NZ_CAHJWD020000298.1 GCF_903642095.1 Bathymodiolus brooksi thiotrophic gill symbiont | reverse complement strand
GTAAGGTTATCGCTATTACTGCTACCACTATCATCTTCATCAGCCAAGTCCAAACTTATTGGTGCAGTTGGACTTGAAGTATCAATGGTTACTGTGGCAGTTGAAGCTGTAGAGACATTACCTGCAATATCAATCGTATAAACTTTGTATACGCCATCCTCTAAATCAGTGGCCGCCAAATCAGTTGCCATATTTGCAGTTGCAATGGTAACTTTGTTTACTTTATTTGCTAATGCCAAAGTATCAAGCATGGCTTGAGTGGTATTAACATTAACGACTACTGAACTGTGAACCAAGTATGCTGTGCCAGTTTCAGAACTTTGCACAGATACATTGGCTGTATTTTTAGTGTCCGTTATCGTGCTGAGTGTTACCAGTGGGTTACCAGTGTCCAAGGTGTAACTATTATCACTTAAGGGCAGGGCAGTAACATTACCCGCTGTATCAATCACCCGAGCAGTCAGAATTCTACCTGTACCTGCAATCAAAGTAACAGCATTATCTATGGTTGTCCATGTCTTATTACTACCTGTAGTTATCACCCAATCTGTGCCATTAGCACTAACTTGTAGTGTTTCATCAGTTGCTAAAATAAGATTATTACCCAAAGTTAAACTAACTTTAACTGCACTATCATTGGTAATACGATCATTGCCCAATACACCTGCATCATTACTAATAGCCACAGTATGCGTCCCTACTGGTGCATCTGCTATTGTTGTGTCAATGGTTATTTCTGAGGTATCACCTGAGCCGTTCACTGTATTGCCCAACAAAGTGCTTGACAGCTTAACTTGTATGATATATTTTGTGTTGCTGTTCAGTCCAGAAGTCCAATCACTATTATTTGCCAATGTCCAACTGCCAGCATTGTCTATGCTTATTGCATTAATTAAAGTGCTACTAACAGTATGCACACTATCTGTTGAGAAAAACTTGATCTCTGAAATAGACAAACCAGTAATATTATTTGGATTGGCAACCTTACCTGTTACTGTCGCAGTAGACAACTCACTGGTATTAATATAACCATCAGTAACACTAACATTAGCACCAGACCAAGCAACGGTTGTGCTTAAACTAGCAGCACTGAATGTCCAAGCACTACTGTCATCAATACCTGCAAAATTATTGCCTGCAACATCCGTTAATACACCAGAGGCCATTTCTATATAGTAAGATTTACCAGACTCTAAATTGGTGCTTGGGTTAATGGCTAAGGTTTTGTTATCTGTGCCACCAATGGTTATGTCGGCATTTTGAATATCCAGTCTTGCAAATGTGCCACCACCACTTTCTTTAATGACAATATCCCCCGTTCCTCTGGTAATGGTTTCACTAAATGTTGCAACAAGATTACTATTTGGCGCTATCGTGCCCATAGTTTTTACTGTGATTGTAGGAGCAGCTGTATCTACTGTAATAGCCAAAACAGCAGAAACATCACTGACATTATCTGCCGCATCAGTTGCTTGTGCAGTAAT
>NZ_CAHJWD020000297.1 GCF_903642095.1 Bathymodiolus brooksi thiotrophic gill symbiont | reverse complement strand
TGAAAGTTAGATAATAGTAACCACTTATCATCTAACCGAGAAAACTTACCTATGTCAAACCTTTATCTGAAAGTTAGATAATAGTAACCACTTATCATCTAACCGAGAAAACTTACCTATGTCAAACCTTTATCTGAAAGTTATATAATAGTAACCATTTATCATCTAACCGAGAAAACTTATCTATGTCAAACCTTTATCTGTATCTGAAAGTTAGATAATAGTAACCACTTATCATCTAACCGAGAAAACTTACCTTAGTCAAACTTGTATTTGAAAGTTAGATAATAGTAACGCCTTATCATCTAACCGAGAAAACTTACCTTCGTCAAACCTTTATCTGAAAGTTAGATAATAGTAACCACTTATCATCTAACCGAGAAAACCTATCTATGTCAAACCTTTATCTGAAAGTTAGATAATTGTAGCCACTTATCATCTAACCGAGAAAACTTACCTATGTCAAACCTTTATCTGAAAGTTAGATAATAGTAACCACTTATCATCTAACCGAGAAAACTTACCTATGTCAAACCTTTATCTGAAAGTTAGATAACAGTAACCACTTATCATCTAACCGAGAAAACTTACCGACGTCAAACCTTTATCTGAAAGTTAGATAATAGTAACCACTTATCATCTAACCGAGAAAACCTATCTATGTCAAATCTTTATCTGAAAGTTAGATAATTGTAACCACTTATCATCGAACCGACAAAACTTACCTATGTCAAACCTTTATCTGAAAGTTAGATTATAGTAACCACTTATCATCCCACCGAGAAAACCTACCTATGTCAAACCTTTATCTGAAAGTTAGATAATAGTAACCACTTATCATCTAACCGAGAAAACTTATCTATGTCAAACCTTTATCTGAAAGTTAGATAATAGTAACCACTTATCATCTAACCGAGAAAACTT
>NZ_CAHJWD020000296.1 GCF_903642095.1 Bathymodiolus brooksi thiotrophic gill symbiont | reverse complement strand
TACATTAAATGCACTTGGAGGTAAATGTGCGTTACCTACTGCAGTTGTGTTATTTGATGGTCAATATGAATTATGTAGCTTACCAGTGGCGTTGTCTGAATGGGTTCAAGAATGTGTAGATATGGCATTTACGAGTATGAATATGTTTCCAGCAAAAGTAGAATTTGGTGTTTTAAATAATAGGGTTTTATGCAAAAATTAAATAACAAGCCTCTTATTTTCCCTGGAATACAAATTGCCTTATTTTTAGGCTCTACTTGGAAATAACCTACCTTTTGCAGATGCATTTGGTTCATTTTTAAGTTTCAACTAATTTTTTATCTATTACTTGTCTAATCTATGATACAATCGCAAACTTTTAAATTTAATGTAAAAATTCCATGAAAATATTAAACTCAATTATCGTTACGCTTGTTTTACTTTCTTCAGCTCAAGTTTTGGCGGCACTTAATTCTAATTCAAACACTGATAGAATCCTTGTAACAGGTGATGCAAAAGATAACAAGGCAAGAATGGGTCTTGGGCTTCCTAAGAATGCTAACCTTAACGAACTTAATCCTAATCCAGACATTAAAACTATCTTTGTAAGCGGCGATGCAAAAGGTAATTTGACAAGAATGGATCTTAGGTTCTCTAAGAATATTGACCTTGACGCAGTGGTAATATCCAACAAGAATGGTATTCTTGTTGGATATTGTGAGAGCGAGATTGCCAATACAACCAAAGATCCTAGTACAGATGAATGGGTTAAGTCTATTATTAATGGTGTAACCCCTAAGGGTGCCACTAGTCCAGATGTTTGTTTGACAAATTCAAGCTCAGGTGGATTGTCTCTTGTAGGGCAAATAGTGTCAGTAAGGATAGATAGCGACCCTGAACTTTCTGGAAAATATATACTTTGTGTTAATGGCACTTGTAGTAAATAATATTATTTACTACAATAGAATTAGTTTGCTTTATTTTTTAAAAATGGCATAAAGTAACGCTTCAATTTGAGTGGTAAATTTAATTTCTTTGATTTTATTTACGCCCTTAGTCTTTGTGGGCTGTCATTCAGTTATAGGGGTTGAGTTGAAGGCTTGCATTGCCCGCCCTCTGTGCAAAGGGGTGCAAGTTGATTTGTTTGCATGGCAACGACTCTTGTTTTCGTGTATTTTAATTCATCAAGAACTTCATTAATTCGATCGATCATTAATTTAGTTTTATCTATATCGCCAATATCGTAAACCTGCACGACCTCTATAGAGCCGATTGCATTACCTTTTTCCAAGAGTTTAGCGAGGATTTCCCCCAGTGTATCAGATGATAAGTGCATGAGACCGACACCATTGTATGTTTAACCTTAAAAGGGCGCTCCAATTCCGACGCAAGTAGCAATACCCATTGTATAAAGACCAATTTTCTCTAAATTTGGCTGAGATTTTGGGTACTTACAAAGCCAAGG
>NZ_CAHJWD020000295.1 GCF_903642095.1 Bathymodiolus brooksi thiotrophic gill symbiont | reverse complement strand
AAAATACAAATACCTGGTAAAAGGACCCCCCGGAGACAGGAGGGTGGTAAAGGTCAAAAAGAAGGAGTAAGACGCTCCAAAAACACTGTAAATAGTCAAATTTTAACAGAAACCAATGTAAATAAGGTGATGGATTTTAATGGCATACAATGTTTTTATACAAATGCAGACAGTTTGCCAAACAAACTGGGTGAATTGATGACAAGAATACAGGATGGAAAAAATAGCTACGAAGTGATTGGGATAACAGAAATTTACCCCAAGAATTGCAGATATATGCCGGGGAAAGCAGAATTACAAATAGAAGGTTATGAACTATTCCTAAGTGAATCCACAAGTTTTAGCAAACGAGGTGCAGCATTATATATTAATAAGAAGCTGAAATCAGAAGAAATAAAATTCAAGGAGAAATTTGAAGAAAGTGTATGGGCACAGATTAAGCTAAACAACAACGATATGTTGTTACTGGGATGTATATATAAAAGTCCAAGTAGTAGTCCAGAGAACCTAGATGAACTTAACAAGCTATTAATTACGGTATCAAAGGAAAAGAAGTTCTCACATATCATGGTAATGGGGGATTTTAACTTCCCTAAAATTGACTGGAAAAACTGGTTAACCAAGGGTGACAAAATTAGTGAAAACTTCGTAGAAAGTATCAGAGATAGCTATATGTTCCAACATGTTACGGAAAACACTAGAATGAGAGAAAATTGTGAACCAAGCACACTGGACCTAATACTGACAAATGATGAGAATATGATAGAAGAGCTAAATTACACTAGCCCACTTGGAAACAGTGATCATTGTAGCCTTGAATTTATACTCAAATGCTATTGTGAGGAAAAATCATGTAAAACGGAGAGATGGAACTACTTCAAAGGGGATTACACTAGTATGAATACCTTTCTTCAGTGTGACTGGAATGATATATTAAAAGGAAAAAATGCTGGGCAACAGTTTGACATTTTTATGACCAAGTTCAATGAGGCAAAAAACAAATATATACCACATATGAATACAAAAGCCAACAACAAAGCTAAGAAACACAACTATATTCCTCTGGATGCTAAAACCGTACAGAAGATTAAAAAGAAACATAGATGTTGGACTAGATACAGAGAAACTGGGGACAAAAAAAAGTACCAGGAATACGCCAAAACAAGAAATCAAGTTAAAAGCGCAATCAGAAAAGCAAAAGCTAATATGGAGAAAGAAATTGCACAAAATGCTAAAAGCAATCCCAAGATTTTTTGGAAATATGCTAACTCCAAAAGAAAAACTAACACTGGTATATCAGAGCTAAAATTTAAGTCAGAAGAAGGGGAAGAAAGGAAAACGACAACAGATAAGGAAAAAGCGGAAGTCCTGGCTAGTTTCTTCAGTAGCGTATTCACAATTGAACCAGAGGGCGATCTACCATTGATGCATCCTATAGAGGTCAAACAGGAATGCATAGATAAAATTTA
>NZ_CAHJWD020000294.1 GCF_903642095.1 Bathymodiolus brooksi thiotrophic gill symbiont | reverse complement strand
TGTAGATGAGAACGTTATAATGAGTACTTTCCTTGAGGCTAACCAGGTTATGTAGGTACAGTCTTGACGCATGTAGATGAGAACGTTATAATGAGGACTTTCCTTGAGGCTAAGTGGGTTATGTAGGTACAGTCTGACGCATGTAGATGAGAACGTTATAATGAGGACTTTCCTTGAGGCTAAGTGGGTTATGTAGGTACAGTCTTGATGCATGTAGACGAGAACGTTATAATGAGGACTTTCCTTGAGGCTAACCAGGTTATGTAGGTACAGTCTTGATGCATGTAGACGAGAACGTTATAATGAGTACTTTCCTTGAGGCTAAGTGGGTTATGTAGGTACAGTCTTGACGCATGTAGATGAGAACGTTATAATGAGTACTTTCCTTGAGGCTAACCAGGTTATGTAGGTACAGTCTTGATGCATGTAGATGAGAACGTTATGAGTACTTTCCTTGAGGCTAAGCGGGTTATGTAGGTACAGTCTTGATGCATGTAGATGAGAACGTTATAATGAGTACTTTCCTTGAGGCTAAGTGGGTTATGTAGGTACAGTCTGACGCATGTAGATGAGAACGTTATAATGAGGACTTTCCTTGAGGCTAAGTGGGTTATGTAGGTACAGTCTTGATGCATGCAGACGAGAACGTTATAATGAGGACTTTCCTTGAGGCTAACCAGGTTATGTAGGTACAGTCTTGATGCATGTAGACGAGAACGTTATAATGAGTACTTTCCTTGAGGCTAAGTGGGTTATGTAGGTACAGTCTTGACGCATGTAGACGAGAACGTTATAATGAGTACTTTCCTTGAGGCTAAGTGGGTTATGTAGGTACAGTCTTGACGCATGTAGATGAGAACGTTATAATGAGTACTTTCCTTGAGGCTAACAGGTTATGTAGGTACAGTCTTGATGCATGTAGATGAGAACGTTAT
>NZ_CAHJWD020000293.1 GCF_903642095.1 Bathymodiolus brooksi thiotrophic gill symbiont | reverse complement strand
TACCAAGTCATGGTGGCGACCGTAGAACATATCCGTGGTCATTAGTGAGATTTATATTATGTTACGATTAACCAAGTGATGGTGGCGACCGTAGAACATATCCGTGGTCATTAGTGAGATATTTATTATGTAATGATTAACCAAGTCATGGTGGCGACCGTAGAACATATCCGTGGTCATTAGTGAGATAGATATTATGTAACGATTACCCAAGTCTTGGTGGCGACCGTATAATATATCCGTGGTCATTAGTGAGATAGATATTATGTAACGAATACTCAAGTCATGGTGGCGACCGTAGAACATATCGTGGTCATTAGTGAGATAGATATTGTGTAACTATTACCCAAGTCATGGTGGCTACCTAGAATATATCCTGGTCATTAGTGAGATCGATATTATGTAACGATTAGCAAAGTCATGGTGGCGACCGTAGAACATATCCGTGGTCATTAGTGAGATAGATATTATGTAACTATTACCCAAGTCATGGTGGCGACCGTAAAACATATCCGTGGTCATTAGTGAGATAAAAATTATGTAACGGTTACCCAAGTCATGGCGGCTACCGTAGAACATATCCGTGGTCATTAGTGAGATAGATATTATGTAATGATTGCCTAAGTCATGGTGGCGACCGTACAACATATCCGTGGTCATTAGTGAGATAGATATTATGTAACGATTATCCAAGTCATGGTAGCGACCGTAGAACATATCCGTGGTCATTAGTGAGATATATATTATGTAACGATTAACCAAGTCATGGTGGCGACCGTAGAACATATATGTGGTCATTAGTGAGATAGATATTATGTAACGATTACCTAGGTCAT
>NZ_CAHJWD020000292.1 GCF_903642095.1 Bathymodiolus brooksi thiotrophic gill symbiont | reverse complement strand
CGGTATTAGTATCACCTTGAAAATCAATTGTATGTGCTGCGGTATTTTCGACTTTGCTAATATTTGCCAAATTAACGGCTTCCGTATTGGTTTTTCCAAATATCACATAAGATCTACCTGTATAGCTGTGTATCTTAGAAACACCAGCCCCCCAAGCACCAACAATTAAATCATCCAAGCCATCGCCATTGACATCGCCTGCTGAGGAGACTGAATAACCACTAGCATCATCATGATTCTCGCCATAGATAATAAAACCACCTGTGCCAGCTGCTATGCTTGATAATTCAACAGCATTTGTGTTATTTTTACCGAATACCACATAAGATTTACCTTCGTAAGTCCCAATACCATTAATACTTGCCGCAAAAGTACCAACAATCAAATCACTCAAACCATCGCCATTGACATCGCCTGCTGAGGAGACTGAAAAACCACTATTATCACCAACCTTCTCGCCATTGATAACAAAGCCACCCGAACCAGAGACTACATTTGATAACTCAATGACATCTGTATCGGCCGTACCAAACACAACGAAAGATTTACCCGCCTTCACCTTTCCGTCAGGGCTTGTTTCATAAGCTCCAATAATCAAATCATCTAAACCATCGCCATTGACATCGCCTGCTGAGGAGACTGACTCACTGATAAAATCACCAGCCTTCTCACCAATGATAACAAAGCCACCCGTGCCAGATTCTATGGCTGATAAACCAATAGCATTTGCATCATCCTTCTTTCCAAATACAACGAAAACTTTACCTGCGTTAATTATACCAATAGGGTGTGCTCCAGGAGCACCAATAACTAAATCATCCAAGCCATCACCATTAACATCGCCTGCTGAGGAGACCCATACCACTTTGACCTGCGAAATTTGTACCCTCGCCATTGATAACAAAGCCACCCGAGCCACTTACGACGCTTGATAAATTAACAGCATTTGTATTATCTTTCTTTCCAAATACCACATAAGATTTACCTTCTGGGTGGTCGCTCCGAGCAGCATCTCCATGAGCACCAACAATCAAATCATCTAAACCATCACCATCTACATCGCCTGCTGAGGAGACTGAACGACCACTAAAACCTTTGCTATGATCACCATTGATAACAAAGCCACCTGTGCCAGCTGCTATGCTTGATAAATTAATGGTAGCTGTGTTAGTCTTGCCAAATACCACATAAGATTTACCTGCATTGGCTCTATTACCGATGTCCGCCAAAAAAGCGCCAATAATCAGGTCATCCAAACCATCGCCATTGACATCGCCTGCTGAAGAGACTGAAGCACCACTTTGATCTCCGTTATTCTCTCCATTGATAGCAAAACCACCTGTGCCAGCTGATATACTTGATAAATTAATGGCAGTTGAGTTAATCTTGCCAAATATCACATAAGATTTACCTGTATAGGCATTGCCATTGATATCCGCTCCATCAGCACCAACAATCAAATCATCCAAACCATCACCATTGACATCACCTGCTGAGGAGACTGAAAAGCCACTATAATCACTAGTATTCTCGCCATTGATAGAAAAACCTTGTGCTGAGTTTTTTACTGATACAGTAATAGATTTCTCTGTCTTGTTGCCTGCAATATCGGTAGCAACAATGGTAATTGTGTCATCATGCACCGAGGTTTGTATTGTTTTGTAGGTTAGTATTCCAGTGCCAGCAGTAATCGAAAATTTATCGGCATTTGTCCCTTTTATGCTATAAGTAATACCTTCATCTGCAGTGCCACCATTAAGGTTAGTTACTTGAGCATCATAAACAGTAGTTGTAATAGGAGTATTGGGAGAAATATTAGCTGTAATAGGTTGTTGCTGGTCAAATATTGGGTCTGTGGTATCTACGATAATAGGCGAAGTGATTTTACTTATATCTGAGACATTACCAACTGCATCGATTTGCCTAATCTGAATGGCATTAGCCTCATAAGTGCCTTCGTTCAGCGTAAAACTACTATTTATACCATTAGTGAAACTAGTGCCACCATTGGTAGAGTATCCCCAAGTTATGCCCGCTTCTAAATTGCCAACAGTAATCACGCCATTACTAGTAATGCCATCGTTATCTGGCAGACCTGTATCTACAAAGTCAAATGCTGGTTGATCTGGTTTGGCTATGTCAATCGTTGTTGTTATTGAACTTGAATCCGTAATACTACCACCATTACCAGAAAGGTTAACGATAACCGTGTAATCACCTTGGGTAAGTTGTGAAGCCCAAGTGTCGTTATTGTCTAAAGTCCAAGTGTTATCATTCGCATCAACACTTGGAAGATTAGCACTAATTGTATGAACGACATCATTA
>NZ_CAHJWD020000291.1 GCF_903642095.1 Bathymodiolus brooksi thiotrophic gill symbiont | reverse complement strand
AAAAATGATTTTTTTTGAATTTAAATTTAATATACATAAGTCCATAATAATTTGGTAAAGATTAAATTATTATAATTTGCAATTAAGGAGAACAATGAGAACAATGAGAACAATAAAGTTAAGTATTTTGAGTTTGTTACTTTTCGGTAGTTTTAGTGTATTGGCTGCTGGTGCTGATGTTCAGTGTCTTAAAATAGGTGGCGAGGATATTGCTAATTCTATCTATACCAAATCCAGTTGCAGATGTGATAATGGATATAAGGAGATGCCTAAGTTGGTGAAGAATCCAGAGCCTTCAGAGACTCCAGAGACTCCAGATACTTTTTCTGGAGGCTGTGTTTTCAAAGACAACAAATCCACAAACATATCGCCAGCCGCATGGGCTGTCCCTCTCGCCACAATAGGCTTTGCAACTACTTCCGCTGGTGGCTACTATATTTACAGGTGTTGTAAACCCGGCATAATTAAGCCAGTTCTAGAGCCACCACCTTTACGCCCACCTGTACCAGAGACAGATGATATGGTAGAAATAGATCTGAATTCGGACACAGGAATAGATACTTTAGGAGGAGAAATACGAGGCATTGCTAACCAAGAATTTTTTGGAGATGACGGGGGCTATGCTACTGTCTCTGAGTTTAATGTAATACGCAATGATTATAACCCTGAAATTTTACCTTCTTCATCCTCAGACATGAACATGACAGAATTAGATTATTCACTACCCAAACCTCTAGACGAACTTCCAATTGAGGAGAGTCATTATGCAACAGTCGAAGATGCGATTCCTCCAGGTCAATCACCTAACCCTCCTCATGTAGATGATGAAATAGGTGGCGGCGGTGCAGGTGGTGACGCAGGCGAACCTATATATGCCCAAGTAAGAAAAAAAATGTTTAGAAATAAGTGGAAGAATGAAAGTATAGAAGAATCAGACCGAGTAGAAGAACCAGACCAAATAGAAGAAACAAATTTTGATGATTTTAGTGATCAAGTGAGTAATGTTAAAGAAAATATTATTGAAGAGATTGAGCTCGACGATATGGACGGGGCAAACATAGGGGAATATTTTCCAGAGGAATCGTTTGCTGATCCAGGTATTCCTGTTGAAGCAAATGTTACTATCAGGGTTCCCTCCAATTACACAGATGTGAACGAGTGGAATAACTCGCAACAACTAGACAATGATAAAGATGTAGAGACATCAGATTGTTAGACACAAAACAAGTAACTAAAAGTGTTATATTTAGCTACTTATTGAATCCGATTTAATGTAAATAAAAGGAATAACGCACTTAACTAGGTTTATTATTTTTTAAAGAAGCCTATTATTTTTAAAATTACGATGTAATTTTAATTTTTTAACAGAGATAGTTTTACTATTTATAACAGAGATTAATTATGCAAACAGTGAAGACACTAATTATTGGTTTATTTATTTATGGATTGTCAGGTATTGGGATATCGGCAAAATCATTAGAAAACCCGTTCCATTCTAATATCGCAAACACATCTTTCGTGCCAATATTCACTCCTTATGACCCTAATTCTATTGGTTCAGGGTCAGGTGGATCAACTCCAATATTCACTCCTTATGACCCTACTACCTCCATTGACTCAATACCAGGCAGTACACCCCTGCCACCAAACGATACATCATCAGATGAACCCCTTGCTGGACCAGCACCAACACCAGCACCAATACCAATACCAGTACCAGGCACCCATGATGCTGCTACACTTTCTAAACTTATGTCCAAGGCGTTTGTGGCAAATATGTTTAAAAACCATGGTGCATATGTAGAATTCCTTAAACACCTACATACATCGTTATCGCTTAACGACAATTTTAAAGTGCTTAACGATTTTTTAGATACAAAGTGTTATAAATGCGATGTAGAATCAATTTTCGCTGTACTTAAAAAATTAAGAGCTGAGAATTTGTTTTTTTGGGTTGGAAAATATCCTACCAATTTGAAATTTAATGACAGAGGTCAAACATTCACACTTTTTATAACGAATGGCGCCAAGGTTGAAAACGGTAAAGTTGTGGATGGCTCTGTTTTTATAAACAATGTCCCCATTTATAGTGCTAAATTTAAAGACAGACAGTTAACTTGGGATTACAATGCCACTTCGTTACAGGCGAACCGCTCTAAAGGTAGCCTTACTTTTGCCGATATTTCTCTTGAAGGTTCTTATATAGGACACAACTTTTCTGGAAAATTGATGATTAACAGTCAGATCACAGGGCAGGAAGAATCATATAGATTTATAGGTTTTTCTCGTGTTTGGACACCAACTAAATTATCAGCAAGGAGAGGTAGTAACTCAAAAAATGGTTCGAAAGATGGATCGGGATCAGGATCAGGAAGTGGGTCGGGAAGTGGAAGTGGGTCGGGCTCAGGAAGCGGATCAGGAAATGGATCAGGAAATGGTTCGGGTTCGAATATTAGCTATCGCCCAAAACCTATGGGCGTTGGAGTGATTGATTATAAAACCCACATCTTCGGTTCACAAGTATGGACTGTTGAAAATATGCGTCATTTTTCAGTCAAACACACAGAAGGTATTTTTTCTGGAGAAGACAAGGATATTAGATATTATGATTGGTTTTCTGCCATGAATAAAGAAACCAAAGAAGGTTCACAAGGTATTTGTGCAACAGGTTGGCATATTCCGACTGATGCAGATTGGAAAAAATTAGAAGGCTTTATTCACATGAGCAAAGCCCAGCAAGATAAAAACAATGCTTATCGTGGTAGAAATCAGGCTAGCATACTCCATCAAGGTCGATTTAATGCAGAATTATTAGGATTTTTTAAGAACGATGGTAGTTTTCATGAAAAAGACAAAGAAGCTTATTTTGTTAGTTCTAGTAAATCCACATCAAAGCATTTTTCTGGTCGTAAAATCTCAACCATACCTGTACCCAAGACGCGTTTTATATTGATTAAGCAAGCCATTATTGGTAAAATGGCAATAGGTGAAGTGGAAGTGATGCATAAGGGTGAGAACATCGCACTCAAGAAAAAAACAACATCCTACGAGGAAAGCTCAACTTTTGAGCCCCCTGTTTCCTTTTCTACAACAAAGTTAAGCACTGTTAACAACGGTGACATTATGAAATCCCAAAAGAATAATGTAGCTTATAGGGTTTTCAATTCGACAGATGTAAAAAACATTGTTGATGGTAAAATAAGCACTGGTTTTTTAAGTATCAAGGATTCGGATAACGGATGGGTAGCTATTGATTTGGGTGCAGAATATAAAATTGACAGTATTGAAATTAAAGATTTCATTCGTAACTCTAAGCGTATTTCAGCTAAAGCATTGGCTATTTTTACTTCTAAAAATGAAATAAGCACTCACAAAACATTAAAAGAACTTATGGTTGATCCTAAGGTTAATAGTATTGGAATTACTATCATGAGACCTTCAACTGATCCTGAACATAATTTTATCATTGCTGATACAGCACTAGATTTATGGCGTGGCGATATAAATTATAACATTGCTTCTAGTGTGCGCTGTGTTCAAGACAACACTATTCCAGCCTTGGTGGTTTCCACCAGTGTTGAGAATGATATTCAGATTGGTAGGCCAATGAAATTACCTGTTAAGGTTTTAAATTTTTCATCAGGGCTGATTAGCGGTTGGGCAATTAAGCCAGCACTTAATAATGGTTTGGTGTTTGACACTAAAACAGGCACGATTTCAGGAACCCCTAACAAACTTCAAAGTAGAACAAAATATGAAATTACTGCCACCAATGGTCAAGGCGAAAGCACTGTTGCCGTGTATATTAAAGTTTCACCAGTATTTGTTGACAGTATTAGAGTATCAGGTAAAGATATTTTGAAAATCGGCGAAACCACCCAACTTATTGCGACTACTAGCCCTAGCGATGCAAGTGACAAAACCCTTTCATGGTTGACAGATGATGCTAAGACTATAAAGATTGACAGTAAAACAGGTGAGATTACTGGACTTAAAGAAGGAATTACTGGTGTTAGAGCTGTTGCTAATAACGGTTTTGTAGTTGGCAGATTTGAAATACTGGTTGTTAATTCAAAAACCATTGTTGTTGACAAAAAATTGTATGAAATTATTTTATCCGAGGCCACAGGGAAAGCTTGGCTGGATAGAAACTTAGGTGCATCTCAAGCTTGTAAATCTATTAAAGATGCTGATTGCTATGGTGATTTGTATCAATGGGGTAGAGGCAGCGATGGACATCAATCTAAAGCATATACGGGAATAACCACAACTTTGGCAAGTAGTATCACTCCCAATGACAGTCATTTTATAATTAATGATAGCACAGATTCGGGCGACTGGACAGCAGCTGGCGTTGACGAATCAGGTCAGAAAAGAGTATTGGCTTGGGGTAAAACTGGCGTTAATAATGTTTGTCCAGCAGGATTTAGAATGCCAACTGATGTTGAGTTAAAAGCTGAAATTGAGGCGAGCACAGCAGTTGGGAAAAAAGGAGTAAATGCTTTATTAAAATTGCCATTAAGTGGTTATCGCACTGGCAAGGGTAAGTTAAAAAGTCTTGGTGATAAAGGTTTTTATTGGACCAAAAATCTTGCTAATGTAGTTTCTAACCAATATTTATCCAATGGCATTGTACTTGATAATAATGGTAGTGCCTTATTGTTAGCGAAGGAGCGTATTCAAGGTCTTAGTGTGCGTTGTGTAAATGATGCCACTTCTAGTTTGCCAATTATTATTCCTAGCGTTGATAGGTTAAGTGTGCGTATTGGTGAAAACATTACACCGGTTACCTTTGCTAATTTTGGTGCTAATGCCACTCACTGGTCTATCAACCCGATACTTACTAATGGACTGTCTTTTGACAGTAATACTGGCATAATTTCAGGTAAGCCAAATAAAATAACATCAGGAATCTACTACAATATTACTGCCACTAACGATTTTGGTACAAATGTTGCAGCGATTCATATTACTGTGAACCCTGTTGCTGTGCCTATTACCAACATTGAACTTAGTCATAACACCATACAAATAGAAGGTAAGAATATTCTTAAAGTGGGGGAAGTTATTCAACTCAATGCTGAAATCACACCTAATAACGCCACTATTCAGGATATCTTGTGGAAAGTAAAATCTAATCATGCGACTATTTCTGGGTCACAAGGTACAGCCACTCTTACAGGTGTTAGTAATGGCGTGGCAGAAGTTTATGCCACTTCTTTAGATGGAGAATATGTGGTTGCTACACTTACTGTTCATGTTATTGACACAGTATTTAAGGGGAAGATTTATAACACAGTTGTTTCTCCAAAAACTAATCGAATTTGGCTAGATAGAAATCTAGGTGCAAGTGAAGCTTGTGCCGATAATAAAAGTGCTGAATGTTATGGCAGTTTGTATCAATTTGGGCGACCTAAAGATGGACACCAACAACGCGTAAATATGAATAGTCAGCGTAAACAAGCAAAGACTATTACGCCAAATAAAACTACATTTTTCACAAATAAAAATCAAATTGCAAATAAAAAAGATGATATGGACATATATAATGAGCCTCTTTCGCGGTATTATTTTCACAGAAATACACTCCATGAGACACAAAAATATGATTGGACAAAGGCTGACAAAGCAAGTTCTTCTCGTGTTCAATTTTGGTCTGATAATAGTGGCAATGGCATTTGTCCAACTGGTTTTGAAGTGCCTAGCATAGAAGAACTAAAGCATGAAATGGGGGATGTTTCAGTATCTGATAGAGCCACAGCACTCAAAAGTTTCTTAAAATTACCAGCAGCAGGTAAGCGTCAATTGTATGATGGTGTCATAAAAAGCGCAGGACTTGAGGGGTATTATTGGAGTAAAACACCAGTTGAATCTGAATCTTATCATACGCAAAGTTTAGTTTTCTCTCCAGGTAGTATGAGGATACACAGTGCTTTCAATGAAAGTAAAAGAGATTATAGAACTTTGCAAGAGATGCGTCCAATTGCTTGGTGGCTGTTTGCTGACCCTATTCAGCTGTCAATCGTAGGAAGATCCCCTGTCAGAGTGCACACAGCCAATGCTAATGGTTATAGTGTTCGTTGTATAAAAAGTGAAGCAATGACAGTTGGCGGTATTAAATACAGTGCCGCTCGAATTGGCTCTCAAATATGGACAACTGAAAGCATGCGTCATGGCGATGGCGTAACATCTCCTTATATCAGTAAAAATATTGGATTAAAAGGAAAACTATATAAATATGGTGCCGCTTTGAAATATTCAGAGGACGGCAGTACACAAGGAATTTGTGCATCAGGCTGGCATGTTCCAGATGAAAAAGATTGGAGAACTTTAAAAAAATATATAGATATTAGTCATGACAAAACGGCAACCTCTTCGTTTCCTTATATGACGACGAATTCTCTTAAAAACGGGTCTCATGTTATAGTAAGAGAGGGTGATACACCTTTCTATCTGTGGTCTTCTACATACTACAGCTCGCCGCTTGGCGTGAAACATGCTCAAGTACGTTGCATAAAGGATGAAGCAGAAGTAATGGAAGCAGAAGGCATTGAATATAGTGCCGCTCGAATTGGTTCTCAAGTATGGACCACTGAAAATATGCGTCATGTCAGTGGCACAAATAGTATTTCCGTAAACGCTGGAAATGGTGTGTATTCCCATAATGATGATATAAGCAATGACAAAACACATGGAAAATACTACACTTGGTCTGCCTCTATGAGAGGTGCTACTAGAGAAGGTGCACAAGGAATTTGTGCATCAGGCTGGCATATCCCAACAACTCAGGATTGGAAGATATTAGAGAGGTATTTGGGTATGAATAGTAAGGAATTAAATTTGAATATGGCATGGAGTGGCACCGATCAGGGCACACAACTCAAAGAAGGAGGTTCCAGTGGGTTTAATGCAGTCATGACGGGTGTTGAGAGGAAGGATCTGAGTATTTTTAATAGATTCTACAGCAATTTTAAAGAAGCCTATTTTTGGTCCTCTAATAAACTGGACTCTAATCCTGGAAAGGCTTGGAAACTGGCGTTAGAACTCTCAAGAGCTAAAGTCTATTATGGTATTACTAGTAAAATTAATGGCCTCAGCGTGCGTTGTATCAAGAATAGCGAAGTAATGAAAGTGGGGGGCATTAAATACAATACCATTAAAATTGGCACTCAAATATGGACAGCTGAAAATATGCGTCACGGCATCAATAGTGTGGAAAACGGTATTTATTCTTATTACGACGATTTAAATAATGATAAATTATATGGAAAATCCTATGCTTGGTCTGCTGCCATGAGGGGTGCTACTGCAGAAGGTTCGCAAGGCATTTGTGCAAAAAATTGGCGCATTCCAACAGACGAAGATTGGAAGCAATTAGAAGGTTATTTAGGTATGAGTCAAGAAGCAATAGATTTAGACAATACTTGGCGTGGCACTGATCAAGGTGCTCAACTCAAAAAGAATAAGGGCACTGGCTTTAATGCTATTCTACAAGAAGGCAATAATCCTTCTGGTCTCCCTAATTTGCTAGCGTCTACTATGTGGACTTCAACATCAATCGATGATGATTCTATCGCTCGCTCAAGAGCATTGGAGGATGGAAAGGCTAAAATTTATAGAGGTATTAACATTAAACAGTCTGCATTTAGTGTGCGCTGTATAAAGCAACCAGTAGAAAAAAATATAAATGTGGCTTTGTATAAACCAACCACACAATCTTCTGCACCTCATAACTCTCACAAGGCTGCTGATAATATAACTGATGGTAACTACTTCAGATCAGGGGGCAGTAGCGTTACTCACACTAAAGCAGAAAAAAATCCTTGGTGGATGGTGGATTTAGGAAAAGAATACCCTATTTCAAAAATTCATATCTTTAATCGCACTGACTGTTGTGAATACAGGCTGGATAATTATCGGGTTACAATTTTTAATGACCTTAGCATTAATAAGTCTAGTTATACGAATGATTTTAATAGCCACCCCAATCCCAAGAAAACAATTGATCTGTCTGCACATCCCATAAAAGGTCGTTATGTTAAAATTGAACTGCTTGGAGACAGTAGTAAGCGAATTTTATCCTTGGCAGAAGTTCGAGTTATGGCGGCTACAAGTATTATAAAAGCACAGGATATAAGGGCAAAAAATGCATTAAATGTAGCAGAGAAGAAGCCTACTCATCAGTCCTCTACATTAGCTGCTAGCAAACGGGCTGTTGATGGCAACACTGATGGTGACTATCGGCACAATAGTGTTTCTGGAACTCGACCTGAAGCACAAACCCCTTGGTGGTATGTTGATTTGAAGAGTAAATTTTATATTACAAAAATCAATATCTTTAATCGAACTGACTGTTGTAGAGGCAGGTTGAAAAATTATCGAATTACTATTTCTGACAACAGTAGTTTCACTCAGATTAAGTATATGAGAGAATTTTATAAAGCTCCTGATCCAAAAATAACACTTGATTTGTCTAAGACTAATATCACAGGTCGTTATGTGAAAATTGAGTCACTTAAACTTGTTGGCGAAACGGCGTTTTTATACTTGGCAGAGGTTCAAGTGATGGGAGTCCGAGCCCCCTCTGATTAAAAAGTGAAGAATATTTAGTTTTTGAAATAAGTGTTGCCTATCAAAAATTATATAATATTAAGATAAATCATAGGCATCAAAAAAAGTATATTTGCATTTAAAGAATAGGATATTTTATGGTATTAACAAAATTTAATTTTTCAACGCTAATTTTTAGTGCTTTATTGACATTTAATGTTAATGCCACTATGTGCACACCATCAGAGAATGATGAGTTTGATGCACAAATAGAGATACAAGAAAGTGATAATCCGGTCTTTACAGAAGAGACCATCCTCTCAGAAAGTGAGTATATTAGTTCTGTTGATGAGAGCATTAGTTCAGTAGCAGCAGAAACATCTGAACTCTTGGATAGCACTGTCATGGATACAGCCTTGATAACGGCCGAAGCAGTTGAAGCAGCTTTGGGTGCTATTGGTATAGTTATAATGGTAGGAATGATGATTATTAATGTTGTAGAAGTCTTTGCAAACCCTAAATCGACAACTATAGACAAAATAGATGCTGGTGTTAAGTTTCTAGTTCCAATTTACGGATTTCTTTCTACTATAATTAATGCGTTTGGTCTTTCACCAGAGGACAAAGTAAGAGCTAAGGTTAATGACAGAATAAGTAATTCTAATAATGTGTATTCATATGCTCCTAATAGTGAAGAGATTAAAAATTTCGATGCACTAGTATTGCATGCTAAACAAAGTCTCATAAAGGCAATAAATAACACAACCGTTGTAAGGGAAGCCGAGATTAAGAATGATAAAATATTACTTCGTGCTTATTCAGAAGAATATCTGTTAAGTATTAGGCATATGCGAGAGAATTTGTCAGAAATATATGCACTACAATGGATGAAAGCCTCTTCAGATTTTACTACCCTGAAAGTTGCTCTTAAGGGGGCAGTTGAAGGCGAAGAAATTACTCCGCCTAGCATTATTTCCAGTCAGACGCTCACACTTTGTGGTGTTAGTGATTCAAATTATTTTTTAAGTTTTAGTGGTAAACCTGTTCTTCAAGTAAAAAAATGTTTAGATGGTATTTTTTATGATTATAAAACCCATTTTAGCACCTCCTCTTTAGATGATATAATCACAGTTAGTGCTCCAGATCGTCAACAAACGCCTCCTGTGGAAACTATTCACAACATATCATTTGGTGATTTTCTAGCAGTTTATGCAAGATCCTATAATCATTTTTTAAGCAATATAAAACTCAAATATGCTAATAGTATTTATCAACACAAAGACAAATCAGAAAAAACCCTTTGCCTCAAGCAAAAAAATTCTGCAAAAGAAGAATTTTTTCCAAAAGTAAAAGCAGAAGCACTAAGAATGGGAAGATCTATGTTTCTACAAATAAATAATGTTGACGGGAATGGGAAGAGTCGGAATAGTTATTGCACATCTCATGATGGCCGATATATTTGTTCATATCTCTCATATAAGCCATATAAAGATTCCTCACTCCTTGCTACATACGAGAAACTGGATGCTTTAAAAGTATTGATAGATGACCAATATGATAATTGCCTTAATAGGGAGGTTGATAGAGACGCTTCTCATGGGGCATTTATCAGTGCTTTGAATAAGGATCGCTTCTTCCCTATGCTTGATGAAGGAGATACTTCTAAGTTATTTTCTGATATATTTCGTGGTATTAAATCAAACCTCTTGTTCTTTGTTAAACAAAAATTCAAGATCTCTTATGAAGAGAAAAAGAAAGCCAATATCCCAACAACCCAATACCAATAGCCCAACCCATAAGCACAACACTGTCGTTTAAAAAATAGGTTTTTAAGGGTTCCATGTGTTTTATTTGTCAAGGTTTAATCTTGACAAAGCACATTGTTGCGTTACATTTTTATTTTTGAGTCCCTATATAATTCTGTGCCAATGAACACACAAAAACAAACTAAAGTATTGATCATTTTGGATGGCTGGGGACATTCAGAAGTGGTGGAAAATAATGCTGTTGCGTTAGCAAGAACACCTGTTTGGGATAAATTTAACACTCAATTTGCACATACCTTGATTAGCACTAGTGGTAAAGAAGTAGGGTTACCCGGTGAGCAGATGGGTAACTCAGAAGTGGGGCATCTTAATTTGGGTGCTGGGCGTATTGTGAAGCAGGATTTTACTCGTATTCAAAATGAAATTGGCAATGGAGATTTTTTTAGAAATCCCATTTTAAAGAATTCCCTAGAGTATGCGAACGATAACAGCAAAGCAGTGCATATCATGGGGTTACTGTCTGACGGTGGAGTGCATTCGCATGAGGAACAAATGTATGCAATGCTGGAGATGAGCAAGCAGTATGGGTGTCAAGAAGTGTATTTACATATTTTTGCTGATGGTAGGGACTGTGCACAAAAAAGTGCTAAAAATTACATTCTAAAATTAGAGGATAAGATTACTGAATTTGGCATAGGAGAGATTGCCAGTGTGATTGGTCGGTATTTTTCTTTGGATAGAGACAATCGCTGGTCACGCGTGCGTTGTGCTTACGAATTGATTGCGAAAGGTAAGGGTGCGTTTTTGGCACAAAGTGCTGTTGAAGCGATTGATATGGCTTATGAGCGGGGGGAAACTGATGAATTTGTGCAATCAACAGTGATCAAGGCACCGACAAAAATTCAAAAAGGTGATGTTATGATCTTTATGAATTATCGTGCTGACCGTGCTAGACAAATTACGCAAGCCTTTACAGATGAGAGTTTTCAAGGGTTTTCTCGTGGCACTTTTGTGCCAATACAGTTTGTTTGCTTGACAGAGTATAAGAAAGAGTTTAATTTACCAGTTGTCTACCCTGCCGCTAAACTTAATAATGTGTTGGGCAAGTATTTGTCTAATTTAGGTATGACGCAACTTAGAATTGCTGAGACTGAAAAGTATGCACATGTAACTTTTTTCTTGAATGGGGGAATTGAACGCCCATTTTATGGCGAAGATCGGATATTGATTCCATCGCCAGATGTAGCCACTTATGATTTGAAGCCAGAAATGAGTATTTTTGAGCTGACAGATGAGCTGGCTGAAAATATTGAGAGTCAAAAGTATGATTTAATCATTTGTAATTTTGCCAATACTGATATGGTTGGGCATTCTGGAAAATTGGGTGCGGCGATTAAGGCAGTAGAGGCAGTAGATACTTGCCTAGGTATTGTTTATCAGGCATTGCGTTCAATTAATGGGGAAATGCTCATTACTGCCGATCATGGCAATGTAGAGCAAATGGTTAACCCTGAAACAGGTGAGGCACACACGGCACATACTAATAATCCTGTGCCGTTATTGTTTATTAGTGATAGAGCGGTAAAAATTGCTGAATCTGGCACAGGTGCTTTGTCTGATATTGCGCCAACGCTATTGCTGATGATGGATATTGAGCAACCTGATGAAATGACGGGAAGTAGTTTAATAACTTTTAATTAAAAAAAACGGAGAGGATAATGAAACAATCTAATTTTATTGCACCATCAATTTTGGCGGCAGACTTTGCTAGATTAGGCGAAGAAGTTGATAATGTTTTGCGTGATGGTGCAGATATTGTGCATTTTGATGTGATGGACAATCACTATGTGCCAAATCTAACGATTGGTCCATTGGTTTGTGAGGCACTTAGAAATCATGGTGTTACTGCACCGATTGATGTGCATCTAATGGTTAAGCCAGTGGATAGGATTATTCCTGATTTTATTGATGCAGGTGCATCTTATATTACCTTTCATCCAGAGGCTTCTGAGCATATTGATAGAACATTGGCGATGATTAAAGAGGGCGGTTGTAAAGCAGGTTTGGTATTTAATCCAGCAACGCCACTTTATGTTTTAGAGAATGTGATGGACAAGTTAGATATGATTTTATTGATGTCCGTTAATCCTGGTTTTGGCGGACAATCTTTCATTCCACAGACATTAGAAAAGTGTCGCCAAGTGCGTCAATTAATCGATGCCAGTGGCAAAGATATTCGCTTAGAAATTGATGGTGGCGTTAAGATTGACAACATTCGTGAAGTTGCAGCAGCAGGGGCAGATACTTTTGTTGCAGGCTCTGCTATCTTTAATACAGATGATTACAAAGCAACCATTGACGCTATGCGTGCGGAATTAGCCAAGGCATAATTTTGTTAGCCTGACACTTGCCGTAACGGTGGTGTTTGAGGTATAATGTTGCGTTTTAGATTTTTAATAAAAAATCAAAAGTTAAATTAAGCGTCCATAAATATGGGCGCTTAATTTTTTTTTAATGTATCACGCAACCCGACATACTCATCAGGGTGCCTTTCAGTAGAAGGGTTGATGGGTAGGGGAAGCGGAAGTTTTAACCCAAAATAGGAGAAAACAATATGGCAAAAGCAACCATGAAAAAAATGTTAGAGGCAGGTGTTCATTTCGGTCACCGTAGTCGTTTTTGGCACCCAAAAATGGAGCGCTACATTTACGGCGTTCGTAACGGTGTGCATATTATCAATTTAGAGAAAACCTTACCCATGTTTAACGATGTGCTTAATTTTGCATCAAAAACAGTGGCGAATGGCGGTTCTATTTTATTTGTTGGCACTAAGCGTGCTGCAAGTGATATTGTAAAAGAAGAGGCAATTCGTTGTGGTATGCCTTATGTAAATCATCGCTGGTTAGGCGGTATGATGACTAACTACAAAACTATTAAAGCTTCAATTAAACGCTTAAAAGATTTAGAATTTTTGGCAGAAGAAAATTTTAGCCAGTTCGGTAAAAAAGAAGCACTAATGATGACGCGTGAAATGGAAAAATTAGAACGCAGTTTAGGTGGTATTAAAGATTTAGGCGGTATTCCTGATGTGGTATTCGTTATTGATATTGGACATGAAAAGAACGCAGTTAAGGAAGCACAAAAACTACATTTGCCAATCATTGGTATTGTAGATACTAATTACAACCCAGAAGGTATTGATTATGTCGTGCCAGGTAATGATGACTCAATCAGAGCAGTGAGTTTTTATGCTAGAGAAATTGCCAATGCTGTATTAGAAGCAAAAGCTTCAGTGCCAATAAAAGCAACAACGAAGAAGGCAGTTTCTATTAAGAAAGCCGTTGCCAAGGAGCCTATTGCCAAAGAGCCTGCTGTTAAAGAATCTGTTACTAAAGAGTCCGTTACCAAAGAGCCTACAGTTGAAGAATCCACTGTTAAAGAGTCAGTTACTCAGAAGACAAAGGCTGATAAAGAAGAAAAGCCCGCTGTTGCAGAAACAATAGTCAAAACTGAGAAGCTTAATAAAACAGCACTGAATGCAATGAAAAAAGCAGAGTTAGCTGATTATGCAGACAAGCAAGGTATTGAAGTTAGTGCTAGCGACACGAAGGTAGCAATGATTGAAAAAATTCTTGCATAAAGCAATAACTAAATTAGGAGATTATTATGGCTATTACAGCATTAATGGTTAAAGAATTAAGAGAAAGAACAGGTGCAGGCATGATGGACTGCAAAAAGGCATTAAGTGAAACTAATGGTGATATGGAAGCGGCAATTGACTTAATGCGCACTTCAGGTGCCGCTAAAGCAGCCAAGAAATCAGGTCGTATTGCTGCAGAAGGTCTAGTCAAAGTGAATATTTCTAACGATGGAAAAACAGCGACTATTTTAGAAGTTAATTCTGAAACAGACTTTGTGACCAAAGGCGAAACCTTTATTGGTTTTGTTGAATCTTTAGGTGCATTAGCACTAAAAACAACCCCCGCTAATATTGAAGAATTTTTAAAGGAATCAATGGAAAATGGCGATTCATTAGAAAAAGCGCGTGAAGATATTGTCGCTCAAACAGGTGAAAATGTAGCCATTCGCCGTGTGCAAACTGTGCAAACAGATAGTGGTGTTATCGGTATTTATAAGCATGGAGAGCGTATTGCAGTGCTAACCTTACTAGAAGGTGGTGATGAAGCCTTGGCAAAAGACATTGCCATGCACATTGCTGCCTCTAAGCCAGAATGTATTAGCGAAGAAGATTTATCTGCAGACCTCTTAGAAAGAGAAAAAGCAATTTTCGTTGAACAAGCCAGAGAATCTGGCAAGCCAGACAACATCATCGAAAAAATGATTGGTGGCCGTATGAAGAAATTTATTAACGAAGTAACTCTTGCTGGTCAAGCATTTGTTAAAGACCCAGACACAACAGTGGCTGCGTTACTTAAATCAAATAATGCAACCATAAAATCATTTATTCGCTTTGAAGTAGGCGAAGGCATTGAGAAAAAAGAAGAAAACTTTGCTGATGAAGTAATGGCACAAATTAAGGGCTAATTTCTTTCTGCTATTGCGTTAAGTATTAAAAAAAAATACTTACAAAGATATATAAAAAAGACCGCTAATTTAGCGGTCTTTTTTTTTGCATTTTTTGTTAGCGTTTAAGCATTGGTAAGTGCCCGCTTATACTCTGTAGGAATAACCAATACGAAATCATTTAGCGCATTCTGCCAATCCTCTAAAATACGCTTGGCGATTGGTGAAGCTGTTAAGTCATAATGATTTTGAATATAATGTTTTAATTCTTTTTCATAAGTTTCGTTAAAGGGGTCTAAATCAACCATGGCACCTGTAGAAAGCATATTGTCAAAGGTCTTGTTTGGGTTGTAAACAAACGCAATACCGCCAGACATACCTGCTGCAAAGTTACGGCCAATTTCCCCTAAAATTATTGCCTTGCCACCGGTCATATATTCACAACCGTGGTCGCCAATACCCTCTACAACGGCTATTGCACCAGAATTACGCACGCAGAAGCGTTCTGAGACGCAACCCGATAAGTATAATTCGCCGCCTGTTGCACCGTAGCCACAAACATTGCCAGCAATAATTTCTTCTTCGGCATTAAAGGTGGAGTTTTTTGGAGGATAAACAATCACACGACCACCTGACAAGCCTTTGCCGACATAGTCGTTGGCATCGCCTTCAATTTCAAGGGTGATGCCTTGAGCTAAAAATGCACCGAGTGATTGCCCTGCAGAACCTGTGAAGTTAATATGAATTGAGTCATCACTTAGGTTGTTGCTACCACGAGTTTTAACCACATGTGAGGAGAGCATTGCACCAACAGCACGGTCAATATTAGTAATTTTAGAATTGAATTTGACTTTATTGTTGCCATCGATGGCATCTTTTGCCTGTTTAATTAAGGTATTATCAAGTTGACATGTTAATTCATGGTCTTGTGTTTTAGTTTGGTAGGTGCCTGTATTTTTGTGCGGTTTTTGTGCTGGTGTGAGTAAGGCATCAAGGTTGATAGAACTTTGTTTCCAATGATCAATGGCTTGATTCATCTCTAACATATCTGCCCTGCCAACCATTTCATTAATCGTTTTAAAGCCTAGTTCAGCCATAATAAGACGCAATTCTTGCGCTACCATAAATAGATAGTTGACCACATATTCTGGCTTGCCAGTAAATTTCTTACGCAATGCCTTGTCTTGTGTGGCAATGCCAACTGGGCAGGTGTTGAGATGGCATTTGCGCATCATAATACAACCCATGGTGATGAGTGGTGCGGTAGAAAAACCAAATTCTTCAGCACCAAGCAAAACACCAATAGCAACATCACGACCTGTTTTAAGTTGCCCATCTGTTTGAATAACCACGCGTGAACGAAGGTCATTCATAACCAGTGTTTGGTGTGTTTCAGCCAAACCTAATTCCCATGGCAAACCTGCATGTTTAATTGAAGTGAGTGGCGATGCACCTGTGCCACCATCGTGACCAGCGATTACAATATGGTCAGATTTTGCCTTAGTCACACCAGCAGCAATTGTGCCAACGCCTATTTCAGCCACAAGTTTCACACTAATTCGTGCGACTGGATTGGCGCGTTTTAGATCAAAAATAAGTTGCGATAAATCTTCAATGGAATAAATATCATGGTGTGGGGGTGGTGAAATCAAACCTACACCCGGTGTTGAATGTCTGATTTTAGCAATCCCTGCATCAACTTTGGTGCCTGGTAGCTCACCACCTTCACCCGGTTTTGCACCTTGTGATACTTTAATTTGAATCTCATCGGCGTTGTTTAAATATTCAATGGTTACGCCAAATCGACCAGAAGCCACCTGTTTGATTGCACTTCTGCGTGAATCGCCGTTGGCATCAGGTGTCCAGCGTTTGGCATCTTCTCCCCCTTCACCTGTGTTTGATTTTCCACCTAAACGGTTCATGGCAATTGCTAGAGACTCGTGCGATTCGGCAGAAATAGAGCCAAAACTCATTGCACCAGTGGCGAAGCGTTTAACAATTTCTTTACAAGATTCCACTTCATCAATAGCAATTGGATTGCCTTTCTTAAATGACATTAGTCCACGCAAGGTTGAATTGCGAGTGCCTTCTTTGTTGGCATGTTCGGCAAATGCCCAATATGCAGATTCATCGTTGTTACGAGCAGCCAGTTGTAAATTAGAAATTGTTTCAGGGTTCCACATATGTTTTTCGCCACCACTACGCCAATGGTAATGACCTAAATTGTCTAGTGTGTCGCTACGGTAGGCAAATTGATGGCGTTTTTCACTTTCGTTTTGAAGAATATCAAAACCGACACCGTCAATGCGTGATGCAGTGCCAAAGAAGCATTTATCCATAACTTCTTGTGCCAAGCCTACTGCTTCAAAAATTTGTGCACCTTTGTATGATTCTAAAGTAGAAATACCCATTTTTGCCATAACTTTGAGCATACCTTTGCCAACACCTTTACGATAGGCGGCAATAATAGCTTCATCACTTTCACTTTCAATCAACTGGTCACGGCGTGCTTGCCAGAGTGCCTCAAAGGCAAGATACGGATTAATGGCATCAGCACCAAAACCTGTCATTAGGCAGAAATGGTGCACTTCGCGTGCCTCGCCCGTTTCGACAATAATGCCGACTTGGGTGCGTTCAGAGCAAGCCACAAGGTGGCGATGCAGTGCACTTGAGGCTAGTAAACTGGAGATAGTAGCACGATTTTTGTCAATTTTACGATCCGATAGGATAATTAAACTGTGTCCGTCTTTGATGGCTTGTGAACCTTGTTGGCAAATATCATCAAGCAATTCAGCAATCTTTTTGCCTGCATTGGTGTCGTAAGTAATATCAATGGTTTTTGCAGTCCAGTCACGGTGATTACAATGTCTTAGAGCTGCTGTTTCTTCATTGGTTAAAATTGGATGGTCAATGACTAGGCGGTGTGCATTTTCAGATTTGTCGTTTAAAAGATTGCCCTCAGGGCCAATAGAACACCGCAGGGACATCACAATTTCTTCACGAATAGAGTCAATTGCAGGGTTAGTCACTTGTGCAAAAAGTTGCTTGAAATAGTCATAAATAATGCGTGATTGGCTGGATAAACATGCCAAGGCGGAATCGTTGCCCATTGAGCCTACTGGGTCACGCAACTCTTTTACTAGAGGTAGAAGCATAAATTGTAGTGTTTCCGTGCTGTAACCGAATGCTTTTAGGCGATGAATCAGAGTTTCAGGGTAAAAACCATGTTCTTCTTGTTCACAGTGTAATTCTGATAGGTGGATTTGTTGCTCATTCAGCCATTTTTGGTAAGGATTTTTTTTGGAGAATTCTGATTTAATATCATCATCATCAAGCAATGCACCTTTTTCAAAATCCACTAAAAACATTTTTCCAGGGCGTAACCTACCTTTAGTTTTAATGTTATCTGTTGCCACATCAACCACACCAACCTCGCTTGCCATAATCACTCGCTGGTCATGGGTTAAGTAATAGCGAGAAGGGCGTAAGCCGTTACGGTCAAGCACTGCACCGATATAATGACCGTCAGTAAAGGCGATAGAGGCTGGACCATCCCATGGTTCCATGACATTAGAGAAATATTCGTAAAAGGCTTTTTTCTCATCACTCATATTGGTGTCGTTTTGCCAAGCCTCTGGCACCATCATCAACACCGCTTCTTGCAAGGTGCGACCGTTCATCATTAAAAATTCTAAGACATTATCAAAACTGCCTGAATCGGAGACTTCAGTCTCAATTACTGGGAGTGTTTTGGCTAAATCATCGTCTTTAAATAAATCGCTTTGCAATACCCCTTCTCTGGCGTGCATCCAATTGTAATTACCTTGGCGAGTGTTGATTTCGCCATTATGTGACATATAACGACAAGGTTGCGCCCTGTCCCAAGAAGGGAAAGTGTTGGTAGAAAAACGAGAATGCACCATTGCCAAATAAGTTGAATAATCGGGATTGGATAAATCTGTGTAGAAGTCAAGCACCTGAGAACCCATTAACATACCTTTGTAAATAATAACGCTGGTGGATAGACTGCAAACATAAAATAACAACGCTTGAGACAAGGTATCATCAGTTCTAATTGCGTTTGATGTGTGTTTTCTAATGATGAATAAAGTGCGTTCAAAAGCAAGTGTATCAATACCATCAGTTTTGGCAATGATTAATTGTTTAATCACAGGCTGAGATTTTTTGGCAATATTGCCTACATTGGCTTTATTAGTGTCAATTGGCGTGTCTCTCCAGCCAATCAATGTTTGACCTTCGTCAGCAATAGATTTTTCGAGTAAGTTCATGCAATGAGCGCGCTGTTTGTCGTCTTGTGGTAAGAATACATTGCCTACCGCATAAGCGCCTTTTTCAACATCAATATTAAACAATGATTTAATTTCTTGAATGAAAAAGTTATGTGGAATATCAGTCAAAATGCCCGCACCATCGCCCGTGTTTGTCTCGCAACCGCAACCGCCACGATGATCCATTCTGGATAGCATTTCTAATGCATCTGTCGTAATGGCATGTGATGGCTCACCTTTGATGTGAGCAATAAAACCAACACCACAACTTTCTTTTTCATTGTTTGGATGATAAAGACCGTGTGCTTTTGGTAAGTGTAATAATGGGTTTTTCATTGCAAATAATAATCAAAAAAAATCCGCTAAATTATAACCTAAAACACCCTGTTAACATTTGAAAATAGTGTAAGGCGTTTAACCTTTTATTAGTGGACGATTTTTTATGTATGTTTATTAGCGGATTTTTCAGAGCTTAAAAGCCGTCTTAATCAATAAAAATTAAGGTAGAATATTTTTTATTTTTTAAAATATCAAATGCTGGTTGTTATTTCCCCCTCAAAAACGCAGGATTTTAATCCGAGCGATATTACCGATTTTAGTCAAACACGCCAAATGGTGCAATCTCAAGCGTTAATTGATGTTTTAAAAATAAAAACCCAAGAAGAAATCGCTACTTTAATGTCAATTAGTGAAAAGTTATCCCTGTTAAACTTTGAGCGTTTTCAAACTTTTAAAACCCCATTCACACTGGACAATGCCAAGCAAGCCTTGCTCGCTTTTAAGGGCGATGTTTATAATGGTATTGATGTGTCCAGTCTGTCAACAGCAGATTTGGACTTTGCACAAAATACGCTACGGATGCTGTCTGGTTTATATGGGGTGATTCGCCCGTTAGATTTGATTGCACCTTATCGTTTGGAAATGGGTACTCGACTTGTTACCGAGAAAGGTAAAAATCTTTATGAATTTTGGGGCGAACAAATTTCTCAAGTGCTGAATGAAGACGAATCTAAAGTGATTGTTAATTTAGCCTCTAATGAGTATTTTAAAGGCATTGATAAAAAAGCACTTAACGCCAACATTATTAACATTGTTTTCAAAGAATTTAAGAATGATAATTATAAAATTATCGGTATTTACGCCAAACGCGCCAGAGGTTTAATGGTGAATTATATGATTAAAAATAGAATCACCCAAGCACAACATTTGAAGAATTTTGACAAAGAAGACTATCAATTTAAAGCCGATATGTCTGATGAGACAACATGGGTTTTTACCAGAGGCTAACCCTCAAGCAATCTTGTGTATTGTGCATGGAGCCTGCAAACTTTTGTGTATGCCAAGCATGTGAAGCCGCATTTTCCAATCAAATAAACCGCTGCCAATCCTGTGCCCATCCCATCAGCGGTAATCTTGATTTTTGCGGACAATGTCTCAGTCATTCCCCCGCCTTTGATCACGCCTATACTTTGTATGATTATCAAGATTTAGTTGCACAATTGATTAAAACTTTTAAATACAGTCAACAACTGTGTATCGGCAATTATTTCGCCCATAAATTGGCAGAAAAATACCAAACCATGCAACATTATGATGCCATTATCCCAATGCCACTCAGCCGACAACGCATTCGAGAACGAGGGTTTAACCAAGTATTAGAACTTCTTAGTATTATTAAGAAAAAGCCAAATTTTATCGACACTCACAGCGTCCACCGCATAAAAGCCACCCAGCCCCTTACAACACTTAACCCCGAACAACGCCAAAAAGAAATTAAAGGCGCATTTCACGCCAATCCAATCTCTTATCAACGAGTTCTGCTAGTTGATGATGTTATGACCACCGGCACTAGCCTTAATGAACTGGCAAAAACCATTCTCAAAGCAGGGGTTAAAAATTGCGATGTTTTGACTCTGTCTAGGGCTAGAGATTGATGAAGTGGCAAACAATTATCTTGCACTTAGCCTCAATTATTTGATTTACTTAGATCAGTTATACAATAAACTATAATATAGTTTTAGTTATATAATAAACAATAGTATAATTACCACACGACTCACCCTTAATAAGCGAAATTAATAGTTTGTCTAGGGCGAAAAAACCACCTAGAAATTTATTTTTTAGGTGGTTTTTTCATATTCAAGGTTTAAAGAATATAAACAATCATTTACATTATAAGTCAATTGATGTGTCTAATTATTCTGCCAATCTTAAAAAGCACTCACTCCAGCAATTCCCTGAGCACCGAGTTTCAGTGTTTTGTCTAAATCTTGTTCGCTCATTCCGCCTAAAAA
Organism: Bathymodiolus brooksi thiotrophic gill symbiont; assembly: GCF_903642095.1. Lineage (GTDB taxonomy): Bacteria > Pseudomonadota > Gammaproteobacteria > PS1 > Pseudothioglobaceae > Thiodubiliella. The sequence continues at coordinate 3,308 of NZ_CAHJWD020000291.1, read as the reverse complement.
ATATACGGGGATGTTGAGTTTATCTACCACTTCTTTAGCAGTGTTCCAGCCAATTGGTGTGGTGTTTGGGTGGGTTTGGGTGGGTTGGATGGGGGAAATGACGATAAAATCAGCACCGATTGTTTGGGCGTTTAGTGCTTCGTTTAGGTTGTGTGTGGATATGCTGAGTAATTTATTTTTTGGGCAGGGTCTTGTGGTTAGCTTCAACATTTCGTGGGTGGTGAGATGCCAGCCATCGCAATAAGTTTCTTCGAATGATTTGTTGATGGTATTAAGTAATAATTTAATGTTATGTTGTTTACATTTGTTGTAAAGTTCGGCGATAAATGAACTTTTTAGTGCTATCTTGCTTCTAAGTTGAATTAATTCTATGTTTTGCGTTAGTTTTTGCTCAAATTTTGCCATCCATTCATCACTTTGATGATTGTTTGCTGGCGTTATCCAATATTTATTGGGCAGAGTGATTGAGTGAATAAATGCCCTCATTGTTGGTAATAGTTGGTAATCGTTTAACGCCTCAATTTTAACCCAAGAAATCACTTGACCTTCTACACCTGTAGGTTTATTTTGGTATTGATTGATATTGTAAATGCTGAGTTGCACGGTTCTGTCTTCGTAGTGATGCACCATCGTTTGGTGTAGATTTACTTGATTAACTTGGATGCCTAGTTCTTCTTTGAGTTCTCTGCTGATGGTTTGTTCTGGCGATTCATTTGCTTCAATTTTTCCGCCAGGTAATTCCCAAAACCCACCCATAAATTGTGCTTTTTGGCGTTGTGCGATGAGTATTTCTTGGTTTTTGTTACGCAAAACGCCAACAACTGCTTTGATTATCTTCATTTTTGAATCTTAGTGGTAAAATACTCACATTTTAGCACTGAGCAGTTAGTTTGAATTTAGTAGATACAATACAACAACTTAAACCTTATGGCGATTTGTTAAAAGGTAATTTAATGGGATTGGAAAAAGAAGGATTGCGTGTCTCACGAAAAGGGGGCATTTCTCAAGCGTCTCACCCAAAAGCACTCGGCTGTGCATTGACGCATCCGAATATCACTACCGATTTTTCCGAATCACTGATTGAATTGGTAACACCGCCAATGCATAGCGCCAAGGAGATACTGGCATTTTTATCAAAAACGCAGCAATATTTGTATCATCATTTACCAAAAGATCAAAATTTTTGGACAGCAAGTATGCCGTGCGTGATTCGGGGGGAAACTTACATCCCAATTGCTCAATATGGCACAAGCAATCAAGGAATGATGAAAACTGTTTATCGACATGGGCTGGCCAATCGTTATGGCAGTGTGATGCAAACCATTGCAGGCATTCATTTTAATTATTCATTTTCAGTAGATTTTTTTAAGCAATATCATCAACTTCAAGCGCCAAATGAGCTTTTTAGAAAATTTAGTGACCAAGCCTATATGGAGTTAACTCGTAATGTGGTGCGTTATGGCTGGCTCATTCCCTATTTATTTGGTGCATCGCCTGCTGTTTGTAAATCCTTTCTCAAGGGTTATCATCAACATTCTTTGGTGAAATTTAACGCCTCTACTTTATATGAACCGTATGCCACTTCCTTGAGAATGGGGGATATTGGTTATCAAAACTTACGCGAAGATGAAGTGGGTGTAAAGGCAAGCTATAATTCCTTAAGGCATTATATTCACAGTTTGAAATCTGGTATGCAAACTGTGTGTTGCGAATATCAAGAGATTGGATTGAAAAAACAAGGGAAATATCAGCAATTGAATACCAATATTTTACAGATTGAAAATGAATATTATGCGTCTGTTCGTCCTAAACCAGATATGTCATCAGATAAAAAACCTTTGGATGCGCTAAATGAAGATGGTATTAGTTATGTTGAGTTGCGTTCATTGGATATTAATCCAAATTTGGCATTGGGTATTGACCAGACACAGGTTTTATTTTTAGAAGCATTTTTGTTGTTTTGTTTATTAGAGGATTCACCAGTGATTTCGAGCCGAGAGCAGTTTGAAATTGATAGCAATGATCAATTGGTTGCACACAAAGGGCGACAGCCAAATTTGGCTTTAAATCATGAAGGGAAAAGCGTTTCATTACAAGTATTGGGTAGAGCAACAATAGATAAAATTGCGTTGTGTGCTGAATTACTGGGGTCAGACTGTCAAATGGCTGTTAAAGAAATTGGCAAACGCATTGAAAATGCCAAATTAACCCCCTCAGCGATTACCTTGAGTGAGATGAAACAGCAAGAGCAAGGTTTTTTTGATTATACAAATACATTGGCAAAACAACATCAAAAGGACTTTCTTGCCCAAGAAATTGATCAAGCACATTTTGATTATTTAAACCAGCAAGCCAAAAAATCTTGTGAACAGCAAATTAAGATAGAACAAGCGGATACCCTTAGTTTTGATGACTATCTAGCAGATTATTTTAATCATTAGCCGTTTAAAACAAGTAAGATTTGCTTAGTTTAATATTCAAAAATACCTACTTAAAACTGTTTGCGTTGCTGGATCAATAATGGACAAAAATCATACAAACCCTCATTGTCTTTATTTTTATAGGATAATATAGATTTTGTAGAGTGCTTAGATGTTGATTTTAGGACTAAGTTGAACGAACCTCTCTTCTTTTGTTTGCTATAATATCAACCATATTAATATGAAGGGCAACGATGTTCTCTTTAATTCTGAAATTACTACCCAATAAAGCTAAAATATACGCCCTAAGAGTTAAAATTACCAAAGATAAAAACAATAAGGCTACACTCAGTAGACAAATGACACTCGTTAACAACCTTTACTAAAATTAATACTTACAAGGATAACAATGCAATATCTCCCTAATACCAAAAATTCACTACCCCTTCATTTTTTAATGACATTCAAAAAAATCCTTTCATTTAAGGAGCTTTTATGGGTGCTGTAGCCAGTTTTGTTGAAGATGTATATGATGCTGTCGTTGATGTAGTTACTACTGTAATTGACACTGTAGGATTTCTTATTACAGGGAATTACGAAGGGGATGATGGCGACAATACAGCGTTTGCTTTGGGTTTTGCTGTGTGGGGTAGTGGTCTTAACATGTATGGGGGGAATGACACGGTATATGCTGCTAGTTTAAAACTTAGTGTTTATGATACTTGGGGGAATTTAAGTATTCATGGTGCTGCTGGCTTTATGGATATCAATAAGAGTGGTGATGGCAATATGTCCGTTAATGGTGCTGCTGGTGCGGTGAGTTTGAATCATACGGGGCAATCGGGCAATATTAGTTTTAATGGTGGGGCAGCATCTAATAAAATTTAT
>NZ_CAHJWD020000290.1 GCF_903642095.1 Bathymodiolus brooksi thiotrophic gill symbiont | reverse complement strand
AGAAGAGGGATATGGTTCTGGTGTTGGTGAAAACGATATATTTATTATAGTTATTGCCAAAAGAACAAATTCTATTTTGATAACTAATGAAAAAAGACAGCCATCTTTAAAACAGCAAAAAAGGAGTTATAAAATGCCAACAGTTTGTAATTTATCAGAGGTTGGCGTGAGAAACATAAATTTATTAGAATTATTACGTCTTGACTTATGGTAAAAAAACAAACTAATCATTTTCCAAGACAAAGACATCTACAGAACTTGGCACAAAGAAGTGTGGTTTTATTCATTAGTTAATGTTATTGCCGTGCTATCAGGGAGTAAAAATCCAACCTCAAAAAAAATACGCAAAAAAAAACGAGGAATCAAAAACCTAATAAATCAAGCACTTATTATAGTTTTATTTTCTTGACTGGTTCTTGACTGTGAATATAGATAACTTAACAAAAAACAAATATTTAAAATAATTATGAACGAAGCAGAAACAAGAGCAGAATTGATAGACCCGCAACTAAAGGCAAGTGGTTGGGGTGTTGTGGAGGATTCAAAAATATTGCGTGAGCGAGATGTTTGTAAAATTACTGATGGTAGAATTCAGGTTGGTGGTGGGCGTAAAAATCCATTGATTGCTGATTATATTTTGATTTACAAAGGGATTAAGTTGGCGGTTGTTGAGGCTAAAAGTTCTGATTTGGTGGTGGGTGAGGGGGTGGTGCAGGCTAAACTTTATGCTGAAAAGTTAAATTTGAATTACACTTATTCTGCTAATGGTAAGGAAATTTATCAAATTAATATGAAAACTGGTGAGGAAAAACTGGTTGTTAATTTTCCTACGCCTGATGCACTTTGGCATGCAATGTATAGCGAGCAAAATAAATGGTTAGATGCGTTTTCAATGGTGCCTTTTGAAGATAAATCAGGTGCTTGGAAACCGAGGTATTATCAAGAAATTGCCGTTAATAATACGCTTGAGGTGATTGCTAAAAATCAAAAGCGTATTTTATTAACCCTTGCTACAGGCACGGGAAAAACATCGATTGCTTTTCAAATTGTTTGGAAATTATTTCATACGCGTTGGAATCTAAACCAAGATGGGCAGAGGCAGCCACGAATATTGTTTTTGGCAGATCGTAATATTTTAGCGGACCAAGCGTTTAACGAATTTTCAGCATTTGCGGATGATGCAATGGTGCGGATTAAGCCAAAAGAAATTAAGAAAAGGGGCAAGGTGCCAACAAATGGCAGCGTCTTTTTTACCATTTTTCAATCGTTAATGGCTAATGACAATACTGCAGAATTGCCGGAAAATGAGAGGCAAGATGAGGCGGAATTTGATGATGAGGCTGCTTATTATCATCAATATGATCAAGACTTTTTTGATTTAATTATTATTGATGAGTGCCATAGGGGTGGGGCAAATAATGAAAGTAGTTGGCGTGGAATTTTGGAATATTTTTTTCCTGCGGTGCAATTGGGGCTGACTGCAACGCCAAAACGCCAAGACAATGTTGATACTTATGAATATTTTGGTGAACCTGTTTATGTTTATTCTCTGAAGGAAGGTATTGATGATGGTTTTTTGACCCCGTTTAAAGTCAAGCGTATTCAAACAACAATGGATGATTATATTTATACCAATGATGATGAAATACTTGAGGGCAATGTTGAGATTGGCAAACTTTATGAAGAAAAAGATTTTAATAAAAACATAGAGATTAAAGCACGAGAGTCTAGACGGGTGCAGGTTTTTATGGATGAAGTTAATCAGAATGAAAAAACGATTGTTTTTTGTGCTTCTCAAGACCATGCGGCAATGGTTAGGGATTTGATTAACCAGTATAAAAAAAGTGTTGAAGTGAATTATTGTGTGCGAGTTACAGCAAATGACGGTGAAATTGGTGAGCAATTTTTGCGTAAATTTCAAAACAATGAAAGAACCATTCCCACCATTTTAACCACTTCGCAAAAACTCTCAACTGGGGTTGATGCTCGTAATATTCGTAACATTGTTTTAATGCGAGAAGTGAGTCAAATGATTGAATTTAAACAAATCATTGGGCGTGGCACACGGCTTTTTGCGGGCAAGGATTTTTTTACAATTTATGATTTTGTTGGTGCTTATCGGAATTTTTCAGACCCTGAATGGGATGGTGATCCGATTGAAGCAGAGGTGTGTTATAAATGTGGAGAAAGTCCTTGTGTTTGTGAAAAAATGCCAACTAAGTCTTGCAAAGAATGTGGGCAATTCCCTTGTATTTGCGTGAAGGAAGTTTGTGAAACTTGCGGGCAAAGTCCTTGTGCTTGCGTTAAAAAAGTGAAGATAAGATTGGCTGATGGCAAGGAAAGAGAAATTCAGTATATGCTCACAACTTCGTTTTGGGATGTAGATGGTAAACTTATTTCAGCGGCAGAATTTTTGGAAAATTTGTTTGGTGAATTGCCTAATTTTTTTAAAGATGAAAAGGAATTGCAAGAAATATGGAGTTATCCAAAAACCAGAGAAGCTTTGCTTAAAAAATTAGATATTGCGGGTTTTGGCAAACAACCATTAAACAGTTTGAAAAAACTGATTAATGCTGAAAATAGTGATTTATTCGATGTGCTTAAATATGTGTTTGATAGCGATTTTCAGCCTATGACTCGGCAAGAAAGAGTGTCTAAGGCAAAAGCGAAAATACTGTTTTCTTTAAATGAAACCCAACAAGAATTTATAGAATTTGTTTTGAGTAAATACATTGAAATCGGCGTTGAGGAGCTCAAGCAGACTCAATTGCCCATTTTATTAAAAATAAAATATCAATCGCTGGAGGATGCTAAGGCGACATTAGGCGACATACAAGAGATTGTTCCTTTGTTTGTTGATTTTCAAAAGTATTTATATCAGTCAAGGGTTGCGTAGATTAATGTTTATGCAAAGATTTTATGCTGATGGAAAATAAATTATGACAATAAAAAACTGGCACGAAAATGACAGACCTAGAGAGAAACTGATTAAATTTGGTGAAGACAGTTTGAGCGATGCAGAGTTGTTGGCAATATTTTTACGCACAGGTATCAAGGGTAAAAGTGCGGTGGTATTGGCACAAGATTTGCTTGATCAATTTGGCTCTTTGCATAATCTATTAAATGCAAACGAAGAAGAATTTTGTAAGGGCAAGGGGCTGGGGCCCGCGAAATACGCCAATCTTCGTGGGGTGATGGCGATGGCAAAGCGGTATTTTGAGTCGGGTATGAATAAGGGTGATACCTTTACCAGACCGGAGCAAATTGCCAGTTATTTGCACTTGCATATTGGTAATTCACATCGGGAGACTTTTGCGATGTTGTTGTTAGATCAAAAAAATCATTTGATTGAGTTGGTGGAATTATTCATTGGCACGCTAAATAAAGCCAGTGTGCATCCACGAGAAGTGGTTAAAGCCGTGTTGAATCATAATGCAGCTGCTGTGATTTTGGCACACAATCATCCATCAGGCGACCCAACGCCATCGCAATCTGATATTAATATCACGCACAAAATTAAAGAGGCGTTGGCATTGATTGATGTGCGTGTATTGGATCATATTATTATTGGTAATGGTGGGCGTTTTGAGAGTTTGGCACAGCGGGGTAATATGTTGTGAAAAAGGTAAGGCGTTTAATTTTGTTCTTGATATTGCTTGTTATTGTTGTTTTTTCTGCCTATCTCAATCATTTGCATGGCGTGGTTAAGGATGAATTTTCCAAACCATTAGATGAGACAAATTCCACTCTGTTATTGATGCAACACCCGAAGGCGCTTATTAATATGTTGTTGATGATAGAAGACCATTCATTTTTCCAACACAAAGGGGTGGATTTTAGAGAAATTGTTAGAGTGGTGCGTGATTACTATTGGAACGATAAACCTATGAGGGGTGCCAGCACCATTACCCAACAATTGATTAAAAATTCATTACTCACGCATGAAAAAACTTTGACTAGAAAGTTTAATGAAGCGTTAATGGCGTTGTTGCTAGAGGCTTCATTTGATAAAGAGATGATTTTAAACCGGTATATGAACAGCGTATATTTGGGGCAACATGGTTATTATGAAGTGCATGGATTTCAGCAAGCGGCGCAGTTTTATTTTGACACAGAACTTAATAAATTATCCCTTGAACGCTTGGCAACTTTGGTGGCATTAGTGAAAGGGCCGAGTTATTATCATCCAACTAAACACCCAAATCGATTGTTAAAACGCAGAAATTTGGTGTTACGACTGTATCATAAGTATAAAAAAACGCTAAAATAACGCCATGCAAAATATACAAAATATACTCGCAATTGATACTTGCACTGAAGTCTGTTCTGTTAGTCTTTATACACAAGGTAAGACTATTTCACGCTTTGTGCAAGAGATAACAAAAAGTTCCAGCCTAATTTTACCGTTGTGCAACGAAGTGTTTACCGAAGCTGAGATAACGGTAGCAGATTTAGATGTGATTGTTTACACCAAAGGCCCCGGTGCATTTACGGGTGTGCGTATGTGTGTGAGTGTGGTGCAAGGAATATCTTTGGCACACAATATTCCAACTGTGGGGTTTTCAACCCTTGAAGTGGTTGGCTTTGGTGCTATGCAAAAATACAAACTTGATAAATTTGCCCTTGCCCTTGATGCGCGTATGAACGAGGTATATTGGGGGGTGTATCAAGAAGGCGTGTTGCGTGCTGAGCGTTTGGAAAAGCCTGATTTGGTTGATGCTCTGGGTGTTGATTTTATGGGTATAGGCACGGGGTGGGGTGCTTATAAAGATATTCTTGTGGCGTGCACAGGGGTTGATAATTTTGTGGCAAATTTTTATCCAAAATCTGAGAATTTAATCGCTTTGTTTTTAACTAAAAATACTGAGTATGATACTGAGTTACCACTGCCCACTTATTTGCGCAACAATGTTGCGCAAAAATCGTTAAAATAACCAATTCAATCTTAATTTTGGAATAATCAATATGTGGAAATGGATTCAAGCATTCGCCTCACCACAAAATTTCTATCAGACCAGTGCGAAAATTATTCCATGGCTAATGATGCCTTTTATTGCCCTGTCATTAGCAGGGTTGTATTGGGGTTTAGTGGTTTCACCAGCTGATTATCAACAAGGTGATAGTGTTCGCATTATGTATGTGCATGTGCCTGCTGCTTGGATGAGTTTATTTGTTTATATGGTGATGGCAATTTCAGGTGCTATTGGTCTTATTTGGCAGATTAAATTAGCACACATAGTTGCCAAAGTATCAGCACCCATTGGTGCATTATTTACGCTTTTAGCGTTAATTACAGGCAGTATTTGGGGGAAACCAATGTGGGGCACTTGGTGGGTGTGGGATGCACGCCTAACTTCTGAGCTTATTTTATTGTTTTTATACTTAGCCTATATATCGCTTAATAATGCTTTTGATAACCCAAAAACAGCCTCTAAGGCATCTGCTATTTTGGCAATTGTGGGTTTGGTTAATATCCCTATTATTTATTATTCAGTTGAATGGTGGAATAGCCTACATCAAGGTTCTTCTATTAGTGCAACAAAAATATCTATGCAAATTGATATGTTTATTGCATTAATGTTAATCAGTTTTGCCTTTAAATTTTTATATGGTGCATTGGTGTTAATGCGCGCACGAGATGAAGTATTGGTAAGAGAGCAAAATTCACGCTGGGTAAAGACATTAATAGAGGGGAAAAAATAATGGATTTTTTAATATTTGATAAATACGCATTGTATATATGGGTGTCGTATTTACTCACTTTTACTATGGTTGCATTTTTGTTTATCAGTGCTAAGATAAACCATACACGCATAGCCACGCAATTACGCATTAAATACATCAGAGGAGAATAATAATGACTAAAAGACAAAACAGAATGGTGCTTGTAGCAACATTAATTGCGGGTGCAATATTAGCAGTAACACTTTTATTGCAAGCATTAGAGAGTAATGCCAATTACTTTTATTCACCGACTGCAGTGGCAGAAGGTAAGGCACCGATTGGCAAAAGTTTTCGATTGGGTGGTTTGGTTGTTGCAGGCAGTTTTAAGCGTAAGGATTTAAAATCTACTTTTGATGTTACTGATAATAAAAACAAATTTACCGTTGAATACACGGGCATTTTGCCAGACTTGTTTAGAGAAGGGCAGGGCATTGTTACCACAGGTTCTTTGGTGGGCAATCTATTTGTAGCAACAGAAGTATTGGCAAAACACGATGAGAATTATATGCCACCTGAAGTTGCCGACGCTTTAGAGGAGGCGAAAAAATGATAGATAAATTCTTACCTTTAATGATTTTTGTTGTTTTGGCGTGGTTTTTGTATAACGGTTTAGGGCGAGATACCAAAACAATCCCATCTCCTTTAATTGATAAAGCTTTTCCAAATCTTGAAGTGGAAGATTTTAAAACGGGTGATCAATTTACCCTACAAAATCGCTTAAAAAATAAAGTGTCATTGGTTAATGTATGGGCATCTTGGTGCGTTACTTGTAGAGCAGAACATAAAATGTTGAACAATATTGCTCAAACCAGTAGTGTGCAAATGGTTGGCATTAATTATAAAGACAGAAAAAAAGAGGGTGAGCGTTTTTTAAGAACACTTGGCAATCCTTTTGATTTTATAGTATTTGATAATCAAGGTAAATTGGGCTTAGAATTGGGCGTGTATGCCACACCTGAAACCTTTGTGGTTGATAAGAAAGGTATTATTCGATTCAAGCGTATTGGTGAAATCACGCCGAGTATTTGGCGACAACAAATGTTACCATTAATTGAGCGATTACAAAAATAATAGATTTTTTTCTAAAATCTATTGACAGTAAGGATTTTTACTGGATAATCCCCTTTTTTTGAAGTTTTAATTTTAAAAAAAATAATTTATATAAATCACATAAATAAAGGAGAAGTAAGAAAATGAATAAATCAGATTTAATTGATGCTATTGCATCGACAGCAGACCTTTCTAAAGCAGATGCAGGACGCGCATTGAATGCAGTAACAGATGCAATTACAGATTCCCTATCAAAAGGTGATAATGTTGCCATTACAGGTTTTGGTAATTTTTTAGTAAGAGACCGTGCAGCACGCACAGGTCGTAACCCGCAAACAGGTGCAACGATTCAAATCAAGGCATCTAAAGTTCCAGCATTTAAAGCAGGAAAAACATTGAAAGAGGCAGTAAATTAATTTTTTATTGCGTATAATACCTCGGTGCTTAATTAAGCATTGAATATGTTTTTTGGGCGCTTAGCTCAGTTGGTAGAGCATCGCCCTTACAAGGCGAGGGTCACAAGTTCAAGTCTTGTAGCGCCCACCAAAAAATGGAGCGGTAGCTCAGCTGGTTAGAGTGCCTGCCTGTCACGCAGGACGTCGCGGGTTCGAATCCCGTCCGCTCCGCCATTTTTAAATAGCACTCTTTTTGAGTGCTATTTTTTTGTCTGTTAAAAAACAGCAGATTGAATTAGATAGAGACCTTTGCATAAATATGAATAATTATCAAAAATTGAATTCTGCTAATCATCCATATTTATGCAAAGGCCTCTAATAGAATAAGGTTTTTTTATAAAATATGATTGGCAAAATTTATACAAAGGTCTCACAGTATTTAATCGTTAAAACGGTTGTTTTTATTTATACGAAGACCTTTAATCCTTCTATAATAATACAAAACTTTAAAAGAGGACTAATATAAATATGAATCATCAAGAATCTGCTTTTTACTCATTTGATAATTTTTTAAATTTAGCTTTAGAGCAAGGTTTAAAAAAATTTACTAAGTTGAAAAAAAATGAATTTTGTTAATCACCCCTATTTACGCAAAAGTCTTTAAAATAGCATCTTAATGAATATTATTTACTATAACGAATCTAGCGTATTTGACGAATTATCGTCTGATGAGCACTATCTGATTGCGATTGATTCAAACTTAGTGTCAACACATCAGGTTGAATTACCTAAAATGAGCCTTGCTAAGGCAAAAAAAGCCATTCCTTTTTTGTTGGAAGATACCTTATTGGACGACATTGAAGATTTGGATTTCTTTGTGAAAAAAATTGCAAATACCCAATATTACGAGGTGATTGTAATGGGTAAGCAAATCATAAGTGAACTTCAAGAAAAAATTGAGCAAGTTCAATTGAGCGTTGAGCGTTGTGTGGTTGATTTTATGTTGCTACCCAATGACAAAGAAAAAATGCATTATATTGAAGATGAGCAAGGTGTGTTGTTTCGTTTTGGCGAGTTTTTAGGCGGTAGAATGGACAAGGTCATATTTGACGAGTCGTTGACAGATGAATATCAGTTAATTGGTGCAGCGCCAGATATTAAGCACAGTCAACAAATTAATTTACTGGAAATAGATTGGCTAAAGAATTGGAAAAAATCGCTACAACAATGGCGTATTGGTATTGCAATTATTTTACTATTGGCAGTGTTGCTACCCGTCCATTTGACGATAGATAATTATTATTTGACTGAGAAGGTTCAAAAGCAACGCAATGCTAACCAAAATGTCTTTAAAAAACTTTTTCCCAAAGTTAAGCGCATTGTTGATTTGCCTGTTCAAGTTAAACAAAAATTAATTCAGGTGAATAATAACAAAACCCGAACGAGCCACGATTTATTGACTAAACTTAAATTAAAAACTAAGTCTAAAAAGGTCGTTAAGCACCTTAAATTTAACCAACAAACCCTTACATTAAAACCATGAACTGGCATAACTTATCTAATAAAAAGAAAGCAAACTTTTTGGTTTTAGGCGCTGCACTGGTGTTTTTGTTATTTGTGCTAAGCATAACCCTTCTTAATAGCAAAAACAATACACTGAGCCAGCAACTTATTGAAGAGCGTACCTTGTCGAATTCATTAAAAATATTACAAAGTTCTGTGATTTTTCCAACCTTATCTACAGCAAAAGCTAAAAATATTATTCGTAAAACTTATCGGGCAATTCAGAGTAAAAAGATTCGCACTGACAAAGGTAAACAGATTGTATTTACTGGGTCAAAAATACCATTTTTTAAGTTATTAGAAGGGTTGAGTGCACTTAAAAGTAAATATGGCATTGTTGTCATTAATGCAGATATTAAGTATAAAGATAACGGTGTAGTTGATGCGACAATGACTTTTTCGCATCCATAAAAAATATGAATAGCCATCAAAAATTCACTTGCCATTCACTTGGCAATTTTTTAAGCCTAGCCTCAGTCTTACTAGAACAGAGTTTAAGGAAATTACCAATTTGGCAAAAATTAAATTTTGCTTATTATCCATATTTACACAAAGGCCTCTCATGAAAAAATATGCTTTATTATTCTCAATTTCTTTGGTTTTTTTCCTAATTGGTAATTTACCTGCGAGTTTATTTGCCTCGTCTATTCAGTCGCCTTATTTATTAGAGGGCAGTGTTTGGCAGGGACACACGAATAATCCTAAATTTGGTAAGATTGACTGGAGTTTCTCTCCATTGGCGTTGTTTCAAGCAAAATTAGGTTGGTATATACATATTGAGCAAGAGACGCATGCACTTGTTTTTGACTTGAGTATTGATACTTCCAAGCAATTACAATTCAGTGATATTACTGGCACTTTATCAAGTGCAACGCTTAAAAAGTTTAAGTTATTGCCTGATAATATTTCTAATATTGCCTCGTTTGAGGTGAAAATTGATGAGTTTGATATTGACTGGAATGCAAACAATTTGGATGCTCGTCCAGACTCACTACAAGGGCTTGTGCAAGTTAAAAAATTGAATGTATTGGGCGAGCTTCTAGGTGATTATCAATTACGCATTGACAGTGAGAATGAGCAGTTAAATGGTGTTGTTACTGATAAAGATGCCCAAATTAAAGCCAATCTCAACATAACGCTAAGCCCTGACAATAAACTTAATATTCAAGGGGATATTAAGGCCAACAACCAAAAGATGCAAACCTTGTTAAATGGCGCTGGTATTAATAATAAAGTTAAATTCAATTATCAATTATAATTTTCTAAATTTTAGACTTTTATCATATTGGTAACTTCTTTAAATTTTGCTCTAATAGAGTTAAAAGCTAGGTTTAAATAATTACTAAGCTGGTGGGAATTGAGTTATTTATATTTATACAAATAACTCAATTAGGGCTTGTTTGAATCAAGGACATTGATTGCTTCCCATGCCAATCTAACTTGTTCTGCAATATTAACGCCGTTGATTGTATCGCTTCCAGCACTGGCAATCATACCTGTTTTAGCATCATGAAATGTGGTGTGTCTAGTCCATTGATTTTTATTGGCATCTAGGGCGATTTTCATTGCATTATCAATTCCTATACCAGTAACAACAGTTCCATTATGAGTGCCACCAACTGATAATAGATAAAACATTTTATTGGCAACAGAACTGTTGTAATGCACACCACAATTATCATTTCTACAGCTTGGAGTAGGGCATGCACTCTCATCTGTTAGAAGCCAGTTATCGCCTTTGTAGGTATCTGGATAAGGTATTTTTTCGCCAATATTTGGCTGATAAATTACACCATTTTTCAGAATTTTATACCTATTATAAAATGCGTAAGTCCTCTGTATAGAAGGTGGGTTTTCTATTGAACGAATAGGTTGATTTGCAAAACCTATTGCCCAACTTTTTTTACCAGTTGAATAATGTTGCTCGACAGCAATGCCAAACCAGTCTGAAAACGCCTCATTGAGTGCCCCCATTTCACGCTGATATTCTAATTCGGAGAAGTTGTTGGTAACTGTGTGTGCCCATTCGTGTGCAGCAACATTGACAACAGCGGACAGACTTTTATGATAACCTATCTCTGGTTTGGCAGGTGTATAAAAAATTTCATTCCCTTGGGAAAAGGCATTAAACCACGAGCCAGCATCATTTCTTATTCCACAAAAGGATATTCGAGATCGAGGATACAAATGGTTGGTGGTTGCCAATAAAGCCCCTCCTTTGTCGTCATAACTATTCATATTTAAAATATTCTTCAAATAATTATAAACTTTGATTGAGTTGGCGTGAGCATCAACCCCGTCTTTATCAAGGTATTTTGCCTCTTTGGCAGTGTGCTTAATGTGCCTTGTAGGCCCTAGCCCAATTGATTTAATTGTTTTGATTTTTATATCAGGACCTGTTGAATTAGAAATAACCTCCTCTAAGTAATAATTCTGGTTTGACTTCAAAACTTTTAATGCAGGGTATTTACTACTGCTTTGCCCTTGTGCGTTTATTGTTTTATGTGTTTGATCAGGTGTTTCAATATTGCCAGCAATGGGATTTTTATAGTAGCAAGCTTGCCCTTGTGTGTTTGCAGCTGTAATTTTAATGGTTACTGAGTTTTGAGATTCCCGTTGTTGCACATTGAAACGAATGACTCTATTTTGATCTGCAATGGCACTCTCTTCAAGAACTCCATCCTTGAATACATCGACCTGACAGCAATTAATTTGGGAACAAGCAAGCGTTGGTATTTCAAATGTTCGCCTCCCTGTTGAGGCGTAAGTAAAGCTATAAGTGTCGTTTTCGATAGAGGTGCTTTTTGTGTAGTTATTTATTTTTGTATTGTTTTCTATTTCTATCTGAGTGGTTAAAAACTGTTTGGCACTTTCTTTACTCACCAGTGTTTTGCTTGCATCAAATTCATTAATATGCGCTTGGGATAAAGTGCCACTGAGCAGGTATTTGCTTGCATCTCCAGTTAAAAATCTAGAAACATCAATACCATTATCTGGCATACTATCAGCATCTAAAGTTTGTAATAATTGCGCTATCCCCTCCATGTCTGAGTTGCTAGTGGCAATATCACTTGGGTACAATATCTCGGCGGCTAACGATTGACCTAAATATAAATTACCCAAATAGAATGTAACGCGTTCCCCTGCTTGATATTGATAAGCACCAAGTTCATTAGTTATACCAGTAAGGGTTTCGGTGGCGTATTTTAACCCTTTAACTGCACTGCCTTTAAAATAACCAATTCTTATATTAGAAATTGGATTGGTTTGTATCTCTTCTGATTCACCCATCAAATCTTTAAAGGTAGCTCCCACTGTAATTTGTCTTCCAATATGATCTTGAGTTAAGAGGAATGTCTTACCGTTTACCCCCTCAATAAGAGTATTGTCAACATACCATCGATAGACAATGCCGTTACTTGGCACGCCACCAAGGTCTTCAATTTCGGCTGCTAAGGTCGTTTCTACAACATTAATACGAATTGTTGCTGGAGCATTGATAACACCATATTTTCTGTATGTTTGACTTAAGTGTTCTTGAGCCATACTTTTCGTAACCAACACTTTGCTTTGATAGGTGTGATTGTCAATATAATCTTGTGTTAAATCTTCACTGGGTAATGCAGTATCAGTGCCTTTAAATTGCTTGGTCACATCAATACCATTGTTTAAATTATCGTTAAAATTTAAGGTTTGTAATAACTGTGCAATCTTAATACTGTGTTCATAATCTGTGGCGATATTATGAGGGTAAAGTGTTTTACTTGCTATGGCACTACCCAAAACCATATTATTCAAATAAAAAGTAATTTCCTCCCCTATTTTGTATTGGTAACGACCCAGTTTATCGGTTATGCCATTTTGTGAGTTGGTTATATAGTTTAGTCCTTTAACTGCACTGTCTCTAAAATAGCCAGTTTTAGAGGTGTGGACATCATCGTTATTACCATTGTCGCCACCACAAGCAGATAACAATAATACGCTAAGTATAATAAGACATCGAGCCCTCTTGAATTGCAATAGTAAAGTTATCATTAGTATTGAATGTCTTCTATTTTTGATAAAATACTTGGCGGATTGCTATCGCTAATGCGATAAATGGTAGTTATGCCGTTAATCAATAACTGCACTTGCCAAATAACATAAGGTTGTGCTTGAATAATCATTGGTTTGATAGACAATACTTTGTGTTGTTTTTTGTTGATAAATGCCAATACTTTGTCGGTGGTTAATTGAGGTTTTTCTTGATTGAGATGCGTGTCGATTTTACTTTTAAACGAAGGTGATAATGATTGCTGATAACCGCTAAGACTACTAACGATTCCTTGGTCAAAGTGTGCAATAATTTGCATTTTTTCCAATTCAATCCCTTTGTATGTAACATTAAATCGAAAATGTTGATTGCCAAATCTGTCTGTGTTAACTCGTTGAAAAAGTAATGTCTCGTTGTTGTTAAGATTTAATTGAGCCCTGCGTTCTAAAATACTTGAACGGGCTTGTTGCTCAAGTGTTGGTGCCGTTCCACTCATACTATTTATACCTTGGATGGCATCAACATCAAGATGAAAGAAGCCTCCCCAAGCGTAAGTACTTCCTAAATAGCCACATAAAATTAAGATACGAGTAATTGTTGTCATTTTTTAATGTTTGATAAGTTAAATTAGAGAATATTATACTTTTGTTACTCATTTAAAAGAATATAAATTGGT
>NZ_CAHJWD020000289.1 GCF_903642095.1 Bathymodiolus brooksi thiotrophic gill symbiont | reverse complement strand
ACTAAAGCACCTAACAAATCATCCCAGCCGACCGCTAACACATCAGCTGAATTCAAGTGCTAAACTGATTTTTCTCTTTTCTGAAAATTATGAAATACGAGGATTTACACAATCTGGCTTACGGGGTGTTATGGATAGTCTTTTAATTGACTGATTTTATAGCCGTCTTTACTTTTCAAAAGGTCTATTAATTTTTTAAGTTCGGATTCTTCATATTGATACCGAAACATTTCATCATGGCTTAGTAGCACAATATGGGATTTTGTAAAGGTTTTATCGTTATTAAGTTTTTTTTCAATTTCTTTAAAAATATCCTCAGCCGTTCCTATTGGCTTCCCTGTGTGAGGATCGTGTGCCCATTCTAAATCCCAACCAAATAGTGAAAATCCATTTTTAGCTAATAAATCTGCTGCTGCTATGCCACTGCTCACATCGTTTTTACTTCTTCCCTTGATACGCCACATATTCCTACCGGGCAATCTTCCTATTTTATTGTCTAACGCTAAAGTATCTTTATTTCTAATGAAATCATTGAGCACGCCTTTAGGGGTTGAGTAATATAACTTATAACGGTTGTTTGCATGACTGTAACTATGATTTCCGACCCCAATAAATTCATTCTCTTTATAAAGTTTTACATCTTTAGGTCTTGCCAAAGCATGCTCGCCTACTAACATAACGAAAATTGGCAATTTCTCTGCTAATACCGCATCATTTATTCTTCGACTTCCATTCAAAGGGCCATCATCAAAAGTTAAATAAATGTGCTTAACTTTTTTATGGGCATTCTGCTCTATTGACTGTGCTTGACTGTTTGTAGTGAAAGAAGATAGCAAGATTATTAAGCCGTATATTATGTTTTTCATTTTATAACTCCATTATAGTAAATACATATTTTTTTCTATTTTTCACCACTGAGATGAATTTTATACTAAGGTTTATAGTTTTTTTGAGTTTTTTACACAAAGCAATACTATGCGTGGAAATAACAACACGAAGTAGGGAAGGGTTTGTAACCCTTCCCAAAGCTAGACTTCACACACTAAGAGAAACTGCAAACCTTTTTTCTGCTTGTGGGAATGGACGGGAAAAGGAAGGGTTATAAACCCTTCCCTACTCCTTATTATCAAGTTTCTCGGGTGTATTCTCATTTCTATGTAGAATGGAAAAACAAGGGTAATTTAACCCATTAAAGTTGGCATAAAATTCTGGTAATTTTAAACAACAATCCATATTGTTAAATCAATGGTTTGTAAAAAAGCCATCTATATTAAGATGGCTTTTTTTTATAATTTGGTAGTCGCGAGTGAACTCGAATCACCGACCCCTACCATGTCAAGGTAGTGCTCTAACCAACTGAGCTACGCGACTATTGAAGAAGGGGGAATTATACCGAAAAGCTTGTTAGAAACAAGTTTTAATAATATTTTGAATTTCACTGGCGGCTTGGTAAGGGTTGTTGGCGTTTTTAATGGGACGGCCGACAACAATGTAATCTGTGCCAGATTTAAATGCGGTTGCTACATCGACTACGCGTTTTTGGTCATCATCATTGGCTATGGGGCGAATGCCGGGGGTTACGGCAATTAACTTGTTGTCAACATATTCACGCAAAAATGGGACTTCTAAACCTGAGGATACTACACCATCACATCCTGCTTCAAAGGCGCGTTTGGCACGAGAAATAACCAAATCTTGCACATCACATTTAAAACCTAAATCATCCAAATCACCTCTGTCAAGACTGGTGAGTGCGGTTACTGCTAGGATTTTGAGGTCGCCTTTGTTTTCGGCGGCTCTTTCCATTAAGGCTTGATTGCCGTGGATAGTGGCAAAGGTGGCGCCATATTGGCTTAATCGTTTAATGGTTCTGCCGACGGTTTCTGGCACATCGAAGAATTTTAAATCAACAAAGACTTTTTTATCTTTGGCAATCAACCAGTCCATTAACTGAAAATATTGCCCTGTCATTAACATTTCCATGCCAATTTTATAAAAGGTAACGCTGTCATCGAGTTGATTAACCAAATCTTTAGCTTGTTTTACTTCTGGCACATCTAGGGCAAAAATTAACCTATCTTCAGTCTTAATATTTTTCATAGTATTTTTTATCTAATAAAATGCTTGAATTATACTGTGAGAGTTTTGTATAAATATTGTAAAATACTGATAATTTTGTCCTTGTGGCTCAGCTGGATAGAGCAGCCGCCTCCTAAGCGGCAGGTCAGTGGTTCGAATCCACTCAAGGACGCCAATTAAAGGAGTTAGAATGCACCAAGGTGAATGTTTATGTGGGAAGGTTAAATTTCAAATTACACAGAAAATTACAGATATCATTATGTGTCATTGTAGCGAATGTCGCCGTGTTCAGGGCACGGCATTTGCCACGAATGGAAATGTGGAGAGTAAGAATTTTAAATTTTTAAAGGGGGAAAGCAATTTGACCGAATTTAAAGAAAACGACAATAAAAGTCGCTTTTTTTGTCAATCTTGCGGGGCACCGATTATGGCAAAACTTAAAAACAATCCAGATTACACAAGAATTAGATTGGGCTTGATTACCAATAAAATTGAAGAGGCGATTGAAAAACATATTTTTGTTGATTCAAAAGCAAATTGGGAGGTGATTTGTGATGACATCCCCCAGCACAAGGAATGGTAAATGAGTGGCAATAGTATCGGTAAATTATTTACAATAACCACCGCTGGTGAATCGCATGGTGAGGCTTTGGTTGGTATCGTGGATGGCTGCCCTCCCGGTATGGCGTTGAATGAGGCGGATTTGCAAGGCGATTTAGACCTGAGAAAACCCGGCACTTCTCGCCACACAACACAACGCCGTGAAGCGGATTTGGTTAAGATTTTATCAGGCACCTTTGAGGGCAAAACTACAGGTATGCCGATTGCACTCATTATCCAAAACACCGATCATCGATCTAAAGACTACGGCAATATCGCCAATTCGTTTCGCCCAGGGCATGCAGATTATACTTATCAACAAAAATATGGCATTCGTGATTATCGTGGTGGTGGTCGCTCTAGTGCGAGAGAAACGGCGATGCGAGTTGCGTGTGGTGGTATTGCTAAAAAATATTTAAAACAAGCATTTGGTATTGAAATTAAAGGTTATCTTGCACAATTGGGTTCAATTAAAATAGAAGCGTTGGATTGGAATGAAGTGCATAACAATCCTTTCTTTTGCCCTGATGTTAATAAAGTATTAGAACTTGAAAATTATATGGATGCCTTAAGGAAATCAGGCGATTCTATTGGGGCACGCATTAATATCGTTGCTACGAATATGCCTGTTGGACTGGGTGAGCCGATTTTTGATAGATTAGAGGCGGATGTAGCACATTCAATGATGAGTATTAATGCGGTTAAAGGGGTGGAAATTGGCGCTGGATTTAATGTTATCACGCAAAAAGGCACAGAGCATCGGGACACCATTACTGCACAAGGTTTTAAATCTAATAACGCGGGTGGAACGCTGGGTGGTATTAGTTCTGGGCAGGATTTACTGGTGTCTATTGCACTCAAGCCAACTTCAAGTTTACGGTTACCAATTGACAGTATTGACAAAGATGGAAAGCCGACAGAAGTTATCACCAAAGGACGGCACGACCCTTGTGTGGGTATTCGTGCCACGCCAATTGCTGAGGCAATGTTGGCGATTACGCTAATGGATCATATGATGCGTCATCGTGCACAAAATACAGGAGTCAAATCATCCACCCCTATTGTGCCTGCAAGCAAATAATCAACAAAAACAAGGAATAAAATGCTCTTTTCACTTATCCATAAGTACCTTTCTGTTAATCCAAAAAATGATATTTTATCAGGCTTAACCGTTGCCTTAGCCTTGGTGCCTGAGGCGGTTGCTTTTGCCCTACTGGCTGGCGTAAGCCCTTTAGTCGGTTTATATGCTGCCTTTACCATTGGGCTGGTAACTTCAATTATAGGGGGTCGCCCCGGTATGATTTCTGGTGCAACAGGTGCGATTGCTGTGGTGATTGGCACGCTGGTAGCAATGCACGGTGTGGCGTATTTATTTGCTGCGGTGATACTCACGGGTATTTTGCAAATAGCTTTTGGTTTATTTAAACTTGGTAAGTTTATTCGCCTTGTACCACATCCTGTGTTTTTGGGCTTTGTTAATGGTATTGCTATGGTTATTTTTATCGGGCAAATCAAACAATTTAAAATTGATGGTGCGTGGATTACGGGCGAACCATTACTCATTATGCTGGGTATTATTGCTGCCACAATGGCAATTATTCAATTTTTACCAAGATTCACTAAGGCGGTTCCTGAAATTTTAGTGGCTGTTATTGTGGGTAGTTTGGCAGTCATTTGGCTGGGGCTTGACACGCGCACGGTAGGTGATATTGCTTCAATTAAAGGGGGGTTTCCTGCTTTTCATATTCCTGATGTCGCCTTCAATTGGCAAACATTACAAATTATTTTTCCTTATGCATTGACTATGGCATTGGTAGGTTTAATCGAAAGTCTGCTAACGCTAAATCTGGTGGATGATTTGACGCAAACCTCAGGACAACCTAATCGGGAAAGTATTGGACAAGGTGTTGCTAACACTGTTACTGGCTTGTTTGGTGGTATGGGTGGTTGTGCAATGGTGGGGCAAAGTATTATTAATGTTAAGTCTGGTGGTCGTGGTCGTTTATCGGGCATTGTTGCTTCAGTTGCTTTGCTGTTATTCATTCTTTATTTATCTGAATATATTGAAATGATTCCTATTGCGGTGCTGGTTGGTGTTATGTTTATGGTGGTGATTGGCACCTTTGAATGGTGCACGCTACGCTTGTTTGGAAAAATTCCTGCATTGGATGTTGTTACAGGTATCTCAGTGGCTGTTATTACTGTATTAACTGATAACTTGGCGTTAGCTGTTATTGTTGGCGTGATTTTGTCCGCTCTGTCTTTTGCTTGGGAATCTGCCAGTAAAATTTACATTGAGCAAAGTCAAAATGACAAAGGAGATAATGTTTATAAAGTCAACGGCACTTTATTTTTTGCTTCAAAAGAACATTTTCAAGAGTTGTTTAACCCTCAAGCAGACACCGATGATGTTTATATTGATTTTGGCAACGCTAGAGCACTGGACCACTCAGCCATTCAAGCCATTGACAAATTGGCAATGCGTTATAAACGAGTTGGTAAAACGCTACACTTGCAACATCTTAGTGCCGAATGTCGATTGCTGTTAAAAACCGCTAAAAATTTAGTGGAAGTTAATGTTTTAGAAGACCCTACCTACCATGTGGCAGATGACAAACTTGCTTAAAAAATACTTGAATTTTTCAAAACATTTACTTAATGAGTAAATCGGCGTTTTCTTCTGATTAGATAATAAGTGCTTAACACCATTAACAAGATAAAACCCATATCAAATCTAGCTGGTGCATTAGGATTGTAAACACAACCACCGCCACTGCTAGAAGGATCCGTAGAATCTTCAAGATCTGGCATTGCGATTGAAATGGTGCTTGCAACTACACCGTTAGCATTACCAGTGTTGTCAGTTTGTTCGCCATCAGTATCGTTTACACCGCCGTCTTTAATAGTTAATCTAAGGCAAGTTGCACCTGTGGTTAATCCAGCCTTCCAAGCACTATTATCGGTGCAAGTTGTGCTTGTTTTGGAGTGGATTGTGTTATTAGTATTAACTTCAAAATCAGCCCAACCAGTGACTAATGAATATCTACGCAACTCTGCATTTGCAGGGATTGCAGTAGTGAGTTCAATCATCACTTCAGTGGTAGCACCAGTGGCACTTAAGCCTTCAACGACATAATCATAAATATCGCCAGTGGTTGATGTATCGCTGGACTTATTAGGTAAATTATTGTCGGTGATATATTGTTGCATTTGTGCAAGGGTTAAACGACTAGAATCTTCACCCATTGCCCCTAACAATATTCTGGTGTTTGTTGGGCTAGTGATGGTTTTGCCTGCACCTGCTTGGATTTTGTTAATTGCGGTATTGTTATCCTTGTTGTTGGAAATGCCATCGCCGTCATCATCATCATTACTGACACTTTCTGCAATCAATTCAAGTTTCAATACTCTTTCTGATGAATGGGCATTGGTTGTAGCCTTTAATGTAATTGTTAGAATACCAGCATCTGTATTGGCAGGGTCAAAAACAAATACTGTATCACCACTAGCACTTGTATCAGTAACATCGATACTGCTCCATTCATAAGTCTTAGCAATTACTGTAGCACGGACAGTAACAACTCCGCCTGTTTTACTAATCACCCGACCTTGATTGTTACCTTGGGTTATGGTGAATTGCTTAATCACTGGAGTGATGTCGGGGATATTGGTTATTACAGCAATAGTGAAGGCTTGTGTAATGGGGGCGTTAGTGCCATCATCGGCAGTGATGTTGATATCCATAT
>NZ_CAHJWD020000288.1 GCF_903642095.1 Bathymodiolus brooksi thiotrophic gill symbiont | reverse complement strand
TTATCCACTTCAATTGCTTGGAGTGATATTGGTGATGATAATAAAATCAATGCTAATGAGATGGCAGTAACTACTTTAAGTGGCACAGTTGCAGCCATTGACACAGTAACTTCAATAAATATTAGTAGTATTGTCTTTAAACATGGTGATACTGCTATTCATACAATTAGCAACAATCTTCCAAGTGTTAATAGTGATAACACTTGGACTTTAGGCAATGATAGCACTTGGACTTCAAAACTTACCCAAGATGATTACACTGTTATCGTTAACCTTTCTGGCAATGACAATAGTGTCGGTGTTACGGGCTTAAGTTCGATAACAACAGTGGTTGACACAGTCAAACCAGATCGACCAATATTTGACTTTGTAGATACAGGTCTGCTAAATAACGATGGCATTACCAATAATAGCTTGATTACTGCTTATGATTTAGAAGTGGGTGCAACTTGGCAGTATTCTATTAGTGATGATAATGGCTTTGTTGACGGCACAGGCAGTAATTTTACGCTAGCTAATAATACCTCTTATGAGATTAATGCCATTCAGATTAAACAAACCGATGCAGTTGGTAATGTCTCAGATATAGGTAAAAATACTTTGCGTATTGTCGTAGATAACACAGACCCAATATTTAACTTGCAACCCACTGCAATTAATGTTGATGTCGACACCCCTATTACAACTACTGTTTATGATGCTCAAGCAACCAACCTTAATGGTGGTAATGCAGATGAAGGTATTACTTATCGCATAAAAGGGACAAATGCCGATAAATTTGCGATTACTGCTGACACTGGAATACTAACTTACAAAGCAATACAAACATCCGTGCATAACGACACAGTTACCATTGTTGCTACTGATGTTGCAGGCAATAAGGCAGAGCAATCCATTATTGTATCAGTAAAAATCTTAGCACAAGGCTTTGTTATCAACGGTGAGAATGCAGGTGATGCTAGTGGCATAGCCTCCACCGCAGGCGATGTCAACGGCGATGGCTTAGATGATTTGATTGTTGGTGCTTGGAAAGCCGATTCAAACGGTAAATCAGACACAGGTAAGTCCTATGTCATCTTCGGTAAAATTGACAGCACAACAATCAACCTATCTGCTATTGCCAGTGGTACAGGGGGGTTTGTTATTAACGGTGAGAATCTGGATGATATTAGTGGCAGCTCAGTCTCCAACGCAGGCGATGTCAACGGCGATGGCTTAGATGATTTGATTGTTGGTGCTAAACATGCCGACCCAGACAGTAAATCAAAAGCAGGCAAATCCTATATCATCTTCGGCAAAAAAGACAGCACAGCAATTGAACTCTCTGCTATTGCCAGTGGTACAGGGGGGTTTGTTATTAATGGTGAGAATGCGAACGATCAGAGTGGCTTTCCAGTCTCCACCGCAGGCGATGTTAACGGCGATGGCTTGGATGATTTGATTGTTGGTTCTATTGAAGCCTCCCCAAGCGGTAAATCAAGAGCAGGAAAGTCCTATGTCATCTTCGGCAAAATAGACAACACAGTAATTAACCTATCTGCCCTTGGTACAGGGGGGTTTGTTATTAATGGTGAGAAAGTGAATGATTACAGTGGCATCTCAGCCTCCAACGCAGGTGATATCAACGGCGATGGCTTGGATGATTTGATTGTTGGTGCTCATCATGCCAATGTAAGCGATAAATCAAACGCAGGAAAATCCTATGTCATCTTCGGCAAAAAAGACAGCACAGCAATTGACCTTTCTGCTATTGCCAGTGGTAGTGGCACAGGAGGTTTTGTTATTAACGGTGAGAATGTGGATGACTGGAGTGGCTTCTCAACTTCCAGTGCAGGCGATATTAACGGCGATGGCTTGGATGATTTGATTGTTGGTGCTTATCAAGCCGACCCAAACGGTAAATCAAACGCAGGTAAATCTTATGTTGTCTTCGGTAAAACCGACAGCACAGCAATTAACCTATCTGCTATTGCCAATGGCACAGGGGGATTTGTTATTAACGGTGAGAATGTGGATGATATTAGTGGCAACTCAGTCTCCACCGCAGGCGATGTCAACGGCGATGGCTTGAATGATTTGATTGTTGGTGCTCGAGGTA
>NZ_CAHJWD020000287.1 GCF_903642095.1 Bathymodiolus brooksi thiotrophic gill symbiont | reverse complement strand
ATTTACACATGGATCCTGGTGGTAAAATCTACACTATTGATGAGTTTAGATGTTGGAAAGTCGAGAATCTTGACGATGAGGGGTCTGACGAAAACAAGAACGAAAAGGAAGGATACCGGGTCGTTTCGCCCCAGAAAGTGAGTCGATTCGCCCCACTTTATCGCATACATGCCAACCCTCGAGAGACTAAAAGCGGTAGAGGGTCTAGGGTTTGCCACGCACCCCCCCAGAAAATTATTTTTCAAAAGGACGCAATATTCACCTAAACTTTGGCATTTTGTAATTTGTAAATATTTATATTATTCCGCGCATGCGCAAACACAAAAGTATTGAGTACTCTGATATACTATAAGGAAGAAGATGGTGCATTCTGTTGCATTTTGGATATAAAATCTGTTCAGTCAAATCTTTAAATATAGTATGAAAAAACCATGAAAAAATGGAAATTAGCATTTTACATATATACAAGTCAAACCTCGGTCCCTCGAACTCGGATGGGTCGAATACCATGGATGGCTCGAACTTATTTGAAAGTCCCGCCAATTTTCCATATATTTTTAAGCTAAAAAAAATCTTTCGCTCGAACACTGATACCTCGAACAGTCGAACTTAATAAATGGTCCCATCAATAATAGAGAATCATAATAAAATCACGAGTTTTACCATATCAAACTCGAACATCGCAATTTAATTGACAGATGTACGTTGAATGTGCTTACATACAAATGTACATATATATATGATTAATCAATCTACTGGCTTGATAAATACACTTCAATATAAAATAGCGGGGTTATGTTACTTAAAATCATTTAATCCACGTCATCTCTTGTGTGTGTTACAATAAGATATCATCAATTATGAGTGCCTATTGTCGAGTATGTTTTACTATTAAAGCGGAAAAAACATTTCCTGGTTTATTGTTGAAAACAAGGAAGATTTACTAATATATTTGAGACTTAAATCACTTATTTTTCACAATTTTTTCACATTCACAGCTAAGTTGATAAAAAAAACATGCTAATATTCACATATGAATTTGTAAAGATGCGCTTCAACCTGGAAACGGAGAACCTCATATGCGCTTTCCCCCTCCTAGAAACCCGGACAACCACTATCAATAGGACAGGCAAGCAAGAGAAGCGACTGATGAAAATGCCCCAAGGTCTAAAAAACAGAAACTTAATTTTTCAGAAATAAAATGTTTGTGGTATCAAGTCAAAACTTTTATTACTTAAATTTATACAGTTAATTACAACACATGATATACAGTATGTATTTTTATAGAGACAAAAACTGACAAATATGACATTTTAAATATCCCAGATGGTTTTAGCTATGTTGCAAAAAATAGAAAAATATTTAAGCATAAATCTGGAGGTATTGTTGTTGTATATAAAAATAATCTTAAAAATCATATTAAATTTAAGTATTTAATAATGACCTTTTATTGGGATGTGTATACACCCTACCTGAAAACTCTCTATATTCGTCAATAAATGCATTTTTAGATATTGAAAATGAATTAGTAAATTTTATAGAAAAAGACATGAAATGTGCACTTGTTGGAGATTTTAATGCTAAAACTGGTTTTTTTGAAGATTTTTCAGAACCAGATGAAACTTTTTTGAATGTTATGGATGTAAATGTAGAAGATGGCCTATTTAGATATCATATTGCTATGACTACCAAGTTTTACTTGATAATAATATTTCCTTAAAAAGATATACTCAGTGTGAATGCAGACCAAATAATTTTGGACGAAAACTTTTAGAAATGTGTAAGTCTGCTTTGGCTATATTTGAAAAGTATTGTCATCATTGGAAATTGAAGGTTAACTTGCAAAAGACTAAAGTAATAATATTTTGTAAAAGAAAATAAAAAAATCAACCTATTTTTAAGCTATGTGGAGAGAATTTACAAATTGAAGACTCTTATTCATATCTAGGTGTTATATTTAATTATAACGGCTCTTTTGTGAAGGCAAGAGCTAAATTGATGGATCAAGCTCGCAAAGCTTTATATTGTTTGTATAGAAAATTGAGAAATATATCGATTCCAATAGATTTACAATTTAAATTGTTTGATACACTTATACTTCCAATACTTACTTATGGCTGTGAAATATGGGGTTATGAGAACACTAAGCAACTAGAAAAACTTCACCTTCAGTTCTGTAGAAATATTTTAGGTGTTAGAACCACTACTCCAAATTTTATGACATACGGAGAACTTGGTAGAACACCTATAGATATATTATGTATAAAATTAAGGATTGTAAATTTTTGGAATAGACTTATTTCAAACGAGAAGAAACTTAGTTGTATTTTATATAAGATTATGTTTAATTTGAGTATTATTGATAATGTTCAATTTAAGTGGCTAAATTTTATCAAATCAATTTTTGAGAAAACTGGGCTTAATTATCTATGGAACCAACAACAGCCAGTTCATTCAGTGCAACTAAAATTTATTGTTAAGCAAAATCTGACTGATCAATATATTCAAAACTGGTTTAACCAAATTGAGAACTCTTCTAGGGGAGAATTTTATGGCATATTTAAAAATGAATTTAATTTAGAGAAATACTTATTGAAATTATTACCACATGAGAGAAACATGATAACAAAGTTTAGATGCAATAACATTAAACTTCCAATAGAAACTGGAAGATGGTCGAATACTCCCAGAGAAGAACGTATTTGTCATCTGTGTAATGTTGGTTTAGGTACTGAATTTCATTTTTTATTTGAATGTACCTCTGCTGATGTACAAAGGCTTAGATGTAAATTTATTCCAATTTATTATACTAGATATGCAAACATGTACAAAATGAAAGGCCTGTTATCTTTGTGTAATGTTAAGGTTCTGAAAAAATTGTCTTATTTATATCTAAATTGCAAAATGTTTTGTAATTATATTCTGAGGCTGTATTATTTTAGGTTAGTTATATCCGTCATTATGTAAAATATTTTGTATAATATTCCTCTTGTTACACTTGTATATATGTGTCCGAGTGAATAAAGAACTTGAACTTGAACTTAAATGATTAAATATTTTTTACGAGAAAGGCCAGTTTTACTGTGCATCAGTTATCATATATAGGTAATGAAACTGTCCCGGGTCAGAACAAGATTTTTTTCTGTCTAAAATTACGGGACCTCGGTGGCTCGAACTTCCGATAGCTCGAACATATTTTGACAGTAC
>NZ_CAHJWD020000286.1 GCF_903642095.1 Bathymodiolus brooksi thiotrophic gill symbiont | reverse complement strand
CCTTTTATATTTGCGTTTTTCCTTTTAAATTTGCATTGTCGTGGGATTTTAGCGTTTTTCCTTTTAAATTTGCATTTTACCAGTTAAATCGCACGGTCATCTAAATCACCCGCTGAGTAGAGAGATTACGTAATACTGTAGTCGTCACTAGCTCATTGAATATGACGATCTATAGTATTATATTATCGTGTATCTATACGTATTTATTTATTTATTTATTATTATTATTTATGTCATACTAGTCTGGCCCTTAATAAATTTAGTGTATTCAATACACAATAATCCATCAATTGTTGCGTATTTGATTTTCATGTCGTATTTTAACTTAATGCGATGTTTATTAAGAAATGTGACTTTAAATGTATTAAAATATTAGCAAAGTGTGATACACGTACAGAATACGTATACTGTTGTCACTTCACTATTACTTGTTTTTGATTATCATGCGAGAAATACATTAACCTTGTAATACCTATGCTGAGACTATTTACTAAAAAATGAATTAAGTATATATTAAACTATCGGTCTCTATTAAGCTATTTATGTCTTGTTTTATAGCACAGGATTGTGTATGTACAGCGTCAAAGTTATTGTGCTTTAAAAGTTCTGATTATTGTAATGAGGCACCTTAATGAACAATAAATATTTTTGTTTATGATATAAAACAAATAATCATAACCCTATGTAAACGCCGTTTACATAACGTACGCGCCCTTGTCCGATCCAACAGAAATATGCAATTTACATGTAAACACTATTTTGTCAGTTAATTAGATTGATCAATAAATACAGGATTTTTTTTTCTTCAAATGTTTATATAATTCCCTGATAAATATAAGAACAATCTATAATAGTATTATATTATTGTTTATTTATTTGTACCATTCTGGATGATAATAACTTTAGCTATTCAATACACAATAATCCATCAATCGTTGTGTATTTTACAGTAGTTATGTATATTTTATTTCTTGATTTTGTTTTTCAGGATCTAGAACTATGCACTCATATTTATTTCAATTTGATGTTGATTTAAATGTAAACGTTTAATATTTTCACGGAGATTCAACATTATAATTTATGTTTATTTATTTTACAGGCGATTGATGCATTTTAGTGGCCTTACCGTTCATCATTACGAACATATTGTTATATGGTAAATTACTTCAAGCCTTACAAATCGGGTAGCCTATTGTGCGACATTATATCCAACTTAATCATGATTCGCTTCGATAACTCTGTAATTTATTACGGGCTTGTTTTCGATAAAAAAAAATATGTATATGGATATTTTTTTTAAATAATCGCTAATACAGTGTTAAACATAGATTTGTATGCATCTGAAAGCAAAGCTCGGAGCTAAGAAATTATTCATATGAATATTTTACGTTAAGTTTAACGTTTAAAAAAATGAAATTCACTTCTGTAAACATCTGTTTTATAGGCCTTGTATTAAAATATGTGTTGAAATAGTGTAAAACAATTGAATTTTCTATAATTCAGAGAGAGAACACATTTGTTGTCCCCACAAGAGTTACATGCCTAGAGGCCTTTTCCTCAGGTGTACCACCTGTTGTGTTTACTGCTAAAGTGTATATTGTATTGGAGTGAGCTGTAAGTAATGAATTTATACCAAAGTAATAAAATTTTATGATTTCGTGTATCCCTCAAGGCCAAGTTATAGTTAGAGTATATTAAGTGAAATTTTAATGGTTAAGAAGGGGCGGAGCGAGCTGCAACAGCTGCATTAAAAATGAAACGCGTGTGCGCGAAGCCGAAGAATTTTTTTTAATTGAAGTGCCTGACAACGTAAGGAAAATTGTGATCGTAAAAGCACAGGTACATGGGGTCATGACCTACATTACCCCCCCTTTTTTTTTTTTTTTTTCCCATACACTTCTCAACATAATTTTGGTATCAAATAATCATAAATCTACTATTTCTTTCTCTCTATATTGATTTATAGAGATTTATGATTATTTGATACCAAAATTACGTTGTCGGGCACTTCAATTTTAAAAATTCCTTCGGCTTCGCGCACATGCGTTTCATTTTTAATGCAGCTGGGCCCGTATTCATAAAGCCACTTAAGTTAAGATTTTCCTAAGGAAACACTTAAGTTAAGGAAACTCCGCCCATTTTACTTGAGTGGTATTCATAAAACTTCTTATTTTAAGTATTTCCTAAGAATAACCTTAAGTTAAGGAAACTCCGCCCATCATACTTAAGTGGTATTCATAAACGTCCTTAAACTAAGAAAACACTTAAGATTTCCCTTAGCTTTAAGGTAGATGGGTAGGTTCCTTAAGTTTTCTTGAATTGCTATTTTATATTGATTGTGAGTTATGAAAGTGATATTGTATGAATAAAAAGATAACAACAAACCATATTAGCAATATTTCATAGGCATTCGAGTTTATCATCAAATCCATATCATATCTTACATGTACATAAAATTCACCATCAAGGTCATTTTCCGGATGAGTAAATATTTTTACAACTGTACCATTTGATGGCACGTGCTTTGCGGGTATATGAAATAGGTATAATTAAAGCATATTAGTATTGCATTATTACCAATACAAACATGTTCCATGTCGGACGTTTTCGGTTGTTTCATGCTGGGAGAAGAGCTTTACGTAGAGAGCGAGTATTCAGAGATCGTACAAAACCTCTTGATATCTACGATGACTTCGAGTTAATAGACAAATACAGATTTGACCGACAGTCTATTATGATGATATGTGATATGTTACAGGATGACTTAGAAAGCAGTACATTTAGGAATCGAGCCTATTTTTTTTTTATGTTTTATTTACATGATATTTCCATACAGTCATTAAAATTAGTTTCGTATATAACTGTTGAACGTAAAATCCTCCAAATAGATGAGGGAGGTGCATCCAAACTCAAAAGTGGGAAGTTGAGGAACATTATGATTGTGTCCCTGTTAAACATACATGTACCTAAATTTTAAAGAAATATAATTGTTGACGAAAATTTTGCTCTTAAAACGTCCTTTCTTTTCTCGTATTCCTCCATTAGTATCATCTTCTCTCAATCGGTCCAGTTTGGCTTTCTCTTGGACATGTTTAATAGTTAAAAGATTTTGATACGACTTCAGTTTTATTTATATATGTATGTATGTATTGAATTGGTCAAGCAATGCACGTGAAAGTTAGAGTATATTAAGTGAAATTTTATTGGTTAAGAAGGGGGTCGCATCGCTTCGCTCGCTCCGCCTTCTTAACCATTAAAATTTCACTTAATATACTCTAACTATAACAAAATATCAAAGAATGGTGTCCTTCCTAATTAAGAGGAATTAAGGGGTCCCATTAAGGGTGAATTATCAGGGTAATCACATGTTAATAAAGGTAAATTTGATTCTCTTTTTTGCTTTTTCTACATAAATGGAATTACATAAAATACGAAAACAAATTAATGAATATGTATTATTAAACTCTAAAACTATAAAATTACACATGAAATATGAAAATATAATACTGAATATTTATTATTAATTTTACACCAATATAAACACACATCAAATATGAAAACATAATAATTAATATTTATATTAAACATTAATACTACAGAGTTCGCGAAATTGCATATGGGTTTGGTGGTCCTAGTGAAAAAAATGTCAGTCCTCACTACAGCCAGCATGGATTACGCCAAATCCGCGCGGTTTCGCGGACGATCGCGGCGCGGAAATTGACTAATTAGCATCGGGAAGTCCGCGATCGTCTCGCGGCCGAACGCGGCAGTCAAATTGTCCATCAGGACATTCGCGGACAACACGTTATTAGCGCGGCAAGCGAGGAAAGTAACCACATAACAATAGTTTTGTTGCAGTCATACAGAAACGATCTTTGTTTATTATTATTATTTACTTTTATTTGTTTTCTTCATTTTTTTTTTTTAGAATAAAACTTGTTTATATGTATGCAATGAAATTATCTTTCTCCGTTACCAAAACAAAAAAAGTATTCTCTGTTTTGTACATCCATAATCGATTTATTTTACAACTCTCTCAGTCGGGAAGCCACGCACAGATTCCGTACCTCCAACAATGCAAAGTCAAATCCCGAAATCAAGGGACGTAACTCTATTTTTTTTAGACATGACGCTTTACAAGTGAGCGGCCATGCATTGTTTACGTCGACACCCCATGTGTTTTTACTGAATATCTTCATAAATAAAACTGAAAGAAGTATTCATTTTTATTGAATCCATTTTTTAAATAAAATTGTAACGTGACTGACGCGTGAATACGTGTATTTATGATATCGTTTGCTTGAAATCAACGTTGGAACTCGGGATACCGCTGCTGATGAAATGTTGTAAAAAAAAATGGCGCTAAAAATAGACTCTTTAACTAAGTGGAACAATTGCATCCCATTGGCTGTTTATTAATAAATTTGGTAAAAATAGCTAGAATCACGTATTAGAGTATGGATTATTTGCATATTTCCCCATCATTCGTCACTAGAATTCCATATTTGGATGTAAACAAGAAGCACTATATTTCGAGATTCTAACCAAATATTTCTGGTTTTTTTCATAGATTGATCGATCTATTAGGATGAAAATGTGACTGTTTCTGTTTAAACACGAAAGAACCACTTGACCAATCATAGTCACACATATATAGAGTCATTTTATTCCATTTTTAACAACAAATCTTTCATTTTCGTTGACTCGTTCCATGGCATTTATGGACATGTCAAAATATTGACATAATTAATAAATACATTTTAGAAATAAAAAGGTCTGCATTATAATGTATGATCTTGTCATGCAGAGAATGGTGAAAGATTATGTTAAATTCACTCTAGATTAACATGGCATAGCATAAGGCTACATATTTAGTTCATGTCAAGCATTTACACCCCCCCCCCCCTTTTTTTTCATTTTCAGTCTGTTTTCCTGAAATACTTATTGATGTGTGTACATGCTACTTTTCAGTGCCAATGGTATTGACAACCTCCAGTTTTAGTTAGTTTTAGATCATTGTAGGTAGATATATATATACAGACTGGACATGGGATGTTTATTTTTTTTTAACAAGAGTCTGAAGATACCAAAGGGGCAAAGTTACAGATTCTATTAAATAAAATGGATGTTTATTTTCTGTTAGTTTCAGATTCTATGAGTATAAATGCAAAGTTTCCTGTGATGTTTATTGGTTGAATATTTGAATAAATAAAAATAAGAATATATGATAAGTCTTATATATATATTCATACAGGTTTGAAAATCAATATATATATGTTTTTTTTCTTCTAAAATATCCATGAAGTAAAAAAAATGGACCAGCATTCCAATTATTTTTAAAGTACATCATCAAACAAATGCCATGAGTTTTCAAGACACCTTGTGTCATAAATTATAATAAAGTCATTCAGAAAAGAACTTTTTGATTGTGTAATTTGTGAAACTTCATCTGAAAGTCAAAAGGTTTATTTCAATTTCAATTGAAAACCAGGACTTGTCTTAAACATTTCAAGAATGAATTAAATTTCTGTAAAGAATTTGGCTCAGAAGATAAATTATATTGTGGTACATATTGTTATAACAGTTGTAACACATTTTCTAGGTCAGAAAGTGGAGCTGAAACAAGATCTCAAACTTTTCAATTTCTTATAGATATATTGAACCAGAACCAAGTTGTTGAACAAGTTTCTACAGACATTTAGACCTGTATACACTCCAACATGTTGTTGAATTTGTTATTCATGCTTTTTTTTTAGATGAAAAGGTACTTATGTTGCCTGTTGTTTATGAGAAATATAATTATCTTTTATCTATGAATATTAATGCCGAAATTTATAAATTTTCTTTTACAGAAAAGAATTTTTCAAAATGTGCCCATTTATTAACTTTTTTCCAGTCATTGGAACAAATAAAATAATTTTTTTAACTTCAATTTTAAACAATATTAACCAATACTTGGTTATTTTGCCAACAGAAAACATATTCATTCTATTCTAGTCATTTAATTTACTTAGTGAAATTTGGAATTCTGGTTTGTCCTTTCATGTGAATGCAAGTATTCTGTATGTGTCTTAAAATTATGTGAATGGTAGTCATTCAATATGCTCTTTTATGTGAATGCTAGTTATTCTGTATGTGTCTTTTATGTGAATGCTAGTCATTTTGTGTCTGTCTTTTATGTGAATGCTATAGTCATTCTGTTTGTGAATGTCATGGTGGAAAAATTATTGCAATCTAAGTATCCATATTTGTAAATGCTGGTAATTTTGTGAATGTCCTGGAGAAAGAATTATTGCAAACTAAGTACCCATATTTGTAAATGCTGGTCATTTTGTGAATGTCCTGGAGAAAGAATTATTGCAACCTAAGTACTCATATTTGTAAATGCTGGTCATTTTGTGAATGTCAAGGGGAAAGAATTGTTACAACTTGACCACCCATATATGTTATAAAAGCTAGTTTGTAGTTGTGTCAAACACATGAATATTCCAAATACATTGATATTTACATTGTGAGATAAACATGAAACTTGGTAGCTTTCATTCAGATAATAAAATTTCCTAATTTCAAGAAAAATATTTGCTTACACTGATTTTTTTTTAATTTGCCTTGATATAATAGGAAGGGTTAAGATATCTGAATACAATTTTTTATGCCCCTTTTTGTCTCAAGGTTTCACTTTTTTTTTAGATTTTAAAAAAATTATTAATTTTTTTACATGTTTTTTTTTATAATATTTTCATATTTTTTCAATTCGCTTAATTTTTGTTTACATGCTTTTATTTTTTCCACACATTTATTTCTTTCTATTTATCTTGTACCTGTTGTATTGAAATTAAATTAAATTGAAATTATTAATTGTTGTACATTCCCTGTGCAAGTCTAGTATCATAGATGATTTTTTTTTAAATTTAAAGTGATAATAAATAGTAATTCCCCAGTCTAAATTACAAAATGCACAATGTCTAAAACAATATTGCAATACAAATAATTCAATTAAACTGAAAAATACGGTATTAATACAAGAAAATTAAAAAAAGACATAGACACCCCTTTCCCAAATGAAATATACTCTTTCGGATGTACGCTTAGGTGTCGTTTATTGTTGATGTTAAGAAACACCACCGATGTGTTCCGAAAGACAATGAATTTCGATGTTTGGCAAATGGTCGATCCGATCAAGGTGGGTGTAGGGCTAAGTGGAACAATTGCATCCCACAAGACATTGACACTAGTTGTCGGTATGACAATGATCCTAGATGATTTCCTCAGGCAATG
>NZ_CAHJWD020000285.1 GCF_903642095.1 Bathymodiolus brooksi thiotrophic gill symbiont | reverse complement strand
CAACTACTTGAGCAGTTCCAGCAGTAGCGTTCACACCACCTGTAAAGTGTTTGGTTACCCTTGTTGGATTTGGCAATTCAGTTTCACTTCCACCCGTAACTGACTGGAAAAGATTACTAGCTATAAGATCTTTGGCTACCGAATTATAAGTAATTGGGTTATCATTATTCCGATGACAGATATAACTAAACTCTAACCTTGAATGGCTGTATGATGCGTCACAAATATGAGGAGAGACAATATTTGCAATATTAAAACCAAGCGTATTATTGCCATCAGCCGAAGTAAGGAGAGGTTGTTGATGACCATCATCAACCCTCTCCCCTTTCCATCCACCAACAGTGCCTACCTTTGAGGTAATAGTAAGAGGACCCAAAGTTGTTGTTGCCTGTACAGCCGGTGTAGTAGCAATATTAGCAGTAACTTGATTAGCCCCAAGTGTATTAACCGCAAACGCCTGAGAAGCGAGTAGGGTTAGAGATAGCAAGATGGTAGTGGTGTAACGATTTAAAATAGTCATAACGAATTCCAAGTTTAAAAAATAAAAAAAAGTTAAAATTAAAAATTAGCAGGGGTAAACAAAATAAGAGTGCACAAATCTATAATTTAATATATTAGAGATTATACACAATAAAAAAGGGTTGTAATAAGGTAATAATTTCTCGTTCCCACACTATGCTTGGGAGCACATACTTAGGGTTTTAGAGAAAAGATATAACAATTGGTGAGTGTAATGTATAAGTATCCAATCACTCTCATACTTTCGCATTTTAGGGTGTCCATCAAATAGTTAGAAATAGCGTATCAGGCTTTAATGTGGCAGAACTGCTGGTTTTTTGTTCGCTGTAGATGAGATCGGTATCGGCTTGGCGATTGTCGTTACTAATCAATTGTATCAACACCTGTGACTTTTATAGGGACAATGGCGCCAAAGTAGGGAAGGGTTTATAGCCCTTCCCGAAGCTAGACTTTAAACATCAGGATAATTGAAAACCCTTTCCTATCTTGTGTAAATAAAGCTGTATTGGAAGGGCGAGATAATTTTATTAATCATATTTATACAGGTCTTTACTATACGGGTAATATGTTTGAATACTTTGGCGTATCATTGGTTGGGATTTTTATTGATAAGTAGATATTACTTTGTTGAGATTGTGCATTTTTGTGGGGTAATAAGATTGTGAAAGCTTAATGCTTGCTTATTTGTATTATTCGGCAATGGTGGAAAATCGGTATTGATGGGTGAATTGTATCTACAAACTTAGGGAGTGTAAAAAATGAAAGCATCTGATTTATTTGTGAAAGCATTGGAGAATGAGGGGGTGGCGTATATTTTTGGCGTTCCTGGAGAGGAAAATTTGGATTTGTTGAATTCTTTAAGGTTGTCATCAATTAAGTTTGTCCTTACTCGTCATGAACAGGGGGCGGCTTTTATGGCGGCGACTTATGGGCGTTTAACGGGTAAGGCGGGGGTGTGTTTGGCGACGCTTGGGCCGGGGGCGACTAATTTGGTAACTTGTGCGGCATACGCACAACTCGGGGCTTTTCCGATGTTGATGATTACGGGGCAAAAGCCAATTCATTCTAGTAAACAGGGGCGTTTTCAAATTATTGATGTGGTGCGAATGATGGAGCCGTTGACCAAATCTAGTAAGCAAATTGTGAACGGCGGTATGATTCCGCCAATGGTGCGTGATGCGTTTCGTTTGGCAGAGGAGGAGAGGCCGGGTGCGGTGCATTTGGAATTGCCTGAAGATGTGGCTGCTGAGGAGGTGAAGGATTGGCGCTTATTCCCTGTTAATGAAATTCGTCGTCCTGATGCGGATAAGCAGGCGATAGAAATTGCGGTGGAGATGATTAAGAAGGCTAAAAATCCGTTGGTTTTAATTGGTGCTGGTGCTAATCGAAAAAAATTGTTTAAGCCAATGCAAGATTTTATTGATAAAACTTGTATTCCATTTTTTAACACGCAAATGGGCAAAGGCGTTGTTAGTTGTAAAAGCCCTTTGTTTCTTGGCACGGCAGCATTATCGGAGGGTGATGTGTTGCATAGGGCGGTTAAAATGGCGGATTTGATTATTAATATTGGACATGATGTGGTGGAAAAACCGCCGTTTTTTATGCGTGAAGGTGGCACGCAGGTTATTCATGTTAATTTTAATTCAGCACAAGTGGATGAAGTGTATTTTCCACAATTAGAGATTATTGGCGATATTCAAACGACTGTTAATAGGCTGGCTGAGGCGTTGGATTCTGTTTTGCCAAATTGCTCATTAGAACTGTTAAATTTTAAAAAGAATATTAAAAAGGTTATTCATGAGAAAGATAATGATAGCGCCTATCCATTGTTGCCGCAAAGAATTGTTGCTGATGTTCGTCGTGCTTTGGTTGAGGATGCCATTATTGCCTTGGATAATGGTATGTATAAACTGTGGTTTGCACGGCATTATCACACTTATATGCCTAATACGGTATTACTGGATAATGCTTTGGCAACAATGGGTGCAGGTTTGCCGAGTGCAATGGCTTGTGCGTTGTTATACCCTCAGCGACAAGTTATGGCGATTTGCGGTGATGGGGGGTTTATGATGAATTCGCAAGAGATGGAAACTGCGGTGCGGCTTAATCTTAATTTGGTGGTATTAATTTTAACCGACAGTGCTTATGGCATGATTCGCTGGAAACAAGAAGGGCAAGGTTTTGCAGATTTTGGTTTGGCGTATGGCAATCCTGATTTTGTTAAATATGCTCACAGTTATGGTGCACAAGGGCATAAAGTGCAAAGTGCGGATGAATTTAAGCCGTTAATTGAGTCTTGTTTTGCCCAAGGTGGCGTGCATATTATCGATGTGCCGATTGATTATCGAGAGAATGAGAAATTACTGCCCAAGCAATTACAAAAGGTATAAAAAATGACGATGATGATTGTTAAACAAGCCTACACTGGCAAAGTTCTTGCCGAGTTACAAATGC
The DNA here is from genome assembly GCF_903642095.1 of Bathymodiolus brooksi thiotrophic gill symbiont. GTDB lineage: Bacteria > Pseudomonadota > Gammaproteobacteria > PS1 > Pseudothioglobaceae > Thiodubiliella. The sequence goes on along the minus strand of NZ_CAHJWD020000285.1, from coordinate 6,930 downwards.
ATGATGGTGTGCAGGTGGAGCAGATGTTGTCCAATGCACAAGGGCGACATCAAATAGGGCGTTTGCCCGAAATTCAGCGTATTGAAATTTTACAAAAATTAGCCGATTTGGTTGAGGCTGAACATGAGGATTTTTCTTGCCTAATTGCTAACGAAGGTGGCAAACCTATTCGTGATGCACGAGTGGAGGTAACCCGTGCTATTAGTGGCATTCGTATTGCTATTAGAGAATTGGGCAATATTCAAGGGGAAAAAGTTCCAATGGATTACACCCCAGCAGGGGCGGGACATAAGGCACATACAATACTTGAGCCAATCGGCGTGGTGGTGGCAGTTAGTGCATTTAATCACCCATTAAATTTAGCGATACACCAAGTTATTCCTGCGATTGCCACAGGTTGTCCTGTGATTATTAAGCCTGCCAGTTTGACCCCCTTATGCACATTACGATTGGCAGAATTAATTCAACAAGCAGGTTTGCCAGCAGGCTGGGTGCAAGTGGCATTATTGAATAATGAAAATGCAGAAAAATTGGTTACCGACCCTCGTGTGGCATTTTTTAGTTTTATTGGCTCTGCTAAAGTTGGCTGGTATCTTAAATCAAAACTCGCCTTCGGCACTCGTTGTGCCTTGGAACACGGTGGCGTTGCACCGTTAATTTTTGACGAATATGCAGATGAAGAAGGCTTTGTGAATGGCGTGGTTAAAGCCAGTATGTATCATTCTGGGCAAGTTTGTGTTTCAGTGCAACGGGTTTATGTGCCTGAGAAGCGTGCACAAGATTTGGCAGAAAAAATTGCCACCATTGCAGCGAGGCAAGTGGTTGGTGATGCCATTGACGAAAATACCGATTTAGGACCTCTTATTTCACCGAAAGAGATTGATAGAATTGAAGGCTGGGTAAATGCAGCTGTTGCCTCAGGTGCACAGTTGATGACTGGTGGAAAGCGTATTAATGCAGTGAGTTATGCGCCAACTGTGTTGTTAAATCCTGCTAAAGACGCTAAAGTTTCCACCCAAGAAGTCTTTGCTCCTGTGGTTTGCATTTATGGTTATAAAACGCTAGAGGAGGCTATAGAGCAAGCAAATAGTTTGGAAGTTTCTTTCCAATCTTCCGTGTTTAGTGATAATGCAGAAACTGCAATGGCAATAGCAAAAAAACTGCAAGCTTCGGCGGTAATGATCAATGATTACACTACTTTTAGGGTTGATTGGATGCCGTTTTCTGGTAGAAAACATTCGGGTTATGGGATTGGTGGTATTGGTTATAGTATGCGTGATATGCTTGAGTATAAAATGATAGTTAGCAAAGGGTAGTGGTGCTATTTTTAAAAAATTGACTAAATAATTTGTTACTTTTAAGTGTTAATTATAAAATGTTTGTTATTAAGGTGTTTATGGTTGATGTTTGAGTGATAGTGTTATCATTTATTTTATTTTTGAGGGGCGTTAGGAAGGGTTACAAACCCTTCCCTACTTGGTTGTAAATTCTTGCTTGGGTTACAAACCCTTCCCTACTTGGTTGTAAATTCTTGATTGGGTTGGATTAATCGAATTGATATTTATATAATGAGGCGTATTCGCCATTGGCATCAAGTAAGTTTTGGTGTGTGCCTTGTTCAACAATTTGTCCTTGGTGAAGGACGACAATTTTATCTGCTTTTTGCACGGTGCTGAGACGGTGTGCGATGATAATGGTGGTGCGGTTTTTTTGCATTTCATCGATGGCAGTTTGCACTTGTTTTTCGGTGGCAGAGTCTAGTGCTGAGGTGGCTTCGTCAAGAATTAAAATTGGACTGTCTTTGGCGATTGCTCTGGCAATGGCTAATCGTTGTCGTTGTCCGCCAGAGAGTTTAACGCCATCTTCGCCAATTTCAGCGTCAAACTGACCACTTAATGCTTGTATGAATTCATAAGCATTGGCAATTTTGGTGGCGTTTTCAATTTTTTCATTGGTCATGGTGTTAATTTGACCGAGAGCGATATTGCCTTTTATGCTGTCATTAAATAGACGCACATTTTGATCAACAAAGGCAATTTGTGCGCGTAATGAAGTGAGTTCAAATTGATTAATATCGATGCCGTCAATGGTGATAGAGCCTGAATTTGGTGAATAAAATCTTGTTAATAATTGAATAATGGTGGTTTTTCCACTGCCTGTGGAGCCTACAATGGCAACGGTGTCGCCTGCTTTAATGTCTAAATCAATATTGTTTAGCACACGATTACTTTTTACATATCCAAAACAAACCTGTTTAAATTGAATGGCACCTTTGGCGTTACTAAGTTGTTTTTTTCCTGTGTTCTTTTCTATTTTTTCATCCATTAATCCAAACACGCTTTCACCAGCTGCCATGGCAGTTTGCAAGGGTTTGTTAATATTAATCAGACTTTTTGCAGGTTTGATTAGCATACCCATTGCAGTGAAATAAGACAAAAATTCACCTGCACTCATTTGCAGATAAATAGCAGAAAAATACACCACACTACTGAGAGATAAGCCAATTAGGGTGTTGACAAACGCCACATTAAAGGCACCAGTCATATCCACTTTAAAGCGTTGTTGGCGAATGTTTTTAATTAAATTACTAAACTTATCACTTTCTTGATTTTGCGCATTATAAATTTTAATCAACGAATTGCCAGAAATATTTTCATCAAGCAAATGCGTCATATTTCCCATAGATTGCTGCACTTGTTTGCTAGCGTTACGCATACGATTAGAGGATAATTTCACCACTAAAAACATCAAGGGAAAAAACACAATTAAACTCAAACTAAGTGCCCAACTTTTATAAAATAAATAACCAATGAGAATAATCACAAACACGGAAGATTTAACAAAACTCAGCCATATTGTGGAAGCCGCACTGGCAATTTGCTCAACATCGTAGGTTAGTTTAGAAAGAATTTTTCCAGTTGGATATTGGTCAAAATAAGCCTTAGGTAATTTAATTAATTTGGCAAACATATCGTCACGCAAATTCATAATCACCTTGTTAGAAACCCACGAACTGGTCGCCGTGGAAGTAAGTGAAAATAAAGAACTTAGCACAATAATTACCAGCATTAAGCCCGCATAAAATAAAGCAACTTGCTGATTTCGTTCACCAATAAATAAGACATCAACAATACGCCCTGTTACTTCGGGAATTGCACTTTCTAATGCTGTCGCTAATATTATTGTCAACGAGGTAAAGACAAGTTTGATAATGTGTGGCTTTAAATAAAAAAACAGCCTTGAAATAAAGTTTTTGTAACCCATTGGGTGGATTTTACCTGTCGGTTGTAACGAAGTAGTTAAAAAATTACAAAATTAAGGTATCATTACTTTTTCAACTTTGTTAGTTTTCAATGACAACAAAATATATTTTTATCACTGGTGGCGTGGTTTCTTCTTTAGGCAAGGGTATCGCTTCTGCTTCCTTGGCAACACTCCTTGAATCTCGTGGTTTAAAAATAACCATGCTAAAACTTGACCCGTATATTAATGTCGATCCCGGCACCATGAGTCCATTCCAACATGGCGAGGTTTTTGTTACCAATGATGGTGCAGAAACGGATTTGGATTTGGGGCATTATGAGCGTTTTGTTCGCTTGCAACTGGGTAAGAAAAATAATTTTACTGCAGGACGCGTATATCAGCGTGTGATTGAGCGTGAACGGCGGGGCGATTATCTTGGTGCAACAGTGCAAATTGTGCCACATATTACCAATGAAATTAAAGAATTAACACAAGCAGGGGCAGCAGGGGCAGATGTTGCCTTGGTTGAGATTGGTGGCACGGCAGGTGATATTGAGTCTTTGCCATTTTTAGAAGCCATTCGGCAAATGGGGCTTGAACTGGGTCGTGAGAATACTTTGTTTATACATCTAACTTTGTTGCCTTATATCAAAGTTGCAGGCGAACTTAAAACTAAGCCAACTCAGCATTCTGTAAAAGAATTGCGTAGCATTGGCATTCAGCCTGATATTCTTATTTGCCGTTCTGAGTATGAATTGCCTGATGAAGAGCGTGCCAAGATTGCTTTATTCACCAGTGTAACGCCAGATTCCGTGTTTACTTCGCTTGATGTAGATACCATTTATAAAGTGCCAAGGGCTTTACATGATCAAGGCTTAGACAATGTTGTGGTAAAGAAATTATCACTCGATTGTAAACCGACTGATTTAAGTGAATGGGATAAAGTGGTTGATCGACTTCATTCACCGACTGCAAGTATTGATATTGCCATGGTAGGTAAATATATGGATTTGACCGAGGCATACAAGTCATTATCAGAAGCTTTGTTGCACGCAGGTATTAATACGCAGATTAAAGTGAATATTCATTATTTTGATTCTGAAGATATTGAAAAATCAGGTGCTGATTGCCTAAGTAATATGAGTGCAATTTTAGTGCCCGGTGGTTTTGGCAATCGTGGTGTTGAAGGTAAAATTACCACAGTAACTTATGCGCGTGAAAACAACATTCCTTACTTAGGCATTTGCTTAGGCATGCAAGTTGCCGTGATTGAGTATGCGCGCAATGTGGCAAATATGAGTGGTGCTAATAGCACTGAGTTTGATTTTTCCACGCCACATCCAGTGGTAGGCTTGATTACCGAGTGGCAGGATGAAGATGGTAACAAACAAATGCGTGATAAAGATTCAGATTTAGGCGGCACAATGCGTTTGGGCGGACAGGAGTGTGCTTTGGTTATCAATTCTAAAGCCAGAGAAATTTATGGCAAAGAGACAATTACCGAACGCCATCGCCATCGTTACGAGGTCAACAACACTTTGATTGAAAAATTAGAAGAAGCAGGGTTACGGGTTTCTGGTCGCTCTATTGATGGTTCTTTGGTAGAAATAGTGGAAATTATAGATCATCCGTGGTTTGTGGCTTGCCAATTCCACCCAGAATTCACTTCTTCCCCCCGAGACGGACACCCCTTATTTGAGAGTTTTGTTAAAGCCGCTTTAGAAGTGCGTAATCTTATTTTATCTTAGTGGGTTTTAACGCACCATTTGACGAAAAAAAAATTAAGTCCTTGTTACTTGGTAATCAATCACTATTCACTGAATACTGCAAATACAGCAACAACATTGATGAATCCTTTATTGATATTACACTTCTTTCAAGTGTTGAAACCAAGCAAGTTATTCAATTAAAAATTGGTGTTTTTTTTCGTGAAATACTTACAGGTTGTGCCTGTAGTGATGACCCGTTACAAACGATAATGTATGAAAATGGATATTGCGAATTGCAAGCTGAATTCAATAAAACAACAGCACTTATTTCTTTTTAATAGGCTTTATTTTAATCTTTCTGGGTTTGCTATTATTGGGAAGAAGGCAAACTCCTCTCTACTTAGTGATATACAAAGGTCTTAGAGCAATAAAAAGAAGCCAGAATTATAAAATATATGTAAGATTATCGCAGGTAGAATGTAGCCAGTTCTGTCTTTAAAATAACCGAAAATTAACGAAGGGATAAAAACAGCCAGTGCCCATAAAATAGGATGATAAACCAAGTGTAACAACACAAATAAAATAGTCGTTAAGATATTGGCTAGTGAAAGTTGAGCGACAGTGCTTGTAAATTTAGTGTGCAAATAATCCTGTATTAAACCTCTAAAAGCCAATTCTTCAATGATAGGATAAATAAAAATAGCATAAATCGGATTAAATTCCTGTTTGGCAATCAAAGCATCAGTATAGAAATAAAGCAAAATCCAAACAACAGGAGCTGCTAAAATAGCCGCCCAAAATTGTTTATCTGCTAAAAATTTAGCAGACAAAACGGCGTTTTCTTCTGATTAAATAATAAGCACTTAATACCATTAACAAGATAAAGCCCATATCAAATCTAGCTGGTGCATTAGGGTTATAAACACAACCACCACCGCTACTACTGACACTATCAGTATTGTTATCATCATCAATGATAATAGGATTTGCTATTGCAATGGTGCTTTCAATAACACCGTTTTGATTACCATCAGCGTCATTGTCGCCACCGTCTTTGATGGTTAATTTAAGACAAGTGGCATTTACGACTAAGCCTGCTTGCCAAGTGCTACTATCGGTGCAATCGTTGCTTTGTTTGGATTGGATTTTATTGCCATCTTCATCTGAAGATTTAGTCCAATGACCCGTTGCTAATGAATATCTACGCAACTCTGCATACCTAGGGATTGCGGTGGTGAGTTCAATAATCACTTCGGTAGTAACACCAGTAGCACTTAAGTTTTCAACGACATAGTTGTAAATGTCGCCAGTGGTTAGCGTATCTTTGTTGTAATTAGTCAAATTATTTTCTGTGATATAAGCTTTCATTTGATTAAGGGTTAAGTATCCAGAATCTTCACCCATAATGCCTAGCAATATTCTAGTGCTTGCTGGGCTGGTGATTTTTTTACCTTCTCCTGCAAGTAATTCATTGTTATTGTGTCCTGTTTCTTTATCATCGGCAATACCGTTACCATTTTCATCCACTCGACCATTAGGATAACTGTCAATCAATTTAAGTTTCAAAATTCTTTCTGATGAATAATCGCCAGCCGTTACTTGAAATTTAATTGCCCGAGTACCGACACTCGCACTGGGGGCAAAAGTAACAGATGTAGATGTATTGGAACTATTTACACCAGAAAAGTCATCACTACTCCAAACATAAGTCCCTGTGCCTACCATAGCGTGAACGGTAACATCTCCGCCATCTTTACTAATCAGCCGACCTTTGTTTCCTCCTTGAGATATGGTGAATTGATTAATTACTGGAGCGGTGTCAAGAACATCGTCAAGGGTAATGGTAAAGGTTTGTTCGGCGTTTTTATTCTCTCCATCACCTGTGGTGGCTTTGACTTTGACGGTGTAGGATTTTGTGTCACTTTCAAAGTCGGTGTTGGTGCCGTTAAAGGTTAGGGTTGCGTTATTAGTGCCACTA
>NZ_CAHJWD020000284.1 GCF_903642095.1 Bathymodiolus brooksi thiotrophic gill symbiont | reverse complement strand
TGGCATAGATGGTCCCTGGGTGTGTCCCTTTTAAAATTGTGTCCGACAGCCCCACCCTCCATTCAAGATGGCTGCTGTTTTTTAAGGTAATGATTATCTCCCTTTGAAATTTGCTTCAGTATCATTCTATTGTCAGGTGAGCGATACAGGCTCAGTGGGCTGAGCCTCTAGTTTATTTTGTTAATGCTGTTATTACCTATATTTGAACCCTTTAAACTGACTTCATCATTCATGATGTTTTAACATTTAAAATTATATGGTCTTGTGGTCAAAAATTGGACATGTAAGGATATTCCAGTCTCAGCTTCTGATTTTGTACCTTCCAGATTGTTAATTGATCAATTATGTATTTCAATATTTCAGATTTACAGCACAGAAAATATAATGATTAAATATATATGTTTTTTTCTCTTCTAAAAAATCCATGAAGTAAGAAAATGGACCAGCATTCCAATTATATTTAAAGTACATCATCAAACAAATGCAGGCCCTTGGGTATAATTGTGGGCAGGATATATCCTCTAACTGATACATTCATTTAATTCAAAAAGTTTCAGATGCTCCTGAATTTTGTTTGTTTGTAAAAAGAAATTTAACATTTTTTCTGAATTGTATTGTATTTGTAAGAAATGTGAAATTAAGTTCAAACTTTGTATTCTATGTCTACTGAAAATAATCTGCTTGAAAATGATGAGCCATGCAGTTAATAAAAAGGCATTTTCTAATGGAAGTAAGAGTGTTGAAGATGAAAAAAAAAGTTTTTTAAACCATTTTAATTTAAGTAAAAAGAGTGGAGATGACATTAGTATTTGATGTTTGGATAAATGACAAATTTTTAGACAAGGATCAGAGTTTTCAAGACACCTTGTGTCATAAACATTATAATATA
>NZ_CAHJWD020000283.1 GCF_903642095.1 Bathymodiolus brooksi thiotrophic gill symbiont | reverse complement strand
CTAAATCCATTCATATCCACATACTTAAGAGGATTGTTGGTAGTGTAAGAATAACGATTGTAGTCTTGTGTATTGTAAGGATGTTGAATGGTTGGATCAGCACTTAAAAACCGTCCAATACTCGGGTCGTAAACCCGTCCATTCATATGAATAAAGCCCATCTCATCAATGTGTTCGTGCCCAGTAAAGCCTCGGTTAGTTAGAGCAGGGATGATGGGGAGTAGTGGGTCGCTGGCACGCCAGTCGCCTTGGCGTCTTTGTCCGAAAGCGGTGTATGCCATGCGTTCAACGATGTTACCTTGTCCATTGGTAATGGTGTCAATAGAGCCAAGGTTATCGTAGTGGAGATAGCGGGTTTTGTCAGGGATGGGTGGTGTGCCTGCTGTTGTGTCTGTTTTAATGTTGATGGCAATGAGTTGACCGTCGGCGTAGATAAAGTGCTTATGTTCGGTGCTGGTGTTTTGTTTGATTTGTTCGTAGAGTTTGCCGATGTAGGTGGTGGTAATGGTAGTGTTGCTACTGGCTTTGGTTTGAGTTTTTTGGTATCGGCTTCTATTGGGGGCGTAGACAAAAGTGGTGTTGTCGTTGCTGTTGCTTTTAGTAAAGCGTTTGGGCTTGTTAAAGGAAGTCCATTGGATGATTTTGTTGTTGTTTTTGGTCATGTTGCCGTTGGCGTCGTAAATGTAATCGTCTGATAGGCTTGGTGTGATACTGGCACTACTGCCAGTTACTATTGCTGTTAGTATGTAGGTGCCTGTGTTACGGCCAAAAGCACCTGCTGAGATATAGTATGTGTTACTTGTGCTTGCAGTGAAGATAACTTTTGAGTTGACTCCAATGCCGCTGTCATCATTGGTTGTGTTTGAGATTAAGGTGCCAGTATTATTGTAGATACCTCTGAGGTAGGGATCTGGCAAGGTGCCAGATTGGGTTGGTTTACCCTCTAGGTCAAAGGTTACTTGTTGTCCTGCTGTTAGAGTTATTTTAAACCAGTCTGTGTCATTTCCTGTTTCAATGTTGCCAGTTACACTGCTGTTAATGGTGAGTATACCTGTGGTTGCGGTATTGGCATTATAATCATCAGTTGACGACGGTGAATTGCTATTAATTGAAGCAATAGCGTGAGGTCTTTGAGGGTTGTAGTGGTAATAGCCGATGTCGGATTTATGGGTGATGTTGCCGTTGATGTCGTATTGGTAACTGGTGCCGTTGTTATAGGTAACCCCTTCTATATTACCTGTGGTGTTGGATTGGGTTAGTCTATCTAGTTCATCGTATTGAAAGTCTTCTGTTAGTCCGCTTTGGTGGTTTTGGCGTTGGGTGACATTATTCATTAGATCGTATTCGTATTCAAGACTGCGGATTCCATCAGTGTTGCCAAAGCCTGATTTAATGGCAAACAAATGACCCGTGGCTGGACTGTATTGTTGCTCGGTGGATAAACCGTTGCCAACGATGTGGCCTGTGAGGCGACCGCTAGCGTCCCTGCTCTTAGCACGCCAGAAGTAGATGTTGTTGGTGTCGGCGAGCATGGCTTGGTAGTCGGGTGCGTTGGCCGCTACTCCGCGCCAGTATTTTGCTTGGTTAACAGACTCTTGAGCTTGTTCTAGATATTCATTTGATAGGTCAATGTGATTCACTGCATACCTAGTATATTCGTTAGCCTTTTTATCGTAATTATCTGCTTCGTGATTGGCAAAGGCTTGTTTTTCTACACCT
>NZ_CAHJWD020000282.1 GCF_903642095.1 Bathymodiolus brooksi thiotrophic gill symbiont | reverse complement strand
GTAAAACAATTTATAAAAAAAATAAACCCAACCCTGCCTTGTCAACCTCAATGATTACACAAATAAAACAACTTTTAAAACAAAAAAATGCCGTATTAGTGGCGCACTATTATGTCAGTGGGGATTTGCAAACTTTGGCGGAAGAGACAGGGGGAATTGTTTCCGATAGTTTGGAAATGGCACGATTTGGGCAGAATTGTGATGCGGATATTATTGTTGTTGCGGGAGTTAAATTTATGGGTGAGACGGCAAAAATCCTTTCACCTGAAAAAACTGTTTTGGTGCTTGATGATAAGGCGACTTGTTCGTTAGATGAAGATTGCCCGATTGCTGAATTTTCAGCGTTTTGTGACCAGCATGCTGATAGAAAAGTTGTGGTTTATGCCAATACTTCTGCTGAAGTTAAAGCTCGTGCTGATTGGGTGGTTACTTCGGGTAGTGCGTTGAGTGTGGTTAAACATTTGCACCAGCAAGGAGAGAAAATCCTTTGGGCACCTGACAAACATTTGGGTAATTATGTTAATAATGAAACAAAAGCGGATATGTTACTTTGGCAAGGTGCTTGTGTGGTTCACGAGCGTTTTAAGGCGGATGCTTTAATTGCTTTACAAAAAAAACATCCTGAAGCTGCCACTTTGGTGCACCCAGAATCTCCACAAGCGGTGGTGGAATTGGCCACTGTAGTTGGCTCAACCACCGCATTAATTAATGCGGTCAAAAATAGGGAAGAACAAACCTTTATTGTGGCAACGGACAATGGTATTTTTCACAAAATGCACGAAGTGGCACCGCACAAAAAATTGATTGAAGCGCCCACCATGGGTGAAGGTGCGGATTGTGAAAGTTGTGCGCATTGCGAGTGGATGGCAATGAACACCTTAGAAAAATTGTTAGAAACTTTAAACAACCCACAAAATGAAATTAAAATTGACAAAAATATTGCACAACAAGCACAACATTCAATACAAAAATTGTTAGACTTCACGGAGAAATAAATATGGCAGGACACAGTAAATGGCACAATATTCAACATCGAAAAGGTGCTCAGGACGCTAAACGAGGCAAAATTTTTACTAAACTAATCAAGGAAATTGTTATCGCTGCCAAAGCAGGTGGTGGTGTAATTGAAAATAACCCTTCTCTTAGAATGGTAATTGACAAAGCCTTGGCAGCGAATATGAAACGAGATACCATCGAAAGTGCCGTTAAACGAGGCAGTGGCGACCTTGATGGCGAAAATTATGACGAAGTGCGTTATGAAGGTTACGGCTTGGGTGGTACGGCTATTATGGTGGATACTCTAACGGATAATCGCAATCGCACCGTGGCAGATGTGCGTCATGCTTTTTCTAAACATGGGGGCAATTTAGGCACAGATGGTTCGGTGGCTTATTTGTTTAAAAAACAGGGTTTTATCAGTTTTATCTCAGGCGATGAAGATCAAATTATGGAAGTAGCACTGGAAGCAGGTGCACAAGATATTATCAATAATGACGATGGCTCAATTGATGTAGTTACCGAACCCGAAGATTTTTTCACTGTAAAAGACGCACTTACCGATGCTGGACTTGAGTCAAGCCATGCCGAAGTGACTATGGAGCCTGACAATCGTGTCGCACTCAATCTCGGCGATGCAGAAAAATTCATGAAACTCATCGACCGCCTAGAGGACTTAGACGATACACAGGAAGTGTATCACAACGCTGATATTTCTGATGAGGTGATGGCACAGTTATAGCAGGGTTTCTGTGCCTTGTTGCCCTCCATCGTATTTGTTGTTGCAAAGCCTATTGTGGGAATGCCTAAAGAATTAATCACACTTGGCGACCATATTAAAAAGAAAAGGTTGGAAAGTAATAAAACTCAAAAAGATGTTGGAACTGATAATTTTACAATAGTTAATTGGGAAAAAAATAGCACTAAAAATATCCCTGCAAAATACTATCCTAAAATTATGGAGTTTTTAACTTACTGCCCATTTGAAACTAAAAATA
>NZ_CAHJWD020000281.1 GCF_903642095.1 Bathymodiolus brooksi thiotrophic gill symbiont | reverse complement strand
AAGTGATAATAGTTACACCTTGGACACTGGTAACCCACTGGTAACACTCAGCACGACAACGGATACTAAAAATACAGGCAATGTATCTGTGCAAAGTTCTGAAACTGGCACAGCATACTTGGTTCACAGTTCGGTAGTCGTTAATGTTAGCACTACTCAAGCTATGCTTGACACTTTGGCATTAGCAAATAAAGTAAACAAAGTTACCATTGCAACGGCAAATACGGCAACTGATTTGGCGGCAACTGATTTAGAGGATGGCGTATACAGAGTTTATACGGTTGATATTGCAGGTAATGTCTCTACGGCTTCAACTGCCACAGTAACCATTGATACTTCAAGTCCAACTGCACCAATAAGTTTGGACTTGGCTGATGAAGATGATAGCGGTAGCAGTAATAGCGATAACCTTACCAAGGAAACAAGTGGTTTAACCATTTCTGGAACAGCGGAAGCAAATGCCACGGTAGAGTTATTTAATGGCACCACTTCATTGGGCACAGTAACTGCGAATAGCGGTGGTAACTTTACTTTGGATATAGACTTGTCGGCTGGTTCAGTACACGAGATTACTGCACAGGCAACTGATGTGGCAGATAATGTCAGTGATGTTTCTGCTGTTTTGGCTATTACAGTAGATACAGCTACTCCTACAATCACAGTAAAAACTATGGGCACGATAGCACCAAATAGTAATCTTGTTGCAACATTTAGTGAAGCTATTGCCAAAGGAACGGGGGGTATTGTCATTAAAGAAAGTGATGGCACTACATTTGCAACACTGGGTATTCAAAATTCCAACATAACCATTGGTGGCACAGATAACAAAACCTTAACCATTAACCCAAACACCAATTTAGAGTCTGGTAAATCTTACTATATAGAAATGGCCTCTGGTGTATTAACAGATGTTGCAGGCAATAATTTTGCAGGTATTGATGACAGTAGTGCTTGGACATTCAGTGCTGCCAGTTTAAGCACAACTGTTGCTTGGTCTGGTGCTAATGTTGATGTTACTGATGGTTATATTAATACCAGTGAGTTGTCTACTGCGACAGTAACAGGTAAGGTTGCTAATCCAAATGGTATTACTGGTTTGTCTATTTCAGAGATCAAGTTTTTCTCAACAGATAGTGTGGTGCATACGGTTAGTAGTGCTTTAATTAATGCAATAAGCATAGACAATGCTGGTAATTGGACATTGGCAAATAATAGCAACTGGACTTCTGGACTAAACAGTAACGCAAAATACACCATACAAGTTAAGTTGTCAGGCACTTTGTTAGGTAATACAGTGAATGGCTCAGGTGATGCCTCAGAAGTAACCATTGATACAACAATAACAGGTGCACCAGCAGGGACGCATACTGTGGCTATTAGTAATGATGCAGGTGTATTGGACAATGATCGTATTACCAATGATAGTGCAGTTAAAGTTAGTTTAACTTTGGGTAATAATCTTGTCTTGGCAAGTGATGAAACGCTACAAGTTAGTGCTAATGGCACAGATTGGGTAGCAACTACAGGTAGTAATAAGACATGGGCAACCATAGATGATGCTGTTACTTTGATTACAGGCACAGGTAAAACTCTGACTGCTCGGGTGATTGATACAGCGGGTAAT
>NZ_CAHJWD020000280.1 GCF_903642095.1 Bathymodiolus brooksi thiotrophic gill symbiont | reverse complement strand
GTATATCAATAGCAATAATAAAAAAAACATAATAAAAACGCCATGTACGAGGATCGTATCCAGGGGCGTAGCTAGCCTTTTTTGCAGTGCAAGCAACCTAGATACGATAACGTAACCCTCAGTCCGCTTTTGCTCCCAGCGAGGGTTACGATTCGGTCCCATTCAACGTAATGGAGCAGCGCCCGGAGTGATTCACACCGGGCGGTTTTTTGTCCTAATTCCGTTGAAGTGGTTGGAAAAATTAACGGGGGTGAAAGATAAATATATTTAGATAAAGCTTGAAGTGTTAAGTAAACGCTGCATCAATCCATGGTAGACTTATATCCATCTGAAAATTTGAATGCATGAGATCTTCTTTCTGTCCGACATTTTGTTTACAAGTTGCTATTTCACGTGCACTTGCCTCGTTTAGGAGATATCCTTATTTGAATCGATTGCCGTACATATCGTAGTAAAAGTTTTCCATATTTGGCATTCAGATCCATATATGGATAGGCTCCGCCCATCACGAGAGTCTACGTAAGGTGTCATGCCGGACAAGAAACAATTTTCGAATACGAAATCGATCGTGAAGGTAGAAACAGGTATTGTAACACTTATTTCGTATCACCATTACTTAAAAATTGTAGGGAATAATAAGTTATGACCACATATGCAAAAAGAAAGTTGAAATATTCACGGAACGAAAATTTTAATTTGCTCCATTACGTTGAATGGGACAGATTCGTAACCCTCGCTGGGAGCAAAAGCGGACTGAGGGTTACGTTATCGTATCTACAAGCAACCAAACCCAGAATTTTTTTTTTTACTAGATGCAAAATGGTGCGTTCTGAGGTGTTTTCATGGGTAAATTGAATACATAAGCAACACATTGATTTCATGATTTTGTTAGACAGAATTTACTTAGAATTGCCCAAAATCTGTTCTTCGTGTCTTAGCAGACACGCACTTCTCCATAACTTTGTCTAAATCCACACTGAAATCGCGATGGATATGCATTAATGCTAGCGATGACAACCTATCGTTATTCATTGTTGATCGTACATATGTCTTCAACCGACGTAGTACACTGAACGATCGCTCTGCGGTAGCACTTGTTACCGGCATTGTCAACATGATACACAAGATGGTATCTATAGAAGGATATAGCACCGGGTTTACTGCATCAAGTGTCTCACAAAGTGAAGTTGGCATCTGATCGCGAGGTGTTATACTCCAGCGTGTTCGCCATCGAGCGACCTCCCTCTTGAATTCGTCTAAATTACATGTCAGGTCAGTCTGGTATGTCTCATACAATGTCGCGATTTGTTCGTTCGTAATATTTCCTATAACACGAGGAAGCAGATACTGTGCATAAAAGCGATTTTCTGATTTTATCAGACGCGACTCCAATTCCATTATCATGTGGTCTATAAACGCATAGTACAAAGAAACTTTCCAATACTGTTTTGGCGTGTCTGCAGGGTGATTGGCTCTGGTAGTCTGTCTTCCACATCGCCTCGGCATATTTTCAACGATATCGAAAGGTTCTGATAAATCTAATGCCGATTGATACAATTCATCCCAAACTGATTCATCGAGTCGTTCAGCTCGTAACAACTCAATGACAGTTTTACATTCTTTTGTAGCCTCCAGCAGGTCACATTCGATACCTTGCAGGAATTTCGACAGAAACACCGTACTCTGTAAAATGTGTTCTGATACTACCAGAGCTATAACAAATACAAATCTGGTAATAGATGCAAGGTATTGTCCGGCTTTGTCATCTCCTAGTCCCTGTAATCGTTCCAACGCATGAACCACTATAGGAAATGATGTTTTAAATGTGTACAGTGCGTCGGCTCGACTCGTCCATCGCGTTTCGCAAAGTGTGCGCAGCTTGGTCCGCTTGTCCATATTTTCGATGTAACTCATACTAATGATACGGCCGTAACGTCATTTGAATAAAATTTGAAATGCCGTAATTTTTATGACATTGAATTTTCACAAAAAGCCACAACGAGACTTTGTTTTCCACTTTTTTTTTAATTTTTATTATTCCAGTTTGCAGAATTAATGACAAGAAGTGAAGAGTTATTCTTCGACATCAGAACCATAAATAATATTCGTAAAGATATGGCTTGCAATCTTTTAGCCGGCACTAGTGAGTATATATTGCAATTCTTTCTTTTGGTATTTATGCTTGTAATGAACTTTCTAGATCTTCTTAATTATGTCCATTTTTCAAAATAGTGGGCAAAATTTTTGGTTTTGTGTGTTCTTTTTACGGACAATGGTGTCTGTCAACCCCTGAAACCTCCTAGAATGTTAACCCCTGAAACCTCCTAGAATGCAACTAGTTGTTTGTACCATTGCATGACTCCTTTTAAGCTTACCTTGCCAAAGGCAATGGGAGCTTTTGCTATCACTTGGCGTCCATTGTCTGTTAACTTCACATTTTAATCTTCGCCTCTGATACCGCTTAGACAAAGTGAACAGAAACTTTGTAGGAAGCATCTATGGAAGATCCTCTATAAAGATTGCTCATTTCGTCCCGATCCATTAACAAACATGACCGGCATAGGCAGAAATGAATATATTAATGGATGAAGTATTAATAATAATATGTTTTTTTTTTGTATCGATAGGCATTTTGTACTAATATTCCTGATGAAATATATTTGTATTTACAGGTGATGTCCAAGATATGTGCAGAAAATGCACCATGCATTACACATTGAATGATAATTGGGTATGTACATACATTTGTATGTGTTTCTTTTGATTAATTTTTTTCACACTTTTTTAGTTCACCTAACTTGAAGTCTTGGGTAATTTTCCCATTACCTGACATCCATAAATTTAACATTCTTCTCTGCAACTACGGACTAGATTTTGTCAAAATGTGATTGGAATGTTCCTTGTATGATCCTCTTTCAAGTTTGTAGTATCAACGAAGCTTCGAATCAAATGCATGTTTTTTCTTGGGGTCGCCCCTTAAGTTTGTATTTTATGCGATCAGAAATCTAAAACCTTTAAAAGTCTTCTACACTCAAACCGTTGAGCAAAGTTAGATCAAATGTAGTTGCACGTTTTGATGGTAAATTTTTGAAGGAATAATTTTGGAGCTGAACCGAAATCAAAGAGATAACCAACGAACCAACCACATAGCTTTATATATAGATAATACACTCGAGATCTGAAATAAAATTATTTAGAAATAGTTTTAATGTATTTTCTGGAACTAATGACCATATTTTAATAAAAGATGCATTTTATGCTCCTGATGTGGTCATCTTTAGGGTTTATACTACCTGGAAATCCGAGAATTCTACTATTGCAGGACACGAGAACTGTATGGGAAATATCTTTAAAAATATTCCCTAAAACATTTTTCAAGTTTAAAGTCTTCCCAAAACTGCTCAAATTTGAACAAAATGAATGAAACCTTTATATTTTCTTCTCTTTCAAGTTTGTATTTGTTAAAACAGTGATGTCATTGCACAACATAGTTTTAGTACAGGATTCTATGTAAAATACCTTTGAAAATAAATCAAATATGGATCTCTTGCTTTTCTTAATTGTTCATTGAATGGTCATCTTTCTATACTTCACCTTTTTTGTAACAGATAAGAAAAAGTCTTATAACACGAAATAACAGACATTTTTTCAGGTTAGGACGCAAATGTTAGCCACAGTAACAATTACAAGCTACTTACTATACTAGCATTTAAGAAAATGATGTAGCTCAAAAATGTGTTCTTTCGCCCCATATTGGGTAGGACCTCATCGTTTTCATAATACTGGATCCACACTATGTTATAGGAGCAATAAATTGACAGTTGCTTGGTATTTTACATACCTTTTGATGGTTGGTTGGTTTTTGGTGTTTAACTCCACTTTCAGCAATATTTCAGCGATATCATGGCGACCAGTTTTAGTGGTGGAAGAAGCCAGAGTACCCTGAGAGAACCACCGACCATGGGCAAGTAACTATATAACTTTTGACCAGACTGCTCACTGAATTGAAAGTGCTTGGATTGAAGGAATTTATTTATAAATCAACATATATTTTTTGAAAATATATACATATACATAATCTTTTGTTTATGTTTCAGGTCCAGTGTGAATCTTGTCATTGGTGGCAGCATTTCCAGTGTACCACCATTCAGAAAACATTCAACGAAGTAAACCAGGAAGACTATCGCTTCATTTGTGACATTTGTTCATTTAAATGATGTACACAAAGGGTTGTGTGAAATGTCATTATTTGGTGTGCATGGTCATCATCAACTCGTGTGAGATATTGTCGTCACTTTGCGTCTGTCATCTGTAAACTCTTGCATTTAAACTTCTCTGAAACCACTTGGTCAATTGGAGTTTGGGAGGAATATGAAATTTACTGCTGGATTTTTTAAATAGATTTGACTTAGTTTTTTGTAGTTTCCGAGATAAAAGTAGTTGAATGAAACCAAATTTGTAGGTAGTTTTTATTCATTAAATTCCTTTGAAAACTTCCTGTCTTAATTATACATACCGGTATCTCCAACCAAATCAAATATAAATTTGTTTGCTTTAAGTTCGATTTAGAAATTTTTTTCCCCTACAAATTGCAGTCTTTTCCATTTAAATCATGTGACAAATTCCTTTTTTGTCTACAAAGCGTAAGAAGGACGTCGTGTTAGAATTTGTGTTGTACTCTGGTATTCATCAAAGCTTTTGAGCAGACGTTGTCAAAGGGAACGTGAGCTATTGCGATCATTTGATCCGTCGTCCGTCTGTAAACTTTTCACATTTTAATCTTCTGCTCTGAAACCCCTTAGCTCAATGAACTGAAGCTTAATAGGAAGCATCTATGCAAGGTTCTCTATAAAGATTTTTCATTTCGTCATGATCCATTAACAAACATGGCCACCATAGGCAATTCTTATTGCTGATTGGTTGATTTCTAAAAAATCTTCACCTCTGAAATCGAATAGCCATAGGCAGTTATTGTTTCTGGTTGGTCAATTTCTAAAAATCTCTGAAACCGCTTGGCCAAATGAATTGAAACTGGGTAGGAAGCATATATGGAAGGTCCTCTATAAAGATTGTTCATTTCGGCTCAATTCGTAGCAAACATGGCCGCCACAGGCAGTTCTTGATGCTGATTGGTCGATTCCTAAAAAAATCTTCTCCTCTGAAACCGCTTGACCAAATGAACCTAATTTGGTAGGAAGCATCTATGGAAGGCCCTCTGTAAAGATTGCTCATTTAGTCCTGATCCCTTAGCAAACATGGTCGGCACAGGCAATTCTTGTTGCTGATTGGTCGATTCCTAAAACATCTTCTACTCTGAAACTGTTTGGCCAAATGAACCGAAACGTGGTAGGTAGCATCTATGGAAGGCCCTCTATAAAGATTGCTCATTTGGGATCCGTTAACAAACATGGCCAGCACAGGCAATTCTTGTTGCTGATTGGTCGATTCCTAAAACATCTTCTACTCTGAAACTGTTTGGCCAAATGAACCGAAACGTGGTAGGTAGCATCTATGGAAGGCCCTCTATAAAGATTGCTCATTTGGGATCCGTTAACAAACATGGCCAGCACAGGCAATTCGTGTTGCTGATTGGTAGATTCCCTAAAAATCTTCTACTCCGAAACCGCTTGGCCAAATGAACCGAAACGTGGTAGGTAGCATCTATGGAAGGCCCTCTATAAAGATTGCTCATTTTGGATCTGTTAACAAACATGGCCAGCACAGGCAATTCGTGTTGCTGATTGGTCGATTCATAAAAAATCTTCTCCTCTGAAACCGCTTGGCAAAATGAACCGAAACTTGATAGGTAGCAGCTATGGAAGGCCCTCTATAAAGAATGCTCATTTCGTCCCGATCCGTTAACAAACATGTCCACCACAGGCAATTCTTGTTGCTGATTGGTTGATTTCTAAAAAATATTCTCAACCTACTGAGCCTCTAGTCTATATATTGTATTGTATTATATGTATGCTAATGTTCCACCATGCCTGTCTGAGTTTTTCAATAAAATCTTTAAGAAATAACTTGTGTTAAGATACTTTGTGTGTGAGATATTATCATGTATATATGGCTGTTATTTAATTATTAAATTGGCAAGTATGTGTGATACAAGTATCTGTACTTACAAAACATACCAGCATGATGCAAAATATTTATTTGGGCTATATTCAATGACATTACAGACATTTTCATATGTTGTACCAGCGTCTGGCAATCTACTTTCTAAAGGTTGAGTACATCATCCAAGTGATGAACAGTGCAGTGAAAGATAAATGAGGTGTAGGCAGCTCTTTAAACCTCTCTCCCATCAAGGCCCAGATTCAATACAAACGCAAACCTCTAAACATTTATTGATAAAGAATAGAGATACATGTACATAAGAAATTAGGATGCAGGCACCCTAAAGTACTACTGTTATTCCAAGATGTATAAATTTGTAGGCCCTTCTGAAGTTATATCCTCAAAACAGAAATAAAATTAGATATTAATCTGTTATCAAAAACAAACAAATACAAAACAAAACAAACCAATCAAAAATATCAAAAAGAAAGACAAAAACCCAACATGAATGCACCTTTTATCAATCTGACTTAGTTCTGTACACATAATTTTCATAAGAGATACAGGTAACTAATTTACCTGGAAATTTTACATACATTTTGTATCTATCATATTAAACAATGAGTGTATCTTGTTTTCAAAGAAAACATTCAGATAGCTACATTGCTAAAAAGAGGTAATAAAAACGTAGATATCAAATTTAGTGCACATGAACGTTTCTGGAATAACCTTCATCAGGTAGCTCAAGATCAAAAGATTGGAAAGCCAAATAATTTAATAGTTTTGGGAGCACAAAATCTATGGGTATTGATGTTATGTAGGAGTTTCTTTTACACCTGGTAGAGATATTGGGAGTGCTGTTTTTATGATGTGGGTTTTGGTGCAGTCGGGGATGTTGTCTTGTGATTCTACGGTGAATACGGACTGACACTGTTGGGGATGTTGGATTTTTGCTTTGTGTCAGCTGTGATCTGTCCATCGCTCCTCATTGGTGTGACATCTGTTTTGTCTGTACCTAAGGATTTTATATATAACAGCTTCTTTCATCACATATTGCTTAAGATTTTGACCAAGATATAGTTTTTCTGGTAACTGATTCATGTCGAGCGACGCCGAGAAACTTACACTATAAGCGCGGACGTCTAAAACGCTTAGAACGATGTCTGTTTCTGCTCTTTTTAGACAATTTGCCAGTTGTTTTTTTTTAACTATAAGACATTGCAGAATAAACACAATATACGTACATTGTCGGGGAAATATAAAAACTGTACGTAACAGCTTTAGTGAGTGAGCGATTGTTTTTTAACGCCAACTCAGCAATTTTATAGCTATATCATGGCGAGACCAAGTTAATGAGATGATGATGATGTCCGCTTTTTTCTAGACCAACACGCTTAGTTTTTTTTTATAGTGTTAGCTAACGGAAACAACAGTCCGCGGATATACATGTCGCTCCACTCTGACACATTATCCTGATTCCGAAGCAACCAGTCTTTGCTCTTTCTCCTTAATTCTGCGTGCTTTGCATTATAAGCAACAAATACCAGTTGATAATCTTTGGTTTGAAATATGAATTTGTTTATATACATGTACTCAAAAAGTCGCTTTTTATGTGTCTTCTGCCGAAGGATTGTGAAAGCGCGAAAAGTTGACCGTGCGTTGCGCAATGTATTTTGTATTGTTACGTTATCTATTGTCATTTATGTAGACAACAGGGGCGGATCCAGGGGGCGCGCATTCGGCGCCCCCCCCCCTAAAATTTGAAAAAATAAGATTTTTTGGCATAAAATAGTGATTTTTCACACGAAATACCCCAAAATTTTTCGCGCCTCCCTCCGCTCGGCGCAATTTTTTAAAATTTGCCCCCCCCTAACTTGAAATCCTGGATCCGCCCCTGGACAATATAAGAATAAGAATAAGAATTTTTTATTGCCAATTAAGGGCCCACAAGGGGCAAACAATTTAATACAATGATTGAAATGATTGGAGACATACATGTAAACACACACAAAAAACAGGAAAACATATTTATGTTCAGTGACTGCACGGCCAGATCAGAGCCTATCAAATACCACCATAAATCAATTCATATTTAATATAATATAACATGTATAATAACTATAATAATTCACCTAACCTAATGATATCTATAGGATCAATTGTGTCCTCGCAGCAAAAAACATTCCTCTATAAAACTACCTAATTTTTTCAAAACTTGTTCATGTTCATTAGTAAATAGCCAGACAAATTTTGATGATGTGTCCATGTATCTAAAATTTGGACATAAGTCAATAACTTTATCAAAAAATTTTACTCTAATATTTTCATATAAGGGACAGTCGACAACAAAGTGAAATATATGTATTCGCTGAGAAACAGACCAGAAATGCTCACCAAAGACTCTCATCGGTAGTGTAATCGTTAGCGTGCTCGCCTCGAATGCGGTAGATCGTGGGTTCGAGTCCCGATCGGGTCAAACCATGTTCTGTACACATATTTTGCCATCTTCCACATTCTGTTGGAAATTTATGATTTAGGGTTCTATTTTTACAAAATCCAAATAAGAAATTGTCATCAAGAGTGTGCAAATAGTTTCAGTTTCGAATTGAAATTAATCTAATAGCTACCAGTTCTTTAATATTGTAATAAATAAAGTTCCCAACTTTCATTATTAAATATATATGGAACATAATTTTATTTATTTCTTGAATTCAGAAGATAGTGTCAATAAGTAAGTAAATGAGTTAATTTCTTTATTTCAAGAGGGTAACACGGTTAGCAATAATAAAAGTGTGATTAATAATTATCATATATGATCTTATTAAGTTAAAGAATAATTTGCATAGTTTGAACATCACATAAATATTAAATTCTACCATATATAGTCCACCAATCTATTTTTTAATAGCTGTAAAAATGATACATCGCGATGGTAAATTGAAAAAAGATAGTTTGTAACTTAATCACATGCTATACAGCCATACAGGTAGCATTTTGTTTTTCAACTATGAACACCACTAATATCTATTGTTTATTTTATTTTATATTGTGTAGATCTATATGTCTCTCTTTGTCAATCAGTAACTCTTTTCCTGTTTATGTACATGCAGTTTTTCATTTTGTCTCTCCATTGGAAATACACAATCTGTATTTTGGTAAACATAATAAGGGAGACAAATCCTATAAGTTTATGCTACAAGTAGCTAATTTTCATAGGTAGCTAATTATTATGCTCCGCCGTATGAAAATTAGCTACCGGAAGTTTGAGGTAGCTAATTTTCATGGGTAGCTAAAAATTTTACGACACCGGTTTCCGTGTAACACACTAACACACTCAATTAATGA
>NZ_CAHJWD020000279.1 GCF_903642095.1 Bathymodiolus brooksi thiotrophic gill symbiont | reverse complement strand
CTATCGCTTTACTTAATATCAATTTTATTTTATTTAATACCCTCAGAAAAAAAATAGTAACTGCACTTTTTTTAAATAGTATCGTCACTTTCGCAAATACTAAGTTTTGTTGCTAACAGTATTTAATTTTTATTTTTAATCACGGATCTTATTATGAACACATTTAATCGTTTTATCATCACCGCTTTATTAGTTTTCTTTACTTCTCAAATCTTTGCCGTCGAACCAGTAATTATAAGCGTTAAAAGAACAGGGGCAACCTCACTTACTATTGTACATGACCAACCTGTTAAGAAGTTAGATCAATATAATTTTTACACATTAAAAATAGTGGTTAATGGAAAAACTTATGTAGGTAATTATAAAAACCCTTTTAGAGTGGTAAACCCCATCAGTCCAGATACTAATGGCTTTTCCACTGTTTGGGAAATGCCTGCAACAGAGCTCCTTGATATGGATAGTGACAATATATTGTATTTAGCAGATAATGATGAAATGTGGCTTCTTGGTTCTGGTTACGGCAACAATTCCTCTGAATTAATGGAAACTACCTATTATCCTGTCAATTTCTCTCTTTGCTACCAAAATTGTATTTTAAGAATAATTTCTACCGATACATTTAATGCTAACGAAGGTGTTAGTGTTGATTACAACCTCGTCACCAATGATAAAGCTACGCTCAGTTTAATTGAAAATACCAGTAACTTATTTAGCCTTACTGGCAGTACCTTAACATTCAACGGTATCGCCGCCGACTTTGAAAGCAACACAAAATCTTACACCGTCAAAGTCAAAGCCACCACAGGCGATGGAGATGATAAAAACGCCGAACAAACCATCACTGTTAACCTTGTTGACCTCAACGATGAAACCCCTACTGCTATCACCTTAACAGGCAACCTCAATATTGTTGGAAACACCGCCACTAACACCGATTTAGGTACTCTCTCTGCCACTGATGCCGATGCGGGAGATACTTTTACCTACACTTTAGTAAACAACAGTGCAGCTTACTTTGCTATTGACGGCAACACGCTAAAACTTGCTAAAATTGTAGATTATCAAACCACCAAAAACCTTAGTATCACGGTTAAAGTAACTGATGCCAATTCGCATACCTTTAATAAAAACTTCACTTTTATCATTACCGACCCTGATAGCAATTCCCCTACCGATATTACCCTATCAATGGGAGGCTCCACGGACAACCACACTATTGCTGAAAATACCGCCGTTAACACCAATTTAGGCACATTCTCTGCCATCGATGTCGATGCGGGAGATACCTTTACCTATATTTTGGTAAACAACAACGCGGCTTACTTTGCTATTAGTGGCAATACGCTAAAACTCACTAAAACTGTAGATTATGAAACTACCAAAAACCTTAGTATTACGGTTAGAGTAACTGATGTCAATTTGAATACCTTCGATAAAACCTTCACTTTTAACATTGCCAATGTTAATGATGAAACTCCCTCTGATATTACCCTAACAGGTAGCCTTATCATTGTTGGAAACACCGCTGCTAACACCGATTTAGGCACTCTCTCTGCCATCGATGTTGATGAGGGGGATACACTTACCTACACCTTGGAAAATAACAGTGCAGCTTACTTTGCTATTGACGGCAACACGCTAAAACTCGCTAAAACTGTAGATTATGAAACTACCAAAAG
>NZ_CAHJWD020000278.1 GCF_903642095.1 Bathymodiolus brooksi thiotrophic gill symbiont | reverse complement strand
ATGTCAAAAGAAAAATTCGAAAGAACCAAACCCCATGTTAATGTAGGCACCATCGGTCATGTTGACCACGGTAAAACCACCCTAACAGCAGCCATTACTAAAGTTATGGCAGAAATCAATGGCGGTGAGTTTAACGACTATGCAGATATTGATAATGCCCCTGAAGAAAGAGAGCGTGGTATTACTATTTCAACTGCACATGTAGAATATGAATCAAGTGCTCGCCATTATGCTCATGTTGATTGCCCAGGACACGCCGATTATGTCAAGAATATGATTACTGGTGCCGCCCAAATGGATGGCGCCATTATCGTTATTGCTGCCACAGACGGCCCAATGGCACAAACTCGTGAGCACATCCTTTTGTCTAAGCAAGTAGGCGTTCCTTACATTCTTGTTTATATGAACAAAGCCGATATGGTTGACGATGAAGAATTGGTAGAATTAGTAGAAATGGAAATCCGTGAACTTTTGACTGAATACGACTTCCCAGGTGATGACACGCCAGTTATTTTTGGCTCTGCACTTAAGGCACTAGAAGGCGACACTTCCGACATTGGTGTCCCTTCTATCGTTAAATTGGTTGAAGCATTGGATTCATATATCCCAACACCTAAGCGTGATACAGACAAGTCATTTATTATGCCAATTGAAGATGTATTCTCAATCTCTGGTCGTGGCACAGTAGTCACAGGTCGTATTGAAGCAGGTATTGTTAATGTCAATGACGAAATTGAAATCGTTGGCATTAGAGACACACAAACAACCACTTGCACAGGGGTTGAAATGTTCCGTAAATTATTAGATTCTGGTGAAGCTGGCGATAATGTTGGTGTTCTACTTCGTGGCACCAAGCGTGAAGATGTGGAGCGTGGTCAAGTATTGGCTAAGCCCGGTTCAATCAAGCCACATTCAAAGTTTGAAGCAGAAGTTTATATTTTAAGCAAAGATGAAGGTGGGCGACACACGCCATTCTTCAATAATTACCGTCCACAGTTCTATTTTAGAACAACCGATGTTACAGGTGCTTGCCAACTACCAAAAGATGTAGAAATGGTGATGCCAGGTGACAATGTGAAAATGGAAGTTGAATTATTATCACCAATCGCCATGGAAGAAGGTTTGAGATTTGCCATCAGAGAAGGTGGACGCACTGTTGGTGCGGGTGTTGTTGCTAAGGTGATAGATTAA
>NZ_CAHJWD020000277.1 GCF_903642095.1 Bathymodiolus brooksi thiotrophic gill symbiont | reverse complement strand
CTCTTCCGGTTAAAACGTTATCCTCTAAAATCTGGTCAAAGAGGGAGAGGCGTTAAGGTGCAAAATTGGCCCCACATTATATTAAAAAATAATGCTCGACATAGAATAAAAACAATTTACTAATTTAATTGTTAGATAAACAAATTTTCAAAAAATATAACTTTCCGTGAAATTGGGTGCGTTATGACGTCATAATGACATCATAATTAGACGGATAATGCTAAAAATGGACTACAAACGACATATTTAATGTACATTTTAGCTATTTTATATACCTCCACAGTCTTCCACCAACACCAAATTGAGCAGTTGTTTTGAGTATAGAGGGTTAATGATTATATCAAAATATTTTGTTGGTGGAGGATTGTGGAGGTTGTTAAATATTAATTTATTTATAACCTCAGCCAGACCCTTAAAATCAATATTTTCACTCTTCTGATTGTATATATGAGACCATTATATACACAATCTGTACATTTCATGATTCATTTCAAGTAATGAAATTCATCAGTAAATAACTTATGTTTCTGTAAATAATTGTATTTATTTTAAATACAGTTTGTATACATTGAAACCAGGAGAAAAACTCAGTGCATGCAGTCCGGCGTCAACGCGATAAAAAGAACTGGGGACTATAAGTTCCATATATGGCCCCATATTTAATGAATCATTATCTTAGAAAATACTTGATTAAAATTTGATGTATTATAGACGACATCATACTTTTGATGTTAAAACTTGTTTCCAACAAACTCGATACGTATTTGACGTCATTGTGACGTCATGAGCGTTATTTGTTTTCTGTATTTCGTGGAATTTTGCCCGCGATATTTGGACGGTTTTCGAAGAAATTAAGCACCTCCGCAGTCGTGCACCAGAAAATATTTTACCAGATTATTAAAATAAATAAAACACAAATACTGTTAAAGTATTTTTTGGTTCACGAGGTGTTAAATTTCTTGAAAAACGACGGGAAAATGTTCAAATATTCCAAGCGCTTAGATGACGTTTTGATATTTGAGAAGCAATCTTTGCCGTAAAAAACGATGGTATGTCGGC
The DNA here is from genome assembly GCF_903642095.1 of Bathymodiolus brooksi thiotrophic gill symbiont. Taxonomy (GTDB): domain Bacteria; phylum Pseudomonadota; class Gammaproteobacteria; order PS1; family Pseudothioglobaceae; genus Thiodubiliella. The sequence continues at coordinate 2,120 of NZ_CAHJWD020000277.1, read as the reverse complement.
ACGTAACAGTTATATAAGATAAAAATAAAATAAACACCACTTCATCCAAAATAGTTTTTTTTCATAAGCCCTCAATTATTGATTATATATTTTCTTCCGGGATACTGAAATAGTTATTACTACCGGGATACTGAGGTAGGTTTAATGGTCTATCGATGCTACTTCTAAAATGAAGTAAAATAGTTTGATCCAAAAGGAGTAGATATTTTTTGGGCACAATCCAACATATCCTTAAGAAGAGTTTGAAGATACCACAGGGGCAATCAGAATCCGTATATGCGTTCTGTCATGTGCATAAGTTATTGTTTGCATGATTGACAGACAATATTCATCATATTGTTTTCTAGCTTCTGAACTGTCGATCGAGAAAAAAATAAAATATTCTAGACAGGCAGCATATAGCCAGTCAATGGGGTTTGCAATTAATATTTCGCATGCACAATAGCGACCCACCACCACAAGGTGTGGAAAATAGAAATATTCTTCTGTGGTTTAAATGCGTATTAACTGCATTACATGTAAACTGTATTATTCTGTTTGATAAAGTCCTTTAACTAGAACAGAATTTTGTTTACCCTTGAGTGAAATAGTGTTGTAATAAAATATCGTGAACATGATGTAAAAGTATGAAAGCATTTCAAGGTATATTTTAAATGCGGTTGAAACATGTCGCCATTTGATATCAATTCGGTTGTATCTCAGTTTGACGATTTTAATTACGGAAGACGATCACAACCATATTTTTTTTAACAATTGCAACTCAGCTGTTTTTTTTCATAACATATAATAAAATGAAAAAATATATATTACACTGTCGGAACAGTTCCGACATTCAATAGAAAAATCGTAGAAATAATATCATTTAGTGTCCGTCGTCTGTTATCCATAACTTTTCATATTAATATTTAATCTTTTTCTTAGAAACTGCAAAACCAAATGCTTTATTTTACGTTATCAAGTTCTCTCAACCCGCACCTTGGCATTTTTTTTTTTATAGATTTATGATGGTTGTCCGTAAAAATGTACTGGAATATATCATAACATTGGTTGTCGTTAAGAATAAAGTACGGTTAAAAAAGTGTTTAAAAAAATTTCAAATATGACAAAGTTCTATTCCTCAAATAAATCTATCTATTACTTCTTTAAGGTTAATACCAAAATTTCGACCAGTTTTCGACAATCAATGTTAATAAGTTTCTGAATTGATATGATCTCAATATGTACATTATCAATGTCATAGCAGACGATGAAACCAAAATTGGTCTGTATGAGATATATTTTTTAAATGATTAAAGCTTTGTTAAGGTGACGAAAAAATGAATTACGAAAAAATACAATTTGAACGTGAAATAATAGATGTGGTACGTAGTTCTTACATTTAAAGATAACATTTTTAGATCAGATTTCTTGAGATCATTCATGCAATTTCAGCATCATAATATAACCTCTGACAAATGAAGCGATCAAAATAATGAGAGATTTTATCACGTGAAACAAACCGTCGAAAACAGGAGACCGTCGAAAATGGGTGACGTTGCGACATTACTATTCGTTCACTTTAATTTCATAATAGAGTTTCAGAACATGTTTTTATTCCTGAAATCAATCCACATTGCATATTAAGTCAAATTTATGCTTTGTTTATTAAGTTTTATTATGCTTTGTTTTTGTTTTTTAAAGATATGCATTATAATACAATGATACGTACGTTCTGTATTCTGAAAAAAATGACGTTCGGTGCTTTTCATTACCTGACATTGTCGGTCCGCTGTGAGGAATTAGATGCACATATTAACTAACTGTATTTATTTATGAAAAGCACATATTGTGAATACATTTTGGAGAAAATTTTATCGACATCTGAGGTGGGGCCGATTTTGGCCCTGAGGTGGGGCCGATTTTGGCCCTTATAGCTCCCAGTCCTTTACTATTAGGAGCAACACTCTATTAAGGAAATCATGATAGGATCACCACAAGCTCTGAAATTTTGTATTGACTGAGAGAGATATACTCCATATGTAGGTGCTACTGGAATGGTGCTACACAGAAATGGAAAATTCACAATCGGAAAATTGAAATAATGTATTTTGTCGGATAGTTGTGCACATTTGTCCAGGTAA
>NZ_CAHJWD020000276.1 GCF_903642095.1 Bathymodiolus brooksi thiotrophic gill symbiont | reverse complement strand
CAAGGGTTAAGTTGTATGGCGAATTAGGATGGGACTCCTTGCAAAACAGACGTCAGAAGCAAAAACTTATTCTAATGTTCAAAGCTCTGGAAGGAGAGCTACCCAACTATATAACAAATAATATTATTTCTTATATTAATATTGAACCTAACTACATGGTTAGAAACCCCAGATTCTTCACCCCTCCCCAATGCCGCACCAAGTCATATAAGGATAGTTTTTTTCCAACTGTTCTGGATTTATGGAACAAACTAGATAATGATACTAGGAACATTCAGTCATTATCTTCATTCAAGATTAAACTTAATAAAGATGTTGATAAATCTCCTAGCTTCTACTCTATTGGTTCTCGCAGCTTAAATATTTGGCATTGCCAACTTCGAAATGAAGCAAGCAGCTTAAATCACCACTTGTTTCAGTCTCATCTGTCCGACAGCTCCCAGTGTGCCTGTGGGGATGCAATTGAAAATAATTTCCATTATTTTTATGTTTGTCCATTGTTCATAAGACACAGAATACAACTGTTTAATTCTCTAAGAAAGTTTCAAGATGTTCTAAATTTGGATATATTATTGAAAGGCTCACCAATCCTTACTGTAGAGGAGAATACTGAGATATTCGATGCTGTTCACCATTTCATTATTGGTAGTAGAAGATTCACATGATTCAATAAATTTTCCTTTTCTTTGTATCTGGTCATATAACATTGAAAAGTCTTCCTATATATACATGTAGCTCCAAATCTTTAAATTTTTCAGCTTAATTAATAGCTGTAAATCTTTCAATTATTCAGGTCTCTCTTCCCCCTCCCCCCTTTTACTCAATCACAATCACTATTTTGTTTAGATATTTCCCCCCTTATTTACTTATTTGTCTCTTCTTCCTCCATCTCTCCCAAATTCCCTTTATTCAATCATAAATATATATACTGAAAAAGAGTTAATTCATATTGATATGGTGGACCTCACATAATTAGTGATTTTGATTTCATAATTTCAGTTTACATGTTGTATATATTGTGTATTAAATGTAAGTTCAGTCTATCCATCATGCTATGCCAATTCATCATCATTAATATTATAAATAATAATAGCTTAAATATAAAGCCATAATTTGGCTATTCCAAATTATATCATACCTATTAAAAAGGGGGAAAAAAAGATATTATGTATATATTTTTTAATGTCGGACTTAAAAGCACATTAGAGCTTATGTTATTGTTGTACTCATGTACCGACTTTTAAAATAAATTACAAATGATGCCCACCGGTGCAAACGTAAAAGTCGTACAGTTTACTTTGTTCAGTCAATCCCATTTAACTTTTGCATTTGAAATTACTGAAATTAATTTCATGTGATTACAAATCATTGACACGCATTCAACCTGTACCTGAAATATCGGGACCATCAATCATCAAATTTACGGCAACGTAAATATTTACATGTATATTTTTTTGTATATATCTCATACTAGACGGAATTAGCATTAGACTTTACGAATAAAGTTGAAACAAAAATTTGAAAAATGATTAGGTGTAAACATATATCTTCGCATGTTCATGTATAACATAACATAACATAACATAACATAGTTTATTAAATCAATCAAGAAGCCCGTGAGAGCACAGAATTACAGACATTTACATTTTACACTTACAATGATTTTGATGATGTATGCAAAAGGGGGTAACGTAAATATGACTGATAAATTGTGTGTTGAAATTTACTGAAACTATCAACCTTTTCCGACAAACATTCATGCAAATGTTCTGTTAAATTTTCTTACTTATATAAATATGAGATATTTTTGTCTTTATTTTGTACGTAAATACCCTAGTGTATTTCTACCTTGCACCATATTCGCGCCAGGAAAGGTAGCTCAAAGGTCAATAAATAACTGAAATATTGTTGAAAAGTGACGTTTAAACACC
>NZ_CAHJWD020000275.1 GCF_903642095.1 Bathymodiolus brooksi thiotrophic gill symbiont | reverse complement strand
TTTTTGTCACAGATAGCTGAAAAGGGGTATATGTTTTTGCTTGGATTATTCTTCAAAAATTGGGGCTTAAAGAGGCTTTAGTTAGACAAGTCTTGAGATTGGGTCTAAAATTGGCATCAGAATCCGTATGTACAGGGGTCGGGGTCCAGCGGCCCCGGAAGACCCCCCACCATTTTGTAAGGTAGGCCGGGTACTGTTACTTGAGAATGCTTATTAGTGCCGCTTCGAAATAATTGCAAAATTACCGTTGTTGTTTAATTATTCAATTATCTATTATATGTATTTTTTTCAGTTTTTGCCCGTGAGAATTTTTTTCATTGTTTTCTTAAAGTTTACCCCTTGCTAACGATGAGATAAACAACATATATTCATATTCAAATATGCAACAAATTATGGCTTCTATTATTATAAGAAAGACTGTCGAGATAAAAAGACATTTTAAATCGGTGACCAATCTGGCAAAATTTAAACGGTATACTGCACAAAACGGTACACTCATCTTGCAAAACTACATGTTAAATTTCTTTTTTAAGACTTGGGGACCGGCCATTTAACTTGAAAAGGGGAGGGGACATGCAAATAGGAAGGGGCTGCGAGGAGTGCGAGCGCCACCTCTCCCTTAATTTTGGCAAGAAGTAAAAAAGTTCAGACACAATACTTGGGAATTTTATATGACCTGAAAACTTAACAAGCGTGAAATGTTATATTTGTTTCTAACATATACCCAGCCACCCGGGCCCCTTACATGTAGTTTAACATTGGATCCTATTAGAATTTGGTTCAAAGATCTTCTTGTCAGAATTAATAAAAAAGGAAGGGATAAGGTGTATGAAATCCCTACACGCACTTGACAAAACCCAAAGCAAAGGAACAGCGCTTTTATTGCTGTTCTTCATCTCAAGGTCACAGTGAGGCCTTCAACATGGAGCAAACGCTCACATCTCACTGCAAGTTCAATACGGTCCCTAGCACCTGTTTGATAAATTGATTTTTTTTTCTTCTTCTTTTTTTTTGTTTTTTTTTTGTACTAGCGTCAGAATTTTCCTTTCTCCTCTTGTCCTCTTCTAAATTGAGAATCACATGCCGATTGGAAATCCAAGATAGCCGCCAGGGTCGAACTTAGTTTAACTTTGGACTCTACTGGAAGTTTGTACAAAGAGCTCTTGACAGATAATGTATTACAGATTTAATTATTGAATTGTAGGAATTTTCTCTAACAAACGTGTGAATTGAAAACTGATCGGAAATCAAAGGTTGCCACCACAGTCTGACTTAATTTAACAGTGGACACTATGGGAATTTTGTGAAAGATCTTCTTGCCTGAAACTTTTTCTTGTGTGGAACCACTTGATCAAAAGTTAAGGTCACAAATTCAAGGGTCATATAGGTTGAAACTTGCATGCAGATTCACAAAGTGCCGGATGAACTGAAAACCTTATGGAATATGGGCTTAGTTCATATAACCACACACAATCTCAAACGAGGTGTCGGAGATTTAAGAAATTCGACCAAATATCAAAAAAATAAACGCCAATTCCAAAAGATGGTTTATTGGATAAAGCACAGTTAATTGTGTAAACACACAGCGTATCCAAT
>NZ_CAHJWD020000274.1 GCF_903642095.1 Bathymodiolus brooksi thiotrophic gill symbiont | reverse complement strand
CAAACAGGACGTAGGAATCTGATGGTTCCAAAAAACGCTTCCCACGATATGGCATACCTATGTCAAGCTTGTAACCAAATATCAGATTTCTGTCATTAATATCACTGTGTACAAACTGACCCGGCAAAAAATGTTTGGACTCGTGCATATCTAATTCCGGAACGGAACCGGACTGTAAGAAGGCAAGAAGAAGGTAAGAATTCTGTTTATTTATTTGTTTTTTGCATGAACTTGGGGGAAATAAATGCTTTATTAACCATTTCCTGCTGTCAGATGAAACAGTTTGGCTATGTCATCGTATATTAATTGAGAAATAAGCGATAATGTGCCGCAAAATGACGATCAGCTTGACCCCAACCCCGAATTTCGCTCAGTTTCTCTTTGAATTGCTCACATTGAATGGAACGAAATGTATTGAAGGAACGATTGATGAATAAAGATGACAAGAATCGTCACTTTGTGCTTTTAATTATTGATATAAGTAAGCACGGGGCGAAAGAAATGGGTCATGTCAAAATGGCAGGACCCGGTTTCGTGAATGATGTTACAGCATGATGACCCGGTTTTGTTCCAAAAAAATTACGAACAAACAGGAACCAAAGCCTTTATTTTCTCTGGAATAACATTGAAATTATGGCTTTTGTAACCATAATGTCCACTAGATGGATTCAGTTCAAGGTATTTAACTTTCAACATTAGTGAGCCGTGGTTTTCCGTCGAGTGTTTTATTACTTCTTCAAATAGGACGAAGGTTGTTTTGCAGTAATAACAATGGTACGGATGATTTTCTCTAGAATGTTTTATTAAGTCATCGAATTGTGGAAATGTTGTATCACAGTATAAACAATGGTGGCTGTGGATTTCTGTTGCTTTGGTTCCTGTTTGTTCGTAAATTTT
>NZ_CAHJWD020000273.1 GCF_903642095.1 Bathymodiolus brooksi thiotrophic gill symbiont | reverse complement strand
ACAACAAAATTATATAATTGAAAAAAAAAAAATGTAAATAAACTTACTGTTTATTGAATAAAAGTTCACTGTATTCCTTTATAGTACATATAAATCCAGAGCAAATGGTTAATTTAGTGTCTTTTTGCAATTTTGTTGTTGATGTCATCAAAAATATCAAATTTTATTCTCTTTTCGTCAAAAGTTTTACCATACACAGAACAATTAAAGTACCAGGCACTTTCAAGTTCTTTACAATTTCTCAGTCTTGTTATAAGTCCCATATTGTGTTTTGTAACATCGTCTACCAGTCTTACAGTCTCTTTCTTTGGCAAGTTCTTTTTTGCCCTCATAATCCTGTATTTCACTTCAGAATTGACTAATTTCACAATTACAGGTCTTGCTTCACCGATCTTCCCTGGTATCCTATGTATAGCCTGGATCTCTGATGAATCAACTTTTACATTTAGTTTGTCCTTTACAATATCCTTGACAAATATATCTCTTATTTTTTCGTCTTTATTCTCAGGATAGTTCATGATTTTGATGTTAAATTTCCTGGAGTATTGCTGGTTATAATTAGACATTTGTAGTGCCTCTTTTGATATGATTTCGTTATCAGCTACCTGTTTCTGAATCTCACTCATTTTTTTTCTTTGTCCAGCTATTTGTTCTCTCAACTCCTCATTCTCCTTAGTTAAATTTTCAATAGCCTTTGTCTGTTTGTTTGACTTTTCACTAATTTTTTCGTTTATTTCTTTCTTGAAGCTATCAAGTAATTTGGTGACAATTGAAGTGACTACAGTTTCTAAATCACTTTTCTTTACAATGTCAGCAAGAGATTTGTCAAGATCTGTTTTTGTAACAACACCCTCCAGGCTATCCTTGATAATGTCCAGATCATTTTGGAAATTTGTCAATTCAATTGTCAAATCTGAACTACTATCCATTGAAACTTCTATATTAGGCCTTTTAGGAGTTTTCTTCTTTTGTTTTTCATTTCCATTTTTTGCTGCAAGCAGTGTTTGTACAGTTTGAACAGGTTTTGGTTTCTCACTACTTTTATCACTATTCCCAGGCATGTTATATATGTTGTGAGTTATAATCCAATCCAAATTGTAAAGTGTTTGTAGATTGTAACTGAGTTCTGTTCACAAGACAAAGGTTAAATATATTTCCATCAAATTTAAGAATTTAAAGTTCAAATATTTAACATAAAGTTTCCATAACTTGTAGATAATAATGTCCTGAGCATGTAGATATGAATAATTTTCTTAATTTCATTCCATAACACAGTGAAATTATCAGAAAACTGCAGAGCAAAAACTCAGGTGACTAGCTTGTCGGCCATCTTAAATATCATATCTTTTTATTGGTGTTGAATGCCTCTTTCAACAATATGTCAGTTATAGCATAGATCATGGT
>NZ_CAHJWD020000272.1 GCF_903642095.1 Bathymodiolus brooksi thiotrophic gill symbiont | reverse complement strand
CTTAAGGAGAAATGGGGGTAAGGCGTAATAATGCATTTTTCTTATCAATAATAAAATGAAAATCTTGTAGCCAATCTAGCCCCAGCAATCCATCAACATTGTGGGGTAATTTTTCTCTAGGTAGCACAACGATAGGAAAATTTTGCTTGGTAATGGCACCCACTGAAAAAGTATCAATATTAACTTTAAAAGCAGACAGTGTGCCATTTGCAGTACTGAGGATTACCTCACCTAGGGATGGGTAACTGTCGGCAACTAAATGGGCGCTTAGCGTGGTAATGCTTGCGCCTGTGTCTAAGATTAGTTGAGCAGGGGTATTGTCAATTGTTACATTAATGTGCCATGCGTTGGGTAGGGCAATGAGTGGGATTTCGATGTCGCCTTGTTGGAAGGTTTTGGCATAATTAAGTTGGGCTTGTAATTGGTCAAATTGTGCCTTCCATTTGATGTTATTTGCTAGAAAACTGAGTTGATATTGCACTTGCGAATACTTTTCAAGAGTCAAAAATAATTGTGCCAGTAGCTGATGAAACTCTAAGTAATTGGGCAGAATGTTGGTAGCTCTACTTAAAAAGTCTATCGTTTTTTGTGGTTGGTTACTACCTAATTTCTGGATATATTGTTTACTAATATCAATATATAAAGCCTCTACGGATGACCTAGGATAAAGGTCTTGCACTTGAACGAGAAGGTCTTCAAGATGTTTTAGTGCAGTGGCATAATCACCTTCTCTGATGGCTACTTTACTGCGTGCCATCAAAGTTTCAGGTGCATAAACATCGGTTACATTAATAAGTTTAGGGCGCTGAATAGGCACTGAGACATAAGGTATTTTGACCATTGGCTGCTCAACCACAATTGTTGGTTTTTGAATATTTACAACTGTAGGTATGGTTGTGTTGTGCCAATATCCATTTACAAGCCAACCGATTAGGATACCCAAGCTAAGGGTAAAAATGAACCGTGTGATCATTAACTTTATAAAGGGATTTGATTAAGTTCAAAGATGGGCAAGAGCATTGCTAAAACGATAAAAAGAACAACGCCACCCATGATGAGTATCATCACTGGCTCAAAGATGTTGACCAATTTTGTAGTGTAATGGTCAATTTCACTTTCTTGATTTTGAGCAGCTTTGTTAAGCATTTTAGAAAGTTGTCCACTGGTTTCACCACTGGCAAGCATATAGAGGGTAACGGGCGGTAAAGCTTCATATTGCTTGAAGGCTGAGAAAAGTGATGAGCCTTCGCGGACTTTTTCCCTAGCTTTAAGTATTGCCTGACGCATAGGTAAATAGTTGAGTGCCATGGCTGAGTTGTTTAAAGCGCTAATAACAGGTGCGCCACTTTCGTATAATAAAGCAAAAGTACGGGCAAAACGGATGGCGTTGGTGGTAATCAGCACTTTACCAAAGGCAGGGGCTTTAACAAGTAATCTCTGCATTTTTTCCTTAACATTAGGTTTTTTGAGTAGTAACTTCACGCCTAAGATTAGCACAAACAGAATGCTAAAAATAGTCAAGGAATGTTCGGTTAAAAACTCATTTAAACTGATGACAAAGATAGTAATGCCTGGTAATTCTTGACCAGAGTCCTGAAAAACTGTTGCAATTTGCGGCACAATAAAAACCAATAGTGCGTAAACCACAACAAGGGCAATAACAGATACAACCATCGGATAAATCATGGCAGCAGATACTTTTCTTCTAAATTGCTGTTGTTTTTCAATGTCAATTGCTAGGGCTTCTAAGATGACACCTAATTTAGCACTGGCTTCGCCAAGTTCAATGGTGGCAATGTAATAATCGGGAAATTGTCCATAGTTTGAACCAAGTGATTTTGCCAAGGTTTGTCCTTGCAAAATCTGTGAATGTGTTTGTTTAATGACTTTAACAAGGTGTTTTTTGTGTTGATTTTGCAAAATCGTGTTTAAAGCTTGGTCGATCGGGATGGAGGCCTGAATTAAAGAGCCTAATTGGCGTGTGATCATGGCAATATCTGTCATACTAAGCTGCTTTTGAAATAGGTTTTTTGTCTTGTTGGTGTGTTGTTTTGTAGGCTCTATACTTAAAACAACAAGCTGTTTTTCCTTAAGTTGAATGCGTGCATTTTTCACATGATCGCTTTCAATTAAGCCGCTAACTTTTTGCTGCTTTTGGTTGATAGCTTGATATTCAAAAATACTCATACTTTATATAGAGATAACTCTAATGGCCTCGTCTAAACTACAAATCCCTTGCGAGACCAGTGTTCTGACTTGGTCTCTTAAAGTGATCATTTTTCCTTCAAGGTGGCTTGAAATTTGATTTTCATTGGCACCATTGTGAATCATCGCCCTAAGTTCATCATCAACAACCAACAATTCATACAGTCCAATTCTGCCTGAAAATCCGCTATGGTTACAATGCTCACAAGAGGAGGGAGTGTAAATAATACTCGGTTTATCTAGCTTTAATCTTTGTTGTTCTTTTTCATCTGTTGTGTGTGTTTTCTTGCACTTACTGCACAAGGTGCGAATCAATCTTTGTGCCAAAACACCTGAAAGACTGGATGCCAATAAAAATGGCTCTACACCCATATCTTTAAGGCGTATTATGGCATCTTTTGCACTATTTGTATGTAGAGTAGAAAAAACCAAATGCCCAGTTAAACTGGCTTGGACAGCAATTTCAGCCGTTTCTTGGTCGCGAATTTCACCTATCATTACAATATCAGGATCTTGGCGTAGAATGGCGCGTAAACCTTTGGCGAATGACATCTTAATATTGTCATTAATTTGTGTTTGATTGATGCCATCAATGTGGTATTCAATTGGATCTTCAATGGTGGTAATGTTTCTGGATTGATTGTTAAGCACGCTGAGTGCGGCATACAGCGTGGTGGTTTTTCCAGAACCAGTCGGGCCAGTCACCAAGATAATGCCATTGGGCTTGTGAATCAATTGACTAATCTGCTCATAAGTAGCATCGTCCATACCCAATTGCTTAAGTTGCAATCGCCCTACTTGTTTATCCAATAAACGCATCACCACTTTTTCGCCTTTACCAGAAGGAATAATAGAGACGCGTATATCCACCGCTCGCCCTCCTAGTTGTAAGGCAATTCTGCCATCTTGCGGTAAACGCCGTTCGGAAATATCAAGATTGGCCATAACCTTGATGCGTGACACCAGCAAAGGGGCAATTTTCTGTTGTGGCTCAAGCACTTCGTTTAGAATACCATTAAGACGAAAGCGAATACGAATACGAGACTCATAAGGCTCAACATGAATATCGGATGCACCTTGCAAAATTGCCTGTGCACATAAAGCATTAATCAAACTAATAATAGGAGCTTGATCATCAGAATCTAGTAATTCTATTGGCTCAAACAGCTCCATAGCGATGTCATCAAGTGTTTTATCTTGCTCGGCATTGTCGCTAAAATCTTGCAAATTACTCAACGCCCCACTTTCATAATGCACTTGTATTCTTTGCATTAAAGAGACTTTATTTGTTTTTTCCAATTGACACGCACCATGTTTACGCACAATTTCTAGCAAAGTGGGGATTTCAGGCAGTGTTTCGTAACTAAGTTTGTTGCCTTCTAATAACAAGCCAAACTTTTTAGCAAATAAATAGGGCAATGAAAGTTTATTTATCATTTTAATAACAAGTACTGTAAAAGTGTTTTAATAATATTATCACCTCTATTAAGTTGCCTTAATGGTAATTTTTTACTAATCATCATCTTCGTAAAAATCGTTTTCATGAAAATCGTTTTTATTCAGATCAGGTGTAGGCGTTTCGAAAGATGCATTGGATACTGGTGTTTTAATGGGTGTCTTCGTTGTTATTGCCTCAGGTTTTTCTTGGTCAGCAATTTCACTTCGATCAATCAACGATCCTTCGGTATCCCCTAAGAGGCCTCTGGCTGCAATATAGTTGTATTTTTCCTTACTAAGGCTATCGACATTATTCTCGGATAAGATAGTGGGTCTGATAAACAACACCAAGTGGCGTTTTTCTTCGGAACTTCTGTCAAAACGAAACAAACGCCCTAAAATTGGAATGTCACCCAATATAGGCACTTTTTGTTGTGTGTCTCTAACCATATTGTCAATCATACCGCCTAATACCAATAATCTCTTATTTCTGACCATGACTGTGGTTTTAATTTTACGCTTAGAGGTAATAACATCAACAGCACTAGCAGAAGGCAAAACATTTGATACTTCTTGCTCTATAACAAGTTTAATACCGCCGCCTTCATTAATTTGTGGCTTAACTTTAAGCGTTAAACCAACATTTTTACGCTCATAATTTTGAAAAGGATTGGAATTGCTACTGCTCAGTTGCGTGTTAGTGATAAACGGCACTTCATTACCCACGACAATTTCCGCTTCCTCGTTATCTAAAGTAACAATAGAGGGGGTGGAAAGAATATCGGCATTACCCATACTGTCCAATGCACTAATAATTGCCCCCAGTCCACTTGTATACTCTCCCCCCTTTTTTTTAAAATTACCAAGAACATAATTAGCACCTGCCTTTAAAGAAGGTTTGCCAGAGCTAATACCACTTAAAAGTGCTGTTACTTGTTGATTAAAATCAGTCGCCATAATGCCGATTTTTGAGCCAAAACCCAATAAACCAATACCCAATTCGTCCGATTTAGAAGAGTGAATTTCAGCAATTACCACTTCAATCAACACTTGTGCACGCTCAATATCAAGTTTGTGAATGATTTTTTTAAGTTTTAAAAGTATCGCTGGTGAAGTGGTAGCAATAATAGCATTAGTCGCCTCATCTGCCTGAATATTAACGACAGCAGCTTTGCCCTTACCCTTACTGCTTGCTTTATTGTTCATTACACTTTGCAATATTGGCAAAATATCTTTTGCATTCGCATGTTTTAAATAAATCACAGAAGTGCCACCAGTTTCCCCTTGGTCTTTATCAAGTTCAGCGATTAAAAAGCGTGCTTTAAGGCGTTTGCTTTTATTGCCACCAATAATAACTTGGTTGGTCTGTATATTGACGCTAATAACCAGTGCACTACCAGTCTTTTTTAGCAATAATGACTTAACAATATTTGCCACTTCTTGTGCGCTTGTATGTTTTAAAGTGATAATCTCATAGTCCTCATCTACTTGCTTATCTAATATTTCAATCATATCCTTAATGCGCTTAATACTGGCATTGGTATCTGTCATGATAATACTATTGGAGGGATGATAGGCAGTTAAATAACCGTATTGAGAAACCAATGGACGCAGGACAGAGATCAACTCTTTCGCTGAAACATTTTCAACTGCAAGCACTGCACTAACAATTAAGTCATTAGAAAGTTTGGTGGGTGAAGTATTTTTAGTGGCATTTTTGGGCAATATTTTATCAAAATCATCACCTGGAATAATCACATACCCATGCACTTGCAAAATAGAAGCAAAAAATTGATACAGTTTATCGTCATCAATATTTTTATTACTCACCACATTTACCTTGGCTTTCACCCTGGGATCAATAATGAAATTTTTACCTGTCGCCTGAGAAACAGTGTTAATAAGTGTGCGAATATCGGTATTTTTCAAGTTCAGCACCAAGGCCTGAGCAGATGAAGTAAATAATAATATCGAAAATAGAGTAATTTTAATTTTTTGTGTCATAAATAAAAATGTTAGTTCAAGTCAATAGTAATAATATGTTGTTCACCTTGGCGATCAAGATAAAAATCGAAATTTTTTGTTTGTTTTAACAACTTGATTACCTCAAAAGAGGCGGATAAATTATCAAGAATTTTGTCATTAATACGAGTTACGATATCGTGTTCTCTGAATCCTAACTCTTTAAACAAGCGTTTTTCTTTGCCAGAATTTAATTTAAAGCCAGTGAGTTTACCATCACTAAAGTTTGGTGCAATGCTAATTAATGACAATAGCCCTTTTGGATTGCTGGAAATTTCCTTTAAATAATCACCTAACTTGTGCTTTTGTGCTTTTGACAACCCATCAGAAGAAGAGGAGGATGCTTTTGGTTTGAATTCATCCAAATCAACTATTTTGCCATTGGGGTGATTGTTAGGGTTGACATAGTTAAACTTAATTAATATTTTCTCTAACTTTCCATCTCTTTCAATCACTACATAATCTTTAGCAACATCTTTCAGTAGTGCACTGGAGGTAACTTGATCACCTTGTTGATAAATTTTGGCTTTGTCACTACCATTTTTAATAATGGCTAAAGCATTTTTCGCTTTAAAAACTGTCCCTACCAAAGTTAAATTAAGAGGGCTAAGTTTAACCTTTTTATAATTATTTTGACGAATTTTAGTGCGTTGAAATTGTCCAAACAAATTATTATACGCCCTCATATTGTTAGCATTCGACTTGAATGTTTTGGCATCAACTACTGCCACAACTTGGTTTTGTACATTAACAAATAAACCTAATGCCAACTGTGCACAAACATAAGCCAAATAAACCGTTAGACACAATGTAATACCAACTCTAATCTTATCTTGATAGAGTGCGCTTAACTTCTTAATTTGTATCCAGTTAACGAGCAGTTCGGTCTTTAAATTCATGGGCGTTATTTTACAATGAATTTACCCTGTTAGTTCTACCACTTTTTTTTAAAAAAAAATACTTATTTTAAAGCCTTTGCATAAATACAAATGATTGACAAAATTCAATTTTTTTCAAATTGAAAATTCCTTTTAACCTTGCCCTAGCAAGGTTAAAACTGGGTTTAAAAAATTACCAAGTAGGTGAAAAGTGAATGCCTGATAATTCATATTTATACAAAAGTCTCATTTTAACAAAAATAAAAAACCTCTTGATTAAAGAGATTTTTTAAAAGGTTACTAATTAGTAAGCGTAATACCCAGCCCTTTCATTACTTTTTTGAAATTATCAGCCCTTTCTTTTTTGGCATGCACTTTACCAACATCAGGACATTCGTCATCAGGGCAACCACGATTAACAATACCAGAAATAGAATCAATAAAGGAGGTGCCATTTAATGGCTGATAGTTGTTTTCACCAAAGTTACTATCAACATATTTTTTCAGCTCTGTTTTGTAGTTCCAGTCTTGATATATGCCACCGCCCTCATATGCTTGAACTGAATTCATCCAGTAAAACAATCCTGCAACCCACTTAATCTCTTTGTGCTCTGTGGAGCTACAAATTAATTCTGGATTGGCACAAAGATCCATACCTGCATAAAGTGGATTCTCAGGGGGTGCTTTAACATTAACAACGCCACCTTTCCAATCAACATTTTTGTTAATCAAATCCTTGTCAACATGGCTTCTGCCAACAAAATGATTGAGTTTACCAAAGTTTTCCCTGCCAGTCGTTTGGATAACGCCACGACCCCACCAGCCACAACCTTCAAGTGAGCGTTTACTAGAGCCATCCCAAACAAAACTGCCTGCTTTTTGACCTTTATAAACTTTACATTCATCTCTTGCCCAGCCTTCAATTTTTGGGTCTTTAAAATTATCAGCAGTTGCTGGCTTACCAGCACAATCACCTGAATCTTCCCAGCGACCGGGCTTGCCATCAAGTAACAATCCTAAATCACTCAACACTGCATCTGGTGCTGCAAATACTGGCCCTGCAGCAGCATAATATTTGGCGTTGGTTATTGCCGTTACTTCCATTTTTGGTGCTCTTGGGCATGAATAAGGGTTGTCAATACCATTACTGTCCACGCCATAATCCGCATAAACTTGACCTAATTGCCCACAAGCCGCATCCATTGGCTGATCAATTGTAAAATCACCTCTGGCAATAGAGTCGGCAACTGCCTTGCTAGTATTGGCATCTTTGAAAAATTGCCAAGAGTTTTCATCACACGCATTATATTGAATAGTTTCTTGCATGCTTTGTGCCAAAAAGGAGGCGATGGCAACTTTAGCATATTTCTGCTTTTGTTCGTTACTATCACTTTCGTCAAATAACCAGTATTTTTCACCTGAAATACCCGTATTGTGCATGGCCTTTAAGGCTTCCAAGAAATCTTCCCACTTATAAAGGGAAGAAGGTATCCAACTTCCGGGGGCAGCATTGAACAACAAGACATTGTTATTCATATCATTTGCAAGACTTACACTGGTTAATGCTGTGTTTAGAGTCGCAACAGAAGTTAAGGCATTCGTGCTACTATCACTGGTTTCGTTGTGATATAACGGTATGCCACCGTTTTCTCTGTAATCAACAATCTTATTTTTTAGCCAATTATAGCCACCCGTTTTATTGGTAGAAATAGGCACAGAACCTGTTGTCTCGCCACCACCCCATAAAATAGCAAAGGCATTGGAAAACACAGAATGCCTTAATTCACTAGCACCCCAGTTGTGGCTTGAATCTTGACCTAATAGGTCGCCAACCTTGGTGGCACCATTGTAATGAGAACCACTAAGCGCAATGTTTAAAATATCTTGTCTAATATTGCCCACATCTGTGCCAATTTCTTTGTCTCCCATGAAATACGACCCACCCGAAGCAGAATGACCGCCATATATTGCCGTGTCCAAATGTCTAAAACAACCATCTGATTCATTGTCAGTGCACAAGTGCGATTCGCCACTTAAATCTTCTGTTTTGGTAACCATATGTCCACCTGGAATTTGCCACAACATCGCTGGCGTTCCAATGAAATCGGTAATTTGTTTAACATACATTAAATAGTTATCCCATTCCCTAGAAGAAAAAGCATAACTAGGTTTGCCTGCTGCACCAAAACCATCTCGCTCATATTTGTCAAAAGTTAAAAAGTCTGGTCGATAGTCGTTATCATCATAAGCACCAATCCACTTAGAAAATACAGCCACACCTTTTGAGGCATTATTCCAAACATCACGCTCACCAGTATATTTTTTATGCACCCAATGTGCACTACCAGGATTCCATAAATTAATCACCCAACCAAAAGCAACATCTGGAGCAAATTCTTTAATCATAAAGTTTTGTGATTGAACCCAGCCTTTAATGTTATTTTTAATATTGGCTTCTGTAATTTTTGCCTTGATGTCATTAAGTTGATAAACTATCTCTAATCTATTTACATCTTCTGTTTTAGTGGCATTCGTTGCAATGGATGAATATTTTTTAACCATATAGTTTTTTTCTGCTTCAATGGCAGTAAGCATTGCTTCTCTAACTAATATGGTCTGATAATTTTCACAGTCAATATCATCACTACCGCCGCAATACTCATTTTGGAAAGTGCCATTCAGTTTGTTCTTTTGCCACTCACCAAATAAATCAGCATCCAATACAATGGTTGCTGGATTAGGATGGTCATCATCTTTATTAGCCTGCATATTGGCAGCCATTCTAATGGTATTTCTAAAATGCTTAACCAAATTACTGTCCTCAATCACAGTATTATCTGAGCTGTCTATAGAGTTCTCTGTTTTGTAATTGGTTTTAATGTCATTTTGTGCCAAACCGCCACCACTACCATTAGCAGTATAAACAACTAAAGTCGGCATTACTCTAGTTTTACCCGTATCATCTAATGCCTCTATTTCTCGCGCTTGCCTAATAGTTTGTGTTGTTACAATAGGCTCAATGACATCACCTCTATCGCCAAAACCATCACCTTCGTATTTGAAAATCGCATCCACTTTACTGTCAAAAAACCTTTGATTAAGCCCAAAATCATTATCAGTTACGGTTCCCATAGCCAATGTGCTTGGCCAGCCTTTGACTTTTAAGACGACCAAATCCGCCCTATTTGGCTTGGCTTTTTTGGCATCTTCTTGTGCTATTGTTACTTTTCCTGGGGTTACTTGCACAACTTTAATGCCACCTAAGTTAATCGGTGCTGCTGGCCAAAAATTTATTGTTATTGTTGACCCAATACCACCAAACAAAGTATCCACATACTTCTTGGCAAAAGTATCAAATATCAGCGTGGTTAAAACTTTGTTAGTGGCATTGTCATAGCCATACTCTTCTTTTGGATTAACCCAACTCATAGCGGGTGCAATAATGCCTGGTATGTATTGAGCATCACCGCTGATTACAATTTTGGCATCTCTAAAGTGGATATCAGCCTCTTTTTTATATGTCAAAATAATGGAAACACCTGAGCCATTGGCCACGGTTTGTTGGTCAAAATAACTTAATATATTAATCTCTGTAACATTGCTATTATCACTATTATCACCACCTGAAGGAGGTGGAGTTACACCTGTTTCCCCATCTTCATCTACTTTATCGTCATCAGGTTTTAATGCATTAATAGCAACTATTGCCGTATTGATCAACAAAGCAAATTCAACTTTCAGTGCCTGCTTTTTGATAATATAAGTTTGCTCTAATGCCACCAAAGTTTGCGAGTTTTCCTCTGAATAGGTGTTACTTATCTGACTAAGTAGCCCTGCTAAAGTATTTTTTTCTGTGGTAACCTTTGTTTGAAATTGACCAATCAGTGCTTTTTGTATGTCAATTTCAGCCTGAACTTCGGTCTTTGTGTCGTCATTGAAAATTTCTCTTGCTAAGGCTGTGGTAATACTGGTATCAAGACTTGTCTTAATGTCTAATATACCAGCATCAACTTTAATCCTAAGATTTTGATATACGGCCACAGTTCGTGCCTGCTCTCTTGCTGCCTCAATTTCTGCATTGTGCTTTAATAAAGCGATTTCATACATTGATTTTTGCTGTAAAAAAGTAGTATTTATTGTCTTTAAGTAGTTTTCTAAAGTGGTTTTTAATGCGACATTTTTCTCACCAGAATAAGCACTTGCAGCATTTGTAATTGCAGTGGTAATGGCGGTTATGTCAAGATTAAATCCACTTAATATATTTGCATCACTTACTAATTTAATATATTTAGGGGTGCTTTTAAAGGTGGATATTTGTGCATTTATCTCATCAATATCTTTGGCTAATTGCTCTTCTTCAGTTAAAGCCGCACCACCTAAAAAATGCCTAACTGATTCATTGAAGGCTTGATAACCCAAAGCCTTACCACAAGATGGAGGGGCACCTGCTGTTTTATACATAGACCACAACATAACACCACTATTGGGTTGGGTTTTTATGAAGTCAACAAAGCGTTCAACTGAGTAAGGTTTTTTTGCATCAAAAATATGATAAGAATCCCCTCCCAACATAGATGATTTAGTAGTGCCTTCACAACTTCTGGCTTCAGCATTTGTGGAAACTAACTCAGCACCACCCCAAGCTTCGGTTGCCAATTCAAAACCAATGGCAAGTTTTCCACTGTATATTTCTTGGTAATTCTTATACAATAAAACAGGGTCAAATCGCTTAAAACTACCATCATAAGACATTATGGCAGTGTAATCAAAAACATCATTCGGCTCTAAATTATCTGCTCTCATCTTATTAAAAACAAGGCGTTCGCGTCCAGCATTGCCACTCCAAAAAGAAATTTTTCCTGTGCAACTAGCGTCACTTTGGGTTTGTGCCGTGCAATCAGCACCCGTTGACCAGCCTGCAATACTTAATAAGGTATTGGTTTGTTGAGTAATAGAATACAAAACTTTAATAGATTTATAATACTGCACGATGTTGCCGTCATCTGTGCCATTAATTTCATAATCCACATCAAGTCCATCTAAGTCTAAATCGGTTACCAAGTCAACCAAAGCCTGCCTGTGTGCACCCGTATTATTTGCCAAAGCAGTCCAATTATTATAGGTAGCACCGCCAACTGCCAGCAACACTTTGACATTTTTGGCTTTTAATAGTTTGACAGCTTCTTTAACCGCATCAAATGTAGCACTAAATCCAATGCCTGTCCCTTGAAAACTGTTACTATTTTTGACATAAGCAATATTTGGCTGCACAAATGAGATGACCACATGGGTATAAAGCGGATCTATATCAACCATCTGTGAACTTGATGCATTTGCCTTGCTAAACCAATTGACACCCCAAGAAGGTAGGTAACCTACCGCAAAATGATTGCTACTAAAATGTGCAGGTGGTGGCGTTGTAGGTGGTGTAGGTATTGTAGGTGGTGTTGTAGGTGGTGTTGTAGGTGGCACGCTATTTTGTGCTAAAAATTTAACCGTTTTTTCATTACTAACAGTGCAAATATCGCCATTACACAACGCTATTTTAAATGTATGATCTGTATCGGTAGTAACTGCATTTGCATAGCCAAACCCACCTCTTTGTGCGCCCTTGCTTTCGCTAAAATCATCCAATGTTGCAGTTGATACTACCACATCATCAACATATAATTTTGCAGTTGTCGCTCTGTCTCCCCACCACATATTCCATTTTAATCCAAAATCGCCATAGGCTATGGAAGTAGCCAACCAAGCGATAACAGGCTTTCCGGGTGTTTTATCAGATGCAACAACAGGTGTTGCGTTTTCAACAACAACGAGAATATTAATGACATTACTCGCTACAAAAATTTGATCGCTACTCGCTTCTTTTTGAATAACAATAGAAGTGCTGCCTACTGCCATTGTTTCAATGATAAATTGATTTGCATGATTAGGAATTGCAGTTATTCGAGCTATGCTTGTATCTGAACTGCTTATAGTTAAATTACCGTCCCCATCACCTCCATTGATATAAATTTTTCCACTATTGTGACCAACCGCCCCTGTGAAAGATAAGATACTCGTTGTTAATAAAGATTGTGGCTGATTGGTTGCCGACTCAGTTGCTTTCTTGGCTTTGACAATTTGAATAATACTGGCATTAGAATAATCCTTTTCATTGGCAGCACGAGCAAGAGTGCGATAAGTTTTAACAAAATATCGATGTATATCGTCATCTTTTAAACCATGCTCACTGGCTATTGTATCTTGCGTATCAGACCACGCAACTTCTTTTACTTGTTGCCCATCTTTATACAAAACATAGCCATTAGGTCTGTTTGAATTATTTGTATAAGTGGCGTATATCAATAGAGTATATTGTCCATCACTTTGGTCTAATTGCAATAAGGGTCTCTCTAAGGCTAATTTAGCTTGCCCCTTTTGTTCTTCTTTAACGGCATTATCACTCTTATTATCGTTGTCTTGTTTAACATTATCCGCCACCTCATAACTACCCGTGTATTCTCTCCAAGCGTCTTTCCATCCATTGGCACCCGGCTCCCTTAATTGACACCATCCTGTATAAGGCCAGCCCTTGCATTCATAAGCCTTACCCTCGTAATATATTTTGTTGCCAGCCACATAAACTTGGTTTGACCAGTAATTTATGTTGCTAATATCTGTATCACTTTCAACGACATTAGCAATGCCACCATCAGTACTCCATGCCCTTGATGATAACGCCGAACCCGGCTTATAAATAGGGGAAGCACACCAAGCCCCATTTGGCCATGCTTTACATGTGTATTCAATACCATCTTTAACCACTTTGTCGTTAGGCTTGTAAGCCACATTTTCTAAATATGCATTGGTAGTAACAACATTAGCCACCTCATCTTCAAGCGTCTGAATGCCAGTATCTTTACCTGCTTGGTTGTCTTGCTTCATTGACTCTCTGAAACTTTCTCTGAACTGCGACAATAATGCAGAATCTTGAACCGCTTCATTTTGATTCTGAACATTAATACTTTGCGAGAGCTCTGCGGAAATCTCTGCTATACTTTTTCCAGTATCTTGTTGCAATTGAGACAAACCCAACATTAACGACGAATACACTTTTTGATTATCCTGAGAATTTTCAACCTGTAAAGGCTCACTTAAGTCAATCGGTTGAGTTGTAAATAAATTCAAATCATCAGGTGCTACTGCACCCAGCAAACCGCTTATCGTATTTCGAGCAACTTGCTCTCTTATTGCCTCTGAAAAGTTATTCTCCCTCTCTAATACTTTAACAACAATATCTGTTGCTGGCGTGATAGCAACTTCTTCAACATTGCCTTCTTTTAAGTAAGTAATACTTTGTATAGGTTCCTGAGAATTTAAAGTTACGGTGGCATCAATTTCAGCCTCAGCATCTGTTTTACCGTTAACCTTAGCACTCCTCATTCTTGCTTCATCAACATAAGTTCCACTTACCGCTTCAACAATATAGGCTTTATAGCCATAAGTAATATGACTTTCTAAAAAAGAGTAATGCCCTTTGTCGTCTGTGGTTACAGAGGCTATATACTGTTTGGTGTTGTTGTCTTTAACACCATATAATTGGGG
>NZ_CAHJWD020000271.1 GCF_903642095.1 Bathymodiolus brooksi thiotrophic gill symbiont | reverse complement strand
GTGCAGAAGGTTTTGTGGAACACTATAGGACATAACTCATGACAGCCCTAAGAAGGCTTTGTGGAACACTATGGGATATAACTTATGACAGTCCTAAGAAGGTTTTGTGGAACACTATGGGACATAACTTATGACAGTCCTAAGAAGGTTTTGTGGAACACTATAGGACATAACTCATGACAGCCCTAAGAAGGCTTTGTGGAACACTATGGGATATAACTTATGATAGTCCTAAGAAGATTTTGTGGAACACTATGGGACATAACTTATGACAGTCCTAAGAATGTTTTGTGGAACACTATAGGACATAACTCATGACAGCCCTAAGAAGGCTTTGTGGAACACTATGGGACATAACTTATGATAGTCCTAAGAAGGTTTTGTGGAACACTATGGGACATAACTCATGACAGCCCTAAGAAGGTTTTGTGGAACACTATGGGACATAACTCATGACAGCCCTAAGAAGGTTTTGTGGAACACTATGGGACATAGCTTATGACAGTCCTAAGAAGGTTTTGTGGAACACTATAGGACATAACTCATGACAGCCCTAAGAAGGCTTTGTGGAACACTATGGGACATAACTTATGATAGTCCTAAGAAGGTTTTGTGGAACACTATGGGACATAACTCATGACAGCCCTAAGAAGGTTTTGTGGAACACTATGGGACATAACTCATGACAGTCCTAAGAAGGTTTTGTGGAACACTATGGGACATAACTTATGACAGTCCTAAGAAGGTTTTGTGGAACACTATAGGACATAACTCATGACAGCCCTAAGAAGGCTTTGTGGAACACTATGGGATATAACTTATGACAGTCCTAAGAAGGTTTTGTGGAACACTATGGGACATAACTTATGACAGTCCTAAGAAGGTTTTGTGGAACACTATAGGACATAACTCATGATAGTCCTAGGAAGGTTTTGTGGAACACTATGGGACATAACTTATGACAGCCCTAAGAAGGCTTTGTGGAACACTATGGGACATAACTCATGACAGCCCTAGGAAGGTTTTGTGGAACACTATGGGACATAGCTTATGACAGCCCTAAGAAGGCTTTGTGGAACACTATGGGATATAACTT
>NZ_CAHJWD020000270.1 GCF_903642095.1 Bathymodiolus brooksi thiotrophic gill symbiont | reverse complement strand
TTGTTGACAGTGTCGTTAAACACCAATAAAACTGGTCACCATGTTCTACACTATAACTAACATTGTTGAAAGTGTAGATAAACACCAATAAAACTGGTCACCATGTTCTACGTTATACCTGACACATGGTTGAAAGTGGCATTAAACACCAATAAAACTGGTCAGCATGTTATACGTTATACCTGACACATTGTTGAAAGTGTCGTTAAACACCAATACAACAGGCCAACATGTTCTACGCTATAACTAACATTGTTGAAAGTGGTGTTAAGCACCAATAAAACTGGTCACCATGTTATACTTTATACCTGTCACATTGTTGAAAGTGTCGTTAAACACCAATAAAACTGGTCACCATGTTCTACGTTATACCTGACACATGGTTGAAAGTGTCGTTAAACACCAATAAAATTGGTCACCATGTTCTACGTTATACTTGACACATTGTTGAAAGTGTCGTTAAACACCAATAAAACTGGTCACCATGTTCTACGTTATACCTGACACATTGTTGAAAGTGTCGTTAAACACCAATAAAACTGAACGCCATATTATAGGTCATTGTGTGTGACTGTTATACACATGCCCTCCATGTTTTATCTGAACAAGGAGATATATTGACATGTAAAGTAATGGAGGACACAGGGATTAAATATCCTTTATCACTTGACATTGACATGAGGGGACAATTATGGGTGGGTTGTTATAAACAGTCAGGAGCAACAATACACAAAGTAAAACTTCTTTAATGAATCAAGTTTTATTATTTATATTTGACAGCTGACATTTTTCTTTTTGACACCTGCCATTTTTTTTTAAATTAAATGGAGTTTTATAATAATTTAGAAACTGACATTTTATTTCAATGAAATTGTATGATAATTTGACAGCTGACATTTCTCATTTTAAAATGTGGTTTTATAATAATTTACTTTAGACACCTGACATTTTTATGTTTTAATGGAGTTGTATAATAATTTAGACAGCTGACATTTCTCATTTTAAAATGAAGTTTTATAATAATTTACTTTAGACACCTGATCATGACATTTTTATGTTTTAATTGAGTTGTAGAATAATTTGTACAGCTGACATTTTTACTTTTAAAAGAAGTTGTATGATAATTTAAACAGATGACAAAATAAGATTGTTTGGTGATCTTTGATATATTTGAAGACCTGCCAATTTTATTTTTTAAATAAGTTTGTACATGTACTGTTAGTCTGTATCCTGGTTGCATCATATTTTGTATGTACACAGGTATGGACAAATTACATTTTCAGATAATTGTATGATTTATTTGGAGACCTGACATTTTTATCTTTTTAAATGATGATATATGATAAATCTGGACATTAAAAGTGTATGAATTGATATACCTGCACAAGATGTCTGTTGTCATTATATATATTATTTATATTTATATTTATTTGTGTTTTATTTTTTATAAGAAAAAAAATTGGTTTGATGTTTTAATCCCCAAATTCATAAGTGGGGACATGTGCATTTTTTTACTTCAAAAGATTCCAAAAGTATTGTAAAAAAACATCATAAGAATATAATAAACAGAGATATAACAACTAAATACTATTTATATTCATTATATTTTACACTTGTATCTTAAGATTAGATTTTTATTACACATCAATTATGAACAGAAAATTTAAACAGTGATGATGGTGAAAATCCAGGTCTTGAGACGGGCACAAAAAATGTGACAGTGTTTAAGCCAGTGAATGGGGTGGTTGGTTTATGGTGTTTAGTGCCACTTTCAACGATATTTCAGTTACAATGTATATAGTGGCGGTCAGTTTTATTGGTGGAGGAAACCTGAGAAAACCACCGGCCTGTCGCAAGTACATGTAACTGACAAACTTGATCACATAATGTTGAATCGAGTACACTTATCCACGAACGGGAAACACAGATTCGTTTCTACCCAGATATACAAAATGTACATCTGATTAGGGACGACCCATTTAACTTGCAGGGAGAGGGGAGGGGGGGTATGGTTTTTTTCTGAAAAAAAAAATTCCCAATGTTGCTGAAAAAAATATTCTGATTTTGGTGGAGGAAGAAAAAATAATCTGATTCAGAATTTTTGTCATATAACTTAATGTTAAATTCTGGAAAAAAAAATTTGCGCTGTGCGCGACAAAAAAAAATATTCTAACTCGTGTTGTCTGAAAAAAAAATTTCTGAAAGAAACAAAAAAACCATAACACCCCCCCTTCAAGTTAAATGGTCGCTCCTTAAAAACAAATTAGAGGAACCAGTAAAAAAAATGACACTACATTTTGTGAGTTTGATTCCAGCTAGACAGAAGGTGAACTTGATAAAACAGTTACTAGTTGTCATATGTATACTCTACGGGGGTGGATCCAGGATTTCAAGTTAGGGGGGGCGCACATAAAAAAAATTGCGGCGAGCTATACCTGACACATTGTTGAAAGTGTCGTTAAACACCAATAAAACTGGTCACCATGTTATACGTT
>NZ_CAHJWD020000269.1 GCF_903642095.1 Bathymodiolus brooksi thiotrophic gill symbiont | reverse complement strand
AATAAAAAAAAGCATTTATTTTTATGTAAATGCGAGTAGAAGGAGATTATTTTAGGTAAGGGTTTTATGAGGTAGCATGATAGCTTTTAGTAAATTACTGTTATATTATCGCTCCCGTAACAAGTAAGCCATTTTGGCATTAACAAGTAGGGATGGGTTTATAACCCATCCTTAAATTTGCTATTGGGAAGGGTTACAAACCCTTCCCTACTTTGCGCCGTTATCTTTATTTTCAGATGGGGTAAACTGGTAGTTTGACACCTATTTTTTTTAAAATCAACAAAACCTTGTATTTCTTCGCCATCATTCCATAGGTTGGATAAATCGTTGCTTGTCTTGTCTTTATTGGGGTAAATAATTAGGCATTTGGCGATTTCATTGTCTATTTTCAAGCGCGTTCTAATTTTTTCATCTCTGGCGTAGCCTGAGAGTTGACGCTTATGCCATCTCCCTAGGACAGGGCTATTCATTAGAATGATACCCACATCAAACACATCGCCTAATTGGTCTGCTAATGCTGAAAGTTCTTGTTACTGCTGTTCAATGTATATCAACACCTGCTTTCATATTTTTAACTCTCATTTGTCTTTAAAAAAAATCAATGGATTTTTCTAAACGCTTTAATGTTATTTTTTTGCCAATCAACTCAGCCACTAAATCAATACTACCTGCATTGCCATTACCACTTAAAGCCAAACGAAAAGGCTGCCCTACCTTGCCAAAGCCAATATCTAATTCATCGCACACTTGCTTAATAATAGACTTAATTTCATCTGCTTGCCAAGTATCAAGTTGGGTTAATTTTTCTAATAAAGATTCAAGTGGCACTTTATTTTTAAAGTGCTTGTTGGCAAGTTTTTTATCAAATTCTTCAAAATCTTGATAAAACATCTTTAGCCCCGCAACCATTTCTACTAGTGTTTTTGAACGATCTTGCAACAACTTAACAACTAAGGATAAATCTGCTCCGTTGTTAGTATCAACTTTTTGATTGTGTAAATGCCAATTTAAATGTTGAATTAAATGCTCGGGTGTGGCATTCTTGATATAGTCTTGATTAAGCCACAATAATTTCTCTTCGTTAAAACTGGCAGGTGCTTTATTAATATCTTTTAAATCAAATAACGCAATAATTTCTTCCAGTGAAAATATCTCTTGATCGCCATATGACCAGCCTAAACGCACCAAATAATTCAACAAAGCTTCTGGCAAAAAACCCGCATCCCGATACGCCATCACACTCACTGCACCATGGCGTTTTGACAAACGAGCACCGTCACTACCCAAAATCATAGGCAAATGTGCAAATTCTGGCAAAGTCCAGCCTAATGCTTGATATAGATTAATTTGCCTCGGTGTATTATTAATATGGTCATCACCACGAATCACATGGCTAATTGCCATATCATGATCATCAACCACAACGGTTAAATTATAAGTCGGTGTGCCGTCGCTGCGGGCAATAATCAAATCATCTAACTCTTTATTGGCAATAGAGATTTTGCCTTTTACTGCATCCTTAAAAGCCACTGTGCCGCCTATTGGATTTTTAAAACGCACAACTTTGTGGGCACCTGATGATAATTTTTTGTCCCTACAACAGCCGTCATACATAGCCTTTTCACCTTTTTCCATTAAGGTTTCTCTCAGATTGTTCAATCGTTCTTTTGAACACTCGCAATAATAAGCCTTATCTTCCTCTAATAACTGCTGAATAACGGCTTTATAACGCTCAAAATGCTGAGTTTGGTAAAATGGCTCTTCATCGTAATCCAATCCTAACCAATTCATACCGTCCAAAATAGCATCAACGGAAGCTTGTGTAGAGCGTTCTGTATCAGTATCTTCAATACGCAGGACAAATTGACCCTGCTGTTTTTTGGCAAAAGCCCAAGCAAACAAAGCAGTGCGTGCACCACCAATGTGCAAATAACCTGTCGGAGAAGGGGCAAATCTTGATTTCACGAGTCGTCCGCCTTGGCTGCTAAATCATACCAATACTGTGTTTTTTCTAAGTTTTTTTCAACTTCCTTGCCATCTTCATACAACATTCCAAGGGCATACATCGCACCTTGAAGCCCATATTCAGCTGCTTTTTCAAACCACTCAATCGCTTTAATAATATCTTTTTCAACACCTTCGCCAGTCATATATGCCACTGCAATCATATGGTGTGCAAATGCATGCTCTTGCTCGGCTGCTTTCATAAAATTTTCAAATCCCAAGGGTTGATTTTCCACCATTCCTAATCCATTCATCTGCATCATTCCAAGTCGCCACAGGCTTTCAGCACTGCCTTGTGCGGCAAGTGGTGCTAACAATTGGTAAGCCATTGAAAAATTTTTGGAATCAAAAGCAGCGACCCCACTGGTTAAGTCTGCACTAAAAGCATCGGTTTCATTAGAATTTAACATAATTTTATCATTTTTTAAAAAAATTATAATTTTACAAGATTCACACGCACAAGTTATTGAATGTTGTTTGGGTATAATTAAACACAATTTGAGGCCTTTTTTTCATAAACCTAATTAAGGATTGTTTTCATGGAATTTAATCAGCAAGACAATAATAATAACAGCATTATTTCTGTAAATAACAATACCGTTGTTTTGTCGCATACAACATTGTCAATACCTTGCTTTATCTCGTCCAACTATTACACAAAAACCCCCAATTTAACGCTGGAAAAACTGGATAAAATGACGCTATTCCCACTCAGTTCAAAGAATGATATTAATTTATTGATTGTTGGCACTGGAAAAACTGGCAAGTTTTTAGACCCACAACAACAAATTGCTATTCAGCAAATGGGCATCGGGATTGAAAGCATGAGCAATGAATCGGCTTGCCGTAGTTTTAATTTATTATTATCCGATGCCAGATTGGTTGGGCTATTGCTACTATGAAACGCACATTACTAGCCGAAGTTCGCCATTTTTGGCATTATTTTAAAATGGACACGCTTTTATTTTTAATTTTAATGGGAACCAGTGCCTTTGGATTGCTAATGCTTTATAGTGCCTCTGAATCCATGCACTTAATTTATAAACAAATTCTACACTTTGTGCTGGCTATTGGCGTGATGCTGGTGATTGCACAAATCCCCCCTTACTTGCTCAGGCGTTATTCACCTTATTTTATGTTGTTTGGTATTTTTTTGCTATTACTGGTGCTATTATTTGGCTCTAGTAGTGGTGGTGCTCAGCGATGGCTGGATTTGGGCTTTATGCGTTTCCAGCCCTCAGAATTGATGAAAATCATTATGCCGATTGCCATCGCTTCAATCCTTAGTGAAAAAACATTACCGCCAAAACTTTTGCCTATATTTATCTCAATTGCTGCCATTACGACCATTGTTTTGTTAATTGCCAAGCAGCCTGATTTAGGCACTTCGTTACTTATCGGTGCCAGTGGCGCTTATGTGTTATTTTTCTCAGGTGTTCGTATTCAGATTATTCGGCATAACAATTGGCTTAATTTCGGTGCAATTGGTGCGTTCATTATTGGCGGCGGTTATGTTGCTTGGCATTATTTATTAATGACATATCAAAAAAAACGCATTTTAACCATGATTGACCCAAGTTTAGACCCACTCGGTGCTGGCTATCACATCTTACAATCTAAAATTGCCATTGGCTCTGGAGGCTTGCTAGGTAAAGGCATTGAGCAAGGGTCTCAATCTCAATTAAATTTTTTACCCGAGCATGCCACTGACTTTATTTTTGCAGTAATTGCGGAAGAATTAGGGTTTTTAGGGGTGTTGTTCTTGCTCTGTCTTTACAGTTTGATTATTTGGCGTTGTTTTATTATTTCTTTTGAATCGGAAGACACTTTTTCTAAGTTATTAGGCGCCAGTTTAACGCTTATTTTCTTTACTTATATGTTTGTCAATATCGGTATGGTATCAGGCTTATTGCCTGTGGTTGGTGTGCCGTTACCGTTGATTAGTTATGGTGGTTCATCATTAATTACCTTGTTCGCAAGTTTTGGTATTATTATGTCCATTCGCAAACACCAAACTCCCAGTTATTTATCTCAATTTTAGCCAATGAAAAAATCTATTTTACTTATGTTGTTCCTAACGCTAATATCAAGCAGTTGCTTATCTTTAGAAGGGAAAAAAGTGCCAGCCACAAATTTTAAAATGACGCAAAATTTCATTGAAAAAATGGTGAAAAAACATCATTTTAATAGAGAAAATTTACAATTTATCTTTTCCACTATTGAGTTTATCGTTGCCGATAAATCCACAACAAAAAAACCGACTGATAAAACCAAACGCACCAAAAAACCGACAATGTTATGGAGCAAATATAAAGACCTATTTATTACTGAACAACGCATTAAAGATGGCATTAAATTCTGGCAAGACAATCTAAAAGTGCTAGAGCGTGCGGAGCAAACTTACCATGTTCCAGCCGAAGTTATTGTTGCCATTCTCGGTATAGAAACTGACTACGGCAACAAAAAAGGCACGCACCCAACATTTGAAACTTTGGTGAAACGCGCATTTGGTAATTACCGCCGTCGCACTTTTTATCAAAAAGAATTAGAACAATTTTTACTTATGACCCGTGAAAACTCTATCGCACCTTTGAGCGTTAGCGGTTCATACGCAGGGGCAATGGGTTTTCCGCAATTTATTGCCAGTTCGTATCGCTACTATGCCGTTGACTTTAATCAAGATGGAAAAATTGACTTATTCTCAAACCCTGTTGATGCCATTGGCTCAATTGCCAATTACTTTGATAAGCATCACTGGCACGACTTTGGGGAAATTGCACGCCCTATTTCCTTAAAAACCCGTCATCTAAAACATGCTAAGCGCTCTAATTCTAAGCCAAAAAAAAATGCCAAGTATTGGCGTAATAAAGGATTTGATATAGACGAAGACATTAATAATAAAACCAAATTGGCATTTATTCGCCTTCGACAGAAAAAAAATGACGAAACTTGGCTCACATTTTGGAATTTTTATATATTAACTCGTTATAATCACGACAATAGATATGCAATGGTTGCTTATCAATTATCAGCCAAATTAAAACAACAATTTACTTTAAATACTCACTAAAAAATTATGAAAAAAAAATCTTTATCCTTGTTCGCCCTTATTGCTTTTGCCACCTTGTCGCTAAACACACAAGCGGCTATTTTTATCACCCCCAAACCCCCATCAATTAATGCAGTAGCCTATATTGTATTAGACCATAATTCAGGTGCCATTATTGCTTCAAACAAGCCTGATAAAAAACGCTCACCAGCAAGTTTGACCAAGTTAATGACCGCTTATGTGGTATTTCAACTGATTAAAGATGGTAGAGTTAAATTAAACGATGAAGTGCGAATCAGTAAAAAAGCGTGGAAAACGGGTGGCTCAAAAAGTTTTGTTGAAGTGGGCAAGTCCATTAAACTTGAAACACTGCTCAAAGGTATGATTATCCAGTCAGGCAACGATTCAGCCGTAGCATTAGCCGAGCATATTGCTGGCACCGAAGGCACTTTTGCCACCTATATGAATGAATACGCCAAAGAGCTTGGGATGAAAAATTCCCGCTTTGAAAACGCCTCAGGTTTGCCACACAAAAATCAACACACCACCGCCAGAGATATGGCTATACTTTCCTCAGCAACCATTCGCGATTTTCCAAAATTTTACAAATGGTATTCGCAAAAAGAATTTACTTATCACGGTATCAAGCAGCCTAATCGCAATAAGTTATTATGGAGCGACCACACCGTTGATGGATTAAAAACAGGTTATACCAAAAAAGCGGGTTATAACTTAGTTGCCAGCGCTAAACGCGTGAATATGCGTTTGATTTCTGTAGTGCTTGGCTCAACTAGCACACAAGCAAGAGCCTCACAAACACAAACTATTTTAGATTACGGTTTCCGTTTTTTTGAAACTCAAAAAATAAGCAAAATTAATCAAAAAATAGCTATTTCTGGCTCAACCAAAGCGGAAATTAAAGTTGGATTTAAAACCTCGAAAACCATTACCCTATCTCGTGGGCAATACAAATTAACCCAACAAGTTATTGAGTTAAATACCGATTTAACAACACCCATTAGCACAGGAGACAATATTGGACACTTAATCATTAAATTTGAAGGTGAAAATCTTATAAAACTCCCTATTATTGCACTTGAAAATGCACCTAAATCTGGTTTCTTTTCACGCATGCTTGATAAAATTAGGTTTTAATGGTTTATCTTAACGGCAATTTTATTGCGAAAAAACAAGCCTCTATCTCAGTAATGGATAGAGGTTTTTTGTTTGGCGATGGTGTGTATGAAGTTATTCCAACTTATCAAGGTAAGTTATTTCGCCTTGACGCACACCTAAAACGCTTGCAAAACAGCTTGGATGCAATAAAAATATCTAATCCTTATTCAAATAGTGAGTGGCAAAAAATTCTCAATCAATTATTGGGCTATTCTCAATCAGAAAATCAATCGCTTTATTTACAAATTACTCGTGGTGCGGATACTCAAAGAAAACACAGTTTTGACACACTAATTCCTACTGTATATATTGAATCAAATCCACTTATAACGAAAACCAAACACACGCTAGAAAAAGGCGTTAGTGTTATTACACAAGCTGATATTCGCTGGTCTCGATGCGATATTAAAGCCACTTCGCTATTGGCAAATGTATTGTATGCTCAAAACGCCAAAGAAAACCAAGTGGAGGAAATTATTTTACATCGAGACAATATTGTTACCGAAGGTGCAACCTCAAATGTGTTTATGATTAAAGCAGGTATTTTATTTACACACCCTGCTAGTAAAAACATCCTTTCGGGTGTTACCCGAGATTTGGTATTAGAAAGTGCACTGGCTTGTAAATTGTCTGCTAATGAATCGGCGTTTACTGTTGATGCGTTGTTAAACGCTGATGAGGTGTGGATTTCCAGCTCTACTCGTGAAATAATGCCCGTTACTCAAATAGACGACCAAGCCGTAAACCATGGAAAAGTTGGCAACTATTGGGAATGCGTCTATCACCATTATCAACAATTGAAAAATGACTGATTTACGACTTGACCTATTAACTGATTGGTTGGCACATTTTTTTGGCGATGAAAACTTTGTTATCACCAGTGCCAGTGACGATGCCAGTTTTCGCCGTTATTTTAGAATTGAACGCAATAATGCCACTTTTATTGCCATGGATGCACCACCAGAAAAAGAAAACAGCGATACATTTATTAAAATTGCCACGCTTTTAAATGCAAATAATATTTATGCGCCCAAGATTATTGAAACAGATTTAGTGCAAGGTTTTTTACTGCTAGAAGACTTGGGTAATGTTACTTTCTTGCAAGCACTAAATGAAAATAATCGTATCAATCTGTATAAAAAAGCCATTAACGAACTTATAAAAATACAAAAAATTGACTATCAAAACAAAGACTTGCCTTTATACGATAATGTGCTATTAACAAATGAAATGCAATTACTAATTGACTGGTATTTGCCACAGAAGAAGGCAAACCCTTCTCCATTATTGCTAACCGATATTTTTCAATTACTCAGCGATAATGCGCAAAACTCCCCCCAAGTCTTTGTCCACCGAGATTACCATGCACGCAATTTAATGGTCATTAAAGAGAAAATTGCCGTCATTGATTTTCAAGATGCTGTGATTGGTTCAAACACTTACGATTTATGCTCCTTGTTAAAAGATGCCTACCTTGAATTATCGACAGATGAAATACAAATTTTATTACGCTATTACCACACGCAAGCCCATATCAAACTTAACTTTTCACAGTTTGAAAAACAATTTGATTTAATGGGTTTGCAACGCCATTTAAAAATTCTTGGCATTTTTAAACGCTTGTCAATGCGTGATGATAAACACCAATATCTAAATAACATTCCATTGGTTAAAAAATATGTATTGCAAATTGCTGATAAATATCCAGAGTTCGCTATTTTGAAGGTATTTTTATGAAAGCTATGATTTTAGCCGCTGGCAGAGGGGAGCGTATGATGCCACTCACCAAAAATATGCCCAAACCTTTGCTCAACGCCAAAGGCAAACCCTTGATTGAACACAGCATCTGTGCGCTAAAAAACGCAGGTATTACCGACATTGTCATTAATACCTCCTACCTAGGCGAACAAATTCAGACGCATCTAGGCAATGGCAAAAAATTCGGCGTAAAACTCCAATATAGCACCGAACAACACGCCCTAGAAACTGCAGGTGGTATTATTCAAGCCCTACCCTTATTAGGCAACCAGCCCTTTATTATCATTAATTCTGATATATTGTGTGATTATGATTTATCCTCACTCACCCTGCCAACCAACTCGCTAGCCCACCTTGTATTAGTCAACAACCCTGAACATCATCCTAATGGTGATTTTTTTATTGACACTGAGCAGAAAATTAATTGTAATAAAAATAACCGCCTTACCTTTTCTGGCATAGGCATTTATCGCCCTAATTTCTTTAAAAATCATATTCACACTCAAAGTGCATTAGCTCTTTACCCGCTACTTAAAGAGGCAATTGATAACCAGCAATTAACAGGCGAACACCACTCAGGATATTGGCAAGATATTGGCACACCCAAACGCCTTGAATTAATCAATCAACAAATCTAAAATTCAAGTAAAATAAATTTCGGCAGTGTCTAGGGTGCACTAACAATAAACAGTTATGAACTCCGCCAGATCCGGAAGGAAGCAACGGTAATAATTTTTTTATGTGTTAGCCGTTATTCTGGCACTGCCACTTTTTTTTAATACGAATCCTTTTTCAAGCAAAAGGATTTAAATACAATAAACTGAACATGAGCGAACCTTATCAAGTTTTAGCCCGCAAGTATCGTCCTCACACCTTTAGCGAGATGGTGGGTCAAATACACACGACTAAAACTTTAATCAATGCGCTTGATGCGGATAATTTACACCATGGCTTCTTGTTTACAGGAACACGGGGAGTAGGTAAAACCACCATTGCAAGAATTTTTGCCAAATCCATCAACTGTGAACGCGGTGTTAGCTCTAAACCTTGTGGCGAATGTGCCACTTGTATCGAGATAGACCAAGGACAATCGGTTGATTTGATTGAATTGGATGCGGCATCGCACACAGGCGTTGACAATATGCGTGATATTTTAGAAAATGCGCAATATATGCCAACCAAAAATCGTTATAAGATTTATCTGATTGACGAAGTGCATATGCTTTCAAAAAGTAGTTTTAACGCACTGCTAAAAACACTAGAAGAGCCACCTAAGCATATTAAATTTTTGCTGGCAACAACAGATCCGCAAAAAGTGCCTATCACAGTGCTTTCTCGGTGTTTACAATTCACCTTGCAAAAACTTACACATGAAGAAATCCTAGGTCAACTAAAATTTATCATGGAGACTGAAAAGTTAAAATATGAAGAATTGGCACTCAGTCAAATTGCCGACTTTGGCAATGGGTCTATGCGTGATGCATTGAGCCTACTTGACCAATCTATTGCCTATGGCAATGGCACTGTAATGACCAAAGACATTAAAGCAATGCTGGGTTTGGTGCTCCATGATGACATTCTAACTTTAGCAAAACACCTACTCAATCAAGATGCACAAGCGTGTATTAACTTTGTCAGAGAGTTGTCGCACAAAGGCGAAAACTTAACCCAAGCACTAAAAGATTTAAGTGCCTTATTTCACCAAATATCAATCGCACAATGTCTTGATAATACAGACATTGCTAACGACATTCAAACACTAGCCACAAAAATATCTACCCAAGATTTACAGTTGTTTTATCACATAGCCATTAATGGTAACAAAGAATTGCCACTTGCACCAAGTGAGCAAATTGGCTTTGAAATGACACTATTACGCATGCTGGCATTTCACTCTAATACGCCCAACAAGACGAAATCAGTCTCACCCAACAAGACACCACAAACAAAAACGCTAGAAAAAAAAACACCTAAATTAGCACCGACACCTGAAATTAAGCCTAAAACGCAACAATCAACACTTAATATCAACTCTCAAGCCGAATGGGAAGAAATGGCAAATACCCTTAAATTCAGCACAATGGCGCATATGTTGATTAAAAATACCGTCTTTGAAAGTGCTGACCAGCAAACGCTTACATTAAGTTTGGATGAAAAATTTTCCAATTTACTAACAGACAGCATCAAACGCACCATTCAAGATAAATTACAAGAAAATTTTGGCAAACTCAGTCTAAACATCAGCGTTAATAAACTCAAAACTCAAACTTTGGCACAAAAAGAAACACAGGCTAAAAATGAAAAAATAGCAGTATTACAAAAAGATTTTTTAGCCGATAAAGGCGTGCAAAAATTACAACAAACCTTTAATACAAAGGTAGATATAAATTCAATTAAAGAGATAAAAATGGAGGCAAGAAATGTTTAAAGGTGGAATGGCTGGTATGATGAAAAAAGCCCAGCAAATGCAAGACAATGTGCAACAAGCACAAGCAGAAATTAAGCAACTAACCGCCACAGGCACTGCTGGCGGTGGCGTAGTAAATATTAACATCAACGGCGAACATCAAGCAACCGATATTCAAATCAGCCCAGATGTAATGGATGACAAAGACACACTAGAAGATTTAATCTTAACCGCCATTAACGATGCCAATCAACAAATTGCTGATGCTTCTGCCGCCAAAATGAAGGATGCCACAGGTGGCATGAAATTACCAGGTGGTGTAAATTTACCCTTTTAGATGATTGAATCCCTCAACGAAGCCTTTTGCACTTTACCGGGTGTTGGCAAAAAAACCGCACAACGCTTTGTTTATCACCTATTAGAACGCAATCGCGAAGGTGGCTTAAACCTCGCTAAAGCCCTAGTTGATGCGATGGAACATGTTAAACACTGCTCATCATGTCGCACACTCAGTGAAAAAGACATTTGTAATATTTGTGCCAATAACAATCGCACCAACACACAACTTTGTATTGTCGAAACACCCACCGACATTCACGCCATTGAGCAAAGTAGCGTATATAAAGGCAAATATTTTGTCCTAAGTGGCTACCTCTCACCAATAGACGGCATTGGCGCTGCCGAACTGGGTTTAGACGAATTAGAGCAAAAATTACACCAACAAGGTATCGAAGAAATCATTTTAGCCACCAACGCCACCATTGAAGGTGAAGTTACCGCACACTACATTAGTAATATGGCAAAACATTTTGATGTCCGCATCACTCGCATTGCCCACGGACTCCCAATCGGCGGAGAACTTGAATATGCTGATATTAACACCATTGCACACGCCCTCTCTGGACGCAAAGATTATGATTTGTAGACTCCCTAACTAATCAAACTTTTTAGACAATAACTCTATCTCATAACCATCAGGGTCTTTCAAAAAAGCAACGATGGTATTTCCCGCATTCATAGCCCCAGCCTCACGAATAACCTCAGCACCCTGCTCTTTTGCCACAGCAGTCGCCTGATATACATCCGCCACATTAATGGCAATATGTCCAAATCCCGTGCCTATTTCATAATTGCTTTTGCCCCAATTGTAAGTCAATTCCAATGCCGTATTATCAGCCTCAGCCCCATAACCTAAAAACGCCAGTGTAAATTCTCCTTTAGGGTAATCTTTTTGACGCAATAGATGCATACCCAAAACCTCAGTATAAAAAGCAATGGATTTATCCAAGTCGCCAACTCGTAACATTGTATGTAAAATTCTCATTTATTATCCTTATCTATAATTTCAATAAGACCTTTGATAAATATAAGTGATTAGCAAAATTCAATTTTTGCACTTGCTGAATGTTGCTGGAAAAATTGCCAAGTGGGTAAAACGAAAATTCTTGATAATTATTTATATTTATGCCAAAGTCTCGATACATTATAATCAAACAAATGACAAGCACACACACTCATTGGGATACAATTTACACAACCAAAAACCACAATAAAGTTAGTTGGCATCAAGCACAGTCTACAATTTCATTGGATTGGATTTTGGATATTACCAACAAAAATGATGCTATTCTTGATGTCGGCTCAGGCGTATCGGCATTAGCTGATAATTTACTTGAGAAAAATTACCAGCACCTATCGCTATTAGAAATTTCACAAATTGCCATTCAAACAATGAAAAAGCGATTAGAAAATCACCTTGACCATGTGCATTTTTACCATGAAAATATCCTAACATTTCAAACCAATACTCAATTTGACCTTTGGCACGACCGTGCAGTTTTTCATTTTTTAACCAATGAAAAAGACCAACAAACCTACATTCAAAAACTCAAACAATACCTTAAGCCAAATGGATATTTTTTACTCTCCACCTTCGCACCCACAGGCCCAAAACAATGCTCTGAACTCAACATCGTGCAATATGATAGCGATAAAATCACCCTATTGCTAGACACAGATTTCAAATTAATTAAAACCACCAGTGAAATCCACCCCCACCCCGATGGCAGCACACAAGACTTCAACTATTTTTTATTACAAAAGACTTAAAAGCGTTAATTTTTTTCATTCCTAAATAAAGGGATAATACTTTTTTTGACTTTAAAAGACAACCTAAAGTAAAGGAGTTGATACTCTTTCAAACAGAGTTTAGGATTTTAAAATTAAAAGGAGATAATGGGAATTAATAGGGAAAGCAATAATGGGGATAGACTGAAGTTCCCCACTTGACTGGACACCAAATTAATATTTTACGCATTATTTTTTTGTATCAATAATCCTTTTTGGAGTTTGGGGCAAAATCTCAACTTGGAACTTGTTCAAATACAAAGAGGCCAGTGTAAATTAAATAAAAACCCCACTCAAAGCCCAACAAGGTAGAATACTATCTCATGCAAACCAAATTCAATCTAGAGGGCAAACCCACCCAAGACAGCACTTTGTCAGATCCCCACCTCAAAAGCATTTACAATAGCACTGGCAACCTAATCCCAAACATAGCAAACGACGATGACGGCACTGGATACAATTCAAGACTTACCTTTACTGCCACCACAAACGATACTTACTGTATTTCAGTAGGTGCCTATAGTGGCAACACAGGCACTTACACCCTAACCACAAAAGTTATTGATAACACCAACACCATAATATCAAATACAGCAAATAATGATTATATCTACGATGCCAAAATCATCCAATGGACACCCTTTAACAAACCCAAACGCTTTACTAAAAGCAACAGCAACGACAACACCACTTTTGTCTATGCCCCCAATAGAAGCCGATACCAAAAAACCCAAACCAAAGCCAGTAGCAACACCACCATTACCACCACCTACATCGGCAAACTCTACGAACAAATCAAACAAAACACCAACACCGAACATAAGCACTTTATCTACGCCGACGGTCAACTCATTGCCATCAACATTAAAACAGACACAACAGCAGGCACATCACCCATCCCCGACAAAACCCGCTACCTCCACTACGATAACCTTGGCTCTATTGACACCATTACCAATGGACAAGGTAACATCGTTGAACGCATGGCATACACCGCCTTCGGACAAAGACGTCAAGGCGACTGGCGTGCCAGCGACCCACTACTCCCCATCATCCCTGCCCTAACTAACCGAGGCTTTACTGGGCACGAACACATTGATGAGATGGGCTTTATTCATATGAATGGACGGGTTTACGACCCGAGTATTGGGCGGTTTTTAAGTGCTGATCCGAATATTCAAGCACCTTATAGCACACAAAGTTATAATCGCTATTCTTACACTACCAACAATCCTCTTAAGTATGTGGATATGAATGGATTTAG
>NZ_CAHJWD020000268.1 GCF_903642095.1 Bathymodiolus brooksi thiotrophic gill symbiont | reverse complement strand
CAGTGAGGCTAACGTGTACGGATCATCGTATTATTGAAATTTTAGGACTTCGTCCTTCAAACAGGTTGCCTGTCTCATAATAAAGGACGAAGTCCTTCTAACGGTAAGCTGTCCGATTTTTCCTTCTATATTGATAGCTAAAAATCTGCTCACCGGAAGTTTAAAAAATAGATCAATTGATAATTTAGAAACGCAAAAGAAATCTATTTCAATGAAAAATTCCCAATTCTTTGATTATTTACTCTATGCAAAATCGAAATAAACTTTTAATAAAATTCTAATAAAAAAATCTCTTTCTACGAAACTCCCGATGGAATAGACTGACTCAATCTGTCTCAATCTAGCCGAGGTACGAGCCAGGGGACAGAACTCGTCAGTTTACCGATGGAAGAGCGGCGTAGGTAAAATGAACGCCATAACAAATCGGCTACACAATTCATTCAAAATAAAAGATAATAGCCTCACCGGACGCAATTACGAACGAAATAAAAAGTATGTCCCCTAATTGTTCCTTCAAAACATGAATTAAAAAAATGCTTTTATAAATAGATACCCCGCTAAATTACTCGTGTTTTGGGAGAAAATTATTCATGCGCAGTTGTTGAATGTTGCAGACGACGGGTTTTCATATTTGTAAACAGAAAACGATCGACAATTGCACTTGGAATCTATCGCTAAAATTCATTGAGGTACGCATATTTTGTTATCTTATGCCTGTAATTGGAAAGAATATGATCTCCTGGTTCTATGCATATGTAGAACACATTGAAATTAAAACAAAAACAGTCAATATAATACATTTTCCTTACCTTGATCTAT
>NZ_CAHJWD020000267.1 GCF_903642095.1 Bathymodiolus brooksi thiotrophic gill symbiont | reverse complement strand
TGAAAAAGACAATTTTATTTTTAACAATTAACATTATATTTTTAGCCACTAACTACTTATTGGCTCAAACCTGCCAAAACGACATTCCTGATAAGTGGGAAAATAGCAGATACACCGATCATGGTGATGGTACGGTTACTGACAAGCAAACTACTTTGATGTGGAAAAAATGTATTCAAGGATTAAGTGGTAATGATTGTAGCACAGGAACAAGCAGTAAGTATAATTGGGCACAGGCATTGCAACTAGGCGGTTCCAGTTTTTCGTCTTATAATGATTGGCGTTTACCAAATAAAAAAGAACTAAAATCTTTACTTGCACGTCGCTGTCGGGAACCTAGCATTAATGAGAGT
This sequence comes from Bathymodiolus brooksi thiotrophic gill symbiont, assembly GCF_903642095.1. GTDB lineage: Bacteria > Pseudomonadota > Gammaproteobacteria > PS1 > Pseudothioglobaceae > Thiodubiliella. The sequence continues at coordinate 12,872 of NZ_CAHJWD020000267.1, read as the reverse complement.
GTCTTCCCAAATACACCTGCTACTGTTGCCGACAGCCACTTTTGGTCATCCTCGCCTGATAACATTGAAAAAGAGCTTAAGGCTGCGTTGACGGTGAATTTCAGTCATAGTATTGAGAATCGCATAAGTCGAGACAAAGGCCAATATGTTCGTTTGGTGCGTTCTGGACAGTAATTTTTTTACTCTTGTCAAAGGGCGTAATCTGATGTTGGTTTAAGTATAAAGTAATGTTATGCTGGGTTATAACATAGTAATTAGGTAGATTTAAGGGTTGATTAGGTAAAGTAATAATGCCTTTTGTGCGTGTAAACGATTTTCAGCCTCATTCCATACCAAACTTTGGCTACCATCGATGACGCTGGCAGATACTTCTTCTCCACGATGAGCAGGTAGACAGTGCATAAAAACAACATCAGGTTTTGCATTTGAGAGGAGTTTGTCATTTACTTGGAAATCTTTAAAGGCAACTTCACGCATATCTTGTTCGGCTTCTTGTCCCATGCTTGCCCATACATCGGTTACCACCAGATCGACTGCTTGGCAAGCATCTTGTGCATTGGTAAATAAATGAATATGAGGGGCATATTTTTTAACAAAAATTGGGTCTGGCTGGTAGTTGTTAGGTGTGGCAATGTTAAGTGTAAAGCCAAATGCTTTGGCTGCTTGCATATAAGTGTGGCACATATTGTTACCATCACCAATCCACGCTACAGTTTTACCTTGAATACTGCCTTTATGCTCTTTGTAGGTCATCATATCTGCCAATAACTGACAAGGATGAGATTCATCGGATAGGGCGTTGATAATTGGCACATTGGCGTTTTGTGAAAAAGTGTTAATGCTTTCGTGTGAAGATACACGCATCACAATGCCGTCAACCATTGAGCCAATAACAATGGCACTGTCAACGATTGACTCTCCTCGCCCAAGTTGAATATCTCTATCTGATAAAAACAATGCATGCCCGCCCAGTTGCGCCATACCTGCTTCAAAAGAAACTCGGGTGCGGGTGGACGATTTGTCAAAAATCATTGCTAGCGTTTTATTCTCTAGTGTGTTGTTGATTTCCCCTGACTTATGTTGTTTTTTTAAGGCAATCGCTTGATCAATAATTTGAGTTAAATCATTGCTTGGTAAGTCATCCAGATTGATAAAGTGTTTCATTCAACTCTCCTACGCCTACAGAGCGCTTAGTAATTCGTTAATAGTATTGATAATAATATTCGCTTCAGTTTGATTAATGATCAGTGGTGGCAGTAGGCGGATGGAGCGTCCAGTAATGTTAATTAGCAGTTTTTTTTGTAATGCAGCGTTTAATAATTCGGTGCAATCTTGATTCAGTTGAATGGCAATCATTAGGCCTTTTGAGCGGATCTCAATAACTTTGTCGGTTGTTATTGATTGCAAACCAGAAACCAAGTATTTGTTCATTTGTATGACATTGTCAAGAATATTGTCCTGTTCAATCGTGTCAAGCACACTGAGTGCGGTTTTGCAAACCAGTGGGTTACCGCCAAAAGTAGAGCCATGTGTCCCCGGTGTAAATAAAGTTGCCGCTTTGCCTTTGGCTAAACATACACCGATTGGCACGCCGTTGCCTAAACCTTTTGCCAAGGTAAGCACATCAGGAGTAAGGTTGTTATACTGATGGGCAAATAATTTCCCCGTGCGACCAATACCTGTTTGCACCTCATCTAAAATAAGTAACCAGTTATTGGCTTGACAAATGGATTGCACTTGATTTAAATAGTCATCTTTCGGCACATACACACCACTTTCGCCCTGGATAGGTTCAAGCATCACAGCCACAATGTTTTTATTATCAGTGTGTGCTTGAATGGCATTTACATCGTTAAAGTCAATGTGAATAAATTCACTAACTAAAGGTGAAAAACCCGCTTGTACTTTGGCATTACCTGTGGCAGAAAGTGTTGCCATGGTGCGTCCATGGAATCCTTGATTGGCGGTTAAAATGACTGGATTGGTAATCTGATTGGCACGCCCATGGAGGCGGGCAATTTTAATTGCCGCTTCATTCGCTTCAGCACCTGAGTTAGCAAAAAATGCATTATCCATATTGGATAATTTACAGAGCCTCTCAGCGAGCGTCTCCTGATGGGCAATGTGATACCAATTACTTGTGTGCAACAATTCTGCTGCTTGCGTTTGTATAGCAGCGGTAATATTGGCATGGCAATGACCTAAACCTACTACGCCAACACCTGAGAGTGCATCTAAGTATTTTTCCCCTTGTGTGTCTGTTAAGTAGCAACCCCTACCTTTAACAAAGGTAACTTCAAGCGGTGCGTAATTTGACATTAAATAAGACATTATAATTTACTTTAGAAAAGTAAAAAGCCCCAAAATGGGGCTTTTTATTACCAATCAGACAGTCATTTATGATTGGTATTGTAAAGGTGGTGCCATTTGGTTATTGATTTCTTCTAACTCTTGTTTATAACCTTCGTAAAAATGACCTACTGGTGGATTAACCCATTCTTCATAAGAAAAACCATTGGTTTCGTTAAATTTTTTAAAAGTGTTTTGCAATGCAATTCTTTTTGCACTTAATTCATTACTTTCTTTGCTTACAGCGTTCATATCAATCTCCTAAGTAATAGTAAAATATGTTAAAAAAGTTATTATAATCTAAAATTAATCTTTGTGGAAATTTTTATTTATTAAAAATGCAATAAATACTTCATTATTTACTTGATTTTATGGCACAATTAAATCTATTATTTAACTCACACAAGGAGCGTTTATGCAATTAAGTATTTCAGGTCATCATCTTGACATTACCGATGCAATCAAACAGCATTCGGAAGAAAAGCTGGCGAAAATTAAAAATCATTTTGATCATTTAATTAACATTAATATGATTTTAGAAGTTGCAAAGGGCGTGCAAAAAGCCGAAGCAACTATTCATATTAGTGGTGCAGATTTATTCGCAAAAGCCGAAAGTGATGATATGTATGTTTCAATTGATAAAATGGTTAACAAACTGGATGCACAAGTAAGGAAACACAAAGATAAACTTAACAATCATCGAAAATAAGGTTAATGGGGTAATGCCCTAAAAATATAACAAATGTCAGAAGTTAAAAACACTTCTTTCGAAGAATGCCTGCAGAAACTTATAGTGTCTTTGGAGGCATCTTTGTATGAAGAAGCCACTACGCAACTTGCCAACTTACATTCGGCTGAAATCGCCCGCTTATTGGAAGCCATTCCACCTAGAGACAGGACGCAACTTTGGCTCAATATTGACACTGGCACACAAGGTGATATTCTTAAAGATTTAAGCGAAGAAGTACGCACACAACTGCTCAGTAAAATGAAAGTTGATTCTATTGTTGAAGCCACCGAAAGTTTAGATATGGATGATTTGGCAGACATTGTGCCTAATTTACCCGAGTCAGCACTACACAATTTATTGCTCACTTTAGATCACAAGCATCGAGACCATTTAAAGCGTGTGCTGTCTTATCCTGAGGATTCTGCTGGCGGTTTAATGAATATTGATATTATTACCGTTCGTGATGATGTTAATGTGCGCACAGTGATTCGTTATTTACGCTTACTAAAAGAAATGCCGATTGACACCGACCAAATATTTGTTGTTGACCGTGCTTATAAATATTTAGGGTCAATCCATATTTCTACGCTATTAACTAACGAAGCAGAACAAAATATTGCCCCTTTGATTAATAAAAACTTTCACCCGATTGTCGCCGATATGCCTGAACACGAAGTAGCGAATTTGTTTGAACGGCGTGATTTGATTTCTGCCCCTGTGGTTGATAAAAATAATCAACTGATTGGACGCATTACCATTGATGATGTGGTGGATGTTATTCGTGACCATGCTGAACATTCGGTAATGTCCATGGCAGGTCTTAGTGAGGAGGAAGATGTTTTTGCCCCTGTTATGCAAAGTTCCAAACGCCGCAGCATTTGGCTAGGTGTGAATCTGGTTACTGTCTTTGTTGCGGTATTTTTTATCAGTCTTTTTGAGGCTACTCTACAGGAAAAAATCGCCCTTGCTATTCTTATGCCAGTGGTTGCCTCTATGGGTGGTATTGCTGGCACTCAAACGCTTATTCTCGTTACCCGTGGTATTGCTACTGGTAAAATTACAACCTCCAATCTCAAAGTCTTGATGAATAAAGAGGTCGCTATCGGCCTCCTTAACGGTGTTGTCTGGTCTCTAGTCATTAGTGCGGCAACTTATATTTGGTTTGCAGATTTGATGCTCAGTCTGGTTATTGCACTTGCTATTATTGTTAATTTAATCGTTGCCGCTTTTTCAGGTGCATTTTTACCCCTATTACTTATTAAATTTAAAATAGACCCCGCACTTGCTGGTGGTGTTATCCTTACCACTATCACTGATGTCATTGGCTTTGTTGCCTTTTTAGGGTTGGCGACACTGGTTCTTTGAAATTTCAATAAATTTTTTACCAACTGTTGATATTTATGCAAAGGCCCTATGTCAACCTTCTTTTACAAATGTTTTTTAAAAGTCGGCTGTAATATCGTTGTCGGCTAGCCAAACTTTGAATTTTTCCTGAATATTGCCTAGGGTTTTTTCGTCATCCGCTTCAAAACGCAATACAAGGCAGGGGGTTGTATTGGAAGGGCGAACTAACCCCCAGCCGTTGTCGTAATCTACACGAACGCCGTCAATGGTAGTGATATTAGCGTTGGGGAAGTGAATATTTTTAGCCAATCTATCCATGGCATCAAATTGTTGCCCTTGTTGGTCAAAGTGGATATTAATTTCTGGGGTGTTGAAACTGTCGGGCAGGTCAGCGAAGATTTGTGCACAAGTTTTGTTAGTTTTTGATAGAATTTCCAGTAATCTTGCACCTGTGTAGAGGGCATCATCAAAGCCATACCAGCGTTCTTTGAAGAAGATGTGTCCACTCATTTCGCCACCGAGTGCTGCACCTGTTGCTTTTAATTTAGCCTTAATGAAACTGTGTCCTGTGCGTGACATAATGGCTTTGCCACCGTGTTTAGTAATGTCTTTGGGGAGGTGTGATGAGCATTTGACATCAAAGACGATTTTAGCACCTTGGTTGCGGTTGAGAATGTCTCTTGCGTATAAAATCATTTGTCTATCTGCCCAAATGACGGTGCCTTTGTTGTCAATTAAACCCAGTCTATCACCATCACCGTCAAAGGCAAAACCCATATCTGCATTGGTATTTTTAACTTCTTTTATAAGATCCTTTAGGTTGTCAAGTTTGGCAGGGTCGGGATGGTGATTGGGGAAATTACCATCAACTAGGCAAAACAATTTTGTTACTTTTACCCCCAGTTGTTCATACAGTTTTGGGGCGATATTGCCTGCAATACCGTTGCCTGCATCGACAACAATGTGAAGGGGTTTGTCTAAAGTGATGTTACGAGTGATGCGTTCGATATAGTCTTGTTCAATATCCACCTTAGTCGAAGTGCCATGACCCGTGGAAAAATCGTTGGCTTGAATGCGTTGGTAAAGTGCCTGAATGCGTTCGCCTGAGAGTGTTTCACCTGCAATCATAATCTTGAAGCCGTTGTATTGAGGTGGATTGTGCGATCCAGTAATCATAACCCCAGAAGTGGCTGCCTTTGTGTGAGCGGCATAATAGACTAATGGCGTAGGCACCATACCGATGTCAACCACATGACAGCCACTTTTCTTGAGACCTGATTTTAGGGCGTTCATTAATTCAACGCCACTGAGGCGACCGTCACGACCGACTACGATACCTCGTTCACCTTTGGCAATGGATTCGCTACCGATAGCCAGACCGATGAGTTTAACGGCTTCGGGGGTTAATTCTTGCTCAACAATGCCACGAATGTCGTAAGCTTGAAAGATTGATTTTGAAATGGACATACTGATAAAATATTAAAAAAAAACAAGGCTTATTTTAATGAAAGAACAGTTTAAAGTGATTGAGATTGAAAATCAAACGATGAAACTCAAGGTTAATCGTTCATCAGGTTGCCACAGTTGTGAGGCACGCAGTGGCTGTGGCACGGGGATATTGGCTAATTATTTCGAACAATATACGGTATTTAACAAACCTTTGCAAAATGGGGTAAAAATTGGTGATTTTATTACTTTGGAAATTTCATCAAATGAATTGTTTTATCGGGCTTTTCAACTTTATATGCTACCACTTTTTGCCTTATTTGCAGGTGGAATGCTAGGCAATATAGTATATCCTGCATCAGAGGGGATGCAAATTTTATTGGCTTTTATAGGATTTTTTGCATCACTTTTATTGACAAAATATTTTATAAAGTAAACCTTTAAAGCTTCCTAAATTTGGGATAATTAGCCCATTCTTATTTTTAATAATTTTTATATATATATGTCAACTCAAGATATTGATCCTTTAGAAACTCAAGAATGGCTAGAAGCCTTTAAATCCGTTGCCCGTGTTGAGGGTGATGACCGTGCTAAATTTTTATTGAATAAATTAATGGATATGGCACATCAAGAAGGAATGGATTTGCCGACAGGCGTTAATACTGCTTATCTTAATAGCATTGTCAAAGATAAAGAAGTAGTAACGGATATTAACGCTGATATTGAGGAGAAAATCTCAGCAATTGTTCGCTGGAATGCAATGGTAATGGTGGTGAAGGCTAATCAATTACCGTATGATTTGGGTGGGCATATTGCCTCTTTTGCCTCTAGTGCAACTTTGTATGAAGTGGGTTTTAATCATTTTTATAGAGGACCCGATGCCGAGCAGGGTGCGGATTTAATCTTTTTTCAAGGACACATTTCACCGGGTATTTATTCTCGTGCCTTTTTAGAAGGGCGTATCACTGAGGCACAAATGTTGTTATTCCGTCAAGAGGCAGGAAAAGATGGATTAAGTTCGTATCCACACCCATGGTTAATGCCTGATTTTTGGCAATTTCCAACTGTTTCAATGGGGTTAGGGCCAATTATGGCGATTTATCAAGCACGGTTTATGAAGTATTTGCATCATCGTGATATTCAACCAACTGACAAACGCACAGTTTGGGCGTATTTGGGTGATGGTGAAATGGATGAGCCCGAATCGTTGGGTGCTATTTCTTTAGCAGGTCGTGAGAAATTGGATAACTTGATTTTTGTGATTAATTGTAATTTACAACGCCTAGACGGTCCCGTGCGTGGCAACGGTAAAATTATTCAAGAATTAGAAGGTATGTTTCGAGGTGCAGGCTGGAATGTATTGAAAGTGATTTGGGGTGGCGAGTGGGACAAGTTGCTCGCTAAGGATAATACTGGATTGCTTAAAAAGCGTATGGAAGAAGTGGTGGATGGCGAATATCAAGCCTATAAAGCCAAAGATGGTGCTTATGTGCGTAAACATTTTTTTGGCAAATATCCAGAATTATTGGCAATGGTTGAAGACCTTAGTGACGATGATATTTATGCACTTAATCGTGGTGGACACGACCCTTTTAAAGTCTTCCAAGCCTATCACGCCGCCAAAGCCTGTAGCGATAAACCAACAGTTATTTTAGCCAAAACAGTTAAAGGTTATGGCATGGGTGAAGCAGGCGAAGGTCAAAATACCACACATTCTCAGAAAAAACTCGGACTTGAGCAAGTTGAAAAATTTGCCAAGCGATTTGATATACCTGTTACCAAAGAAGATGTTAAACAGTTAAATTTTTACAAGCCAGCCGATGACAGTGAAGAAATGGTTTATATGAATGCCCAACGCCAAAAATTAGGCGGCTCACTGCCCGTTCGCTCGTTTGAATTGGAAACATTGAATACACCAGAACTCAGTGTTTTTGATGCATTGTTAAAATCCAGTGGCGACCGTGAACTTTCAACCACAATGGCACTGAATCGTATCATGGCACTGCTGGTTCGTGACAAACAACTGGGCACTAAAATTGTGCCTATTGTCCCTGATGAAGCACGCACTTTTGGCATGGAAGGGTTATTTAGGCAACTTGGTATTTATTCTGCCTCAGGGCAACTTTATCAACCTGAAGATTCCGACAAAGTAATGTGGTATAAGGAAGACAAAAAAGGTCAAGTATTACAAGAGGGCATTAACGAAGCAGGTGCAGTTTCTGATTGGATTGCCGCTGCCACGGCTTATGCCACACATAATACTACCATGATCCCGTTTTATATTTACTATTCCAAATTTGGCTTTCAACGCGTAGGTGATTTGATTTGGGCGGCAGGCGATATGCAAGCCAAAGGCTTTTTAATTGGTGGCACAGCAGGACGCACAACACTAAACGGCGAAGGGTTGCAGCATGAAGATGGAGATTCACATATTGTTGCTAATACTATTCCAAATTGCGTTTCGTATGACCCAACTTATGGCTATGAATTGGCGGTAATTGTTCGTAGCGGACTGCATCGGATGTATGAAAAACACGACAATATTTTTTACTATATTACCGTTATGAATGAACTTTATACCCATCCAGAAATGCCAGTAGGCACAGAAGAAGGGATTATTAAAGGCATCTACCAGTTGCGTGGCGATTCCGATGCAGAAGTACAATTACTTGGTAGCGGCACCATTCTCAGAGAAGTCGAAAAAGCTGCACAAATGTTGGCAGACGATTGGGGCGTGAAATCTAATATTTGGTCAGTAACCAGTTTCAATGAGTTAACCCGTGAAGCACAAGCGATTGACCGAGAAAACAGATTTAGCACCACCACACCCAAAGTACCTTACATCACCCAATGTTTAGCGGATGCAAAAGGCCCTGTAATTGCCACCACCGACTATATGCGTAATTACGCCGAACAAGTGCGTAAATACATCCCCAATCGCTACGAAGTTCTAGGCACAGACGGTTTTGGTCGTTCAGATTCACGGGCTGCCCTTAGAGATTTCTTTGAAGTTGATGCCAATTATGTGACAATTGCCACGCTTAAAGCCTTAGTTGATGAAGGAAAAATGGATGCATCCATCGTTACCAATGCAATTAAAAAATATGGTGTCGATATAAAGAAGTCAAATCCAATGACGGTATAACAAGGTGGAAAAATGACACAAGAAGCGTATTTAAAAGAACTTAGAGCAGGTGCAGCAATGAAGTTTGCAGACTTAATGGAGTTAATTGAAGATAACTTCGACCATACGCCAGCACCATTCATTAATGGCACGCTTGAAAATTCTGAGAATGAGAACCAAGGGAGTGCTAAATTATTTGGCTTTGCCATTATCCATCAATTAACTCCTTTGGAAACACTACACTGCTTTGGCGAACACTACCAAGCCGTTCTTAACGACCCTCAAGGCACTGCACACCAAAATATCCGCAATTTTATTACTTACGGTTGGAAAGGTTTACAGTTTAAATCCTCAGCACTTGTTAAGAAATAAAACAATCCTATTTCGAGGTCTTTGCCCCATATTCGTAATAGCCTAAACCAGTTAACACAAGGACGATGCCACCAACCTGCATTAACGAAAGGGTTTCGTTGTTAAATAACGACCCCAACAGTAAAGCAAAAACAGGGGTTATCAGTGGCACAATGCCCACCACCCTCACGCTAGCGTGCTTAATTAAATAGTAATAAGACATAAAGCCAACGACCGAGCCAAATGTAGATAAATAACCTATAGAGAGCACGCCTTTAAGGGTGATTTCAGGCACCGAACCTTCACTGAAAAGCCACATAATAACAAATAAAGGAGTGCTAAACAACAAGGCACCTGTGGTGGTTTCTAATACTGAAATTTGGGCGTTGATTTGTTTGAGTTTGACCGATATAAACGCCTGAAAAGTCATGCCCAAGGTAACTGCTAAAAGCCCACGAACAAGGTCTGTTGATTCCACTAAAGAATGAGAAAAAATAACAATCAATCCACTCAAACCTAACAGCAAGCCAATCATTTTGTTAAAACCAAAAAATTTATCTCTCAGCAATATTAGTGCAAATACCCCAGTTACAATAGGCGTTAAACCAAATATTATAGAGATAACACCAGAGGCCAGATTTTGTGAAGCATAATAAATCAAACTCATAGTAACAAATACACCCAAACCAGCATACCAATAGTTCCACAAACTTAACGGCGTTAAAGTGAGTTTTTGCTTTTTTATTAGCAGTAGCAATAAACAAATACTAAGCCCAAGTGCCATTCTTGCAGCAACACCAAAACTATGACTGCTACCAAGCGTTGACCAAACAATTGCAAGTGGGGTAGTTGACCAAATGGCAACAACGGATAAAAAAACCAGTGTTATTGGCATTATTACATTAAAAAGATTAGATTTTGCTCAAACAGTTGTTTAGCGAGTTCTGAACAATGTAACGAATCAACACGCCGTTTGTTACAAAAATTCATCAAATCCCCTTTATCAACCCCTTTAAACTCAACTTCCTCCCCATTCACAAACATCCGAACCGCATTATTTTCTTGCAAATAAGCAATCTTGCATACAGAATAAAGTTGATAACGACCGCACACATCAAAGTCTTCATCTTGATTTTCATACTCAAATAATTGCAAAGTCTGCACATCCATCGCATCCAACTTTGTTACAAATTGGGCAAACTGCATACCGTCAATGTCCAGCAAAATTTGTGCTTGCCGAATAGCACTATCAGGAATCAATGCAGGCTGCCCGATATCACGCCACTGCGGATCTTGGTAATAATCGGTTTTCATCCCATCAGGACAAGGCCTGTCCATAAACTCAAACAATTCACACGCCCCATAAGCCCGATATCCAAAAGACAGCGTTGTGCAATCTTCATCCAAACTCACGCCATGATGCGCCACTTTTGGTGGCACATAAAGCACATCTCCCGGCTCAACAACAAACACCTGCTCCGCTTCAAATTTATCCATAATTCTCAACGGAACCCCTGCCAAATAATTCCCCATTTCACAATTTTTTGCACTCAAATGCCAACGCCTTTTTCCCGTTCCTTGCAATAAAAATACATCATAATAATCAAAATGTGGCCCCACACTCCCACCTGTTGTAGCATAAGAAATCATCACATCATCAAAACGCCACCGAGGAATAAAATCAAAGTGCGAGACCAAATCACCCACCTCATCAATATACCTGTCCACTCCTTGCACCAACAGTGTCCAATCTCGGGCTGGCATATTCAAAAAATCCTGCTCCGTAAAAGCCCCATTACGCAATGACCACGCCGCCCCTGCACAACCTGTAATTAGTCGAGATTCAAACACCTCTTCAAGTGCCAGTCCAGCCAACTCATCGGATGTAATCGGAGAAATAAAATCAGGCAAAGCCTGTTTAATTAACAAGGGTTTTTTTTGCCAATATTCTTGCAAAAATTGCTGTTGAGATATTTTTTCAAAATGTATCACTAGTAATAAGCAAAGTTTATGTCAACTGACCGAAATACGACTTAAAACTTATCAATAATCTTAGAAAGCGTCAAAAAGAATCCCATTATTGCAAACAAAGACCACATATTTCTATTTAACGCCTTCTGAATAGAATGTTCCACCTTCTCAGCAAGTAGCTCAAACTTCGCTTCAAGCGCCACAAACTTTCTGTCAAACTTCCCCTCAAGTGCCACAAACTTTTTATCAAACTTCCCCTCAAGTGCCACCACACTGTGCGTAACCTCATTCAGCTTCAAATCCAAATGATTAATATGGTTATACTGCGATTTCAACAGCAAAGTATTAATATCATCCTGAGAAAGCCCCTTACCCTGAGAAAAATTCTCCTCAATCTCCTTAACCTTAGGCGTAATCATCTCAATTAACATATCATCCACTTTCGTCTTATCCATCTCACTCACCCTACACACAAAAAAAATCCAATTTTAACACAAAACCCCCACTAAACAAAAAACCCAATAAAGCCCCACAAACATTACCCCCGCCCTCATAAGTAGGGAAGGGTTTGTAACCCTTCCTTTCCCCCGTCAATTTTTGTAAGGAGGGAGAGGCTTGCAACCCTAGGAAGGGTTACAAACCCTTCCCTACTTTACATTATTGTGTAATGATTCACTACACAGATTCTATTAGTCTTTGTTATTATCTGGCAAATACTCTCTTTCCACGAATAGCGTGGATTCGAGGGTGCTTTGTATAAAAAAAACTCAAAAAAAACCACATAAATATTTATTTTATGGAACAATACAGTGCTTATGAATACACATATACTTACCGCACCGCACCGCACCGCACCGCACCGCACCGCACCGCACCGCACCGCACCGCACCGCACCGCACCGCACCGCACCGCAATTTAGCAACAACTAGGTTTAATTCAAGCCGAACGGCATTTACTCTTCTACGCACTATTATTAGCCACTTTATTTGTGGTTTTTTTGTCGCTTTATTTAATGTCAGTTTAATTTTATTTAATACTCTTAGGCGAAAAAAGAGTAACCGCACTTCTACAAATAGTATCGGCACTTCCTATATTCAACAAGATATTTTCACAAATAGTGTCAAAAATGCTCCCTTGAAATACCAATTGTGTGCATTTAGTATTAAATATTTTGCCATTAATACTGTAGAAAAAATATTTGACTCTATTTTTCTTCTTAAAAAAAACTTCACAAAATTCTATCCTACCAAGGATTTTACCCAAATTTAACAGGCTTGCCCAGTGACACCAAAAGCCAGTCTTTACAAGTGCTAAGTTTTGTTGCTAGCATTATTTTATTTTTAATTACGGAGTTTATTATGAACAGATTTAATCGTTTTATCATTACCGTTTTATTCGGTCTATTTACCTCGCAGGCATTTGCCCTTGACTTTACGCAAGATACTAAAAACACTAAGTTTATCGTCAGTGACACTAACAATGTTATACGAGTATATTTGGATAACTTTTCTGCAATGCAAATCAGTGCTATACCCCTTAAAAATAGTGCAGGTACT
>NZ_CAHJWD020000266.1 GCF_903642095.1 Bathymodiolus brooksi thiotrophic gill symbiont | reverse complement strand
TTTATTACAGGGGCTATATGTCCCATGCCCTGTTAGAACTTTATTTATTACAGGGGCTATATGTCCCATGCCGGGGTCCGACCTATAATCCGACAGTCCGATAGTCCGACAGTCCGATAGTCCGACAAATGCTATATTTCTTTGAAAGTTAACACTATAACATGTGTAATATGGGGCCAGAAACCGAACCGTTTACTCACCAAAGAAAGGTCCAGAACATCGGAAACACGATATCATAGACGGACAAACAATTGGCAGGGCCACACAAGAGCTAAAAAAAACCACATATATGAACAACGCGGACTCCATAAAGACCTGGATCCAATCGTGATGAACCGGTAGTGTAAGTATCCCGTATATTTTTTAGTAGCGACTACTTCAGGCTTTATTTAAGTAGCGTGTAGCCGAGTCCAGCCAAGAAAAGTCACTATTAAAAAGAAAGATGAAATAAATGAATACACAAAAAAAAGAAATACAAAAAAAAAGGAAAAGCCAAAAGGAGAGCGTACCAGTGTCCCCCGCCCTTTATCATGGAATATTTATGTTAAAAAGCAATGTCGACACACCAATAGAGCTGGATACAATAATGTGTGCGAATTGATTGATTGATTGATTGCTTAAGGTCCAGCAAGCAATATTTCAGTCATATTCAGGATGAGAAAAGTTTGTAAACAAAAAATCAGAAAGAGGGGACTCTGGGATGGGTCAACATGGGCAACGGCTTAACACGGGAACTTGTTTTTCTGTCTCTTCCGACGACAAGTTGGTTCTATTTTTATTCCCCGGGATTCCGACGGGTGACCCTGCTATAGTCGCCTTCTACGACAAACGCATATATAAAAAGTTACGATTGAAGGAATTGTCCCTAAGTGACCCCTTATATCACGGAAAGAAACAGCATCGGAATATGACAAAATAAACAACTGTGCCATGATACGCCCCCCCCCTCTTTTATGACAATTGAAGGTCGGTTGCGCAGCGTGAGAACAGTAATTAATATTCTGCACTTTTTTAAACCAATTAATTGTATATACATGTACCATATGAAAACTGGCGTTTTCCAAACTGACTAAAATCACACCTCTCACTTGCTCCCCCTTTTATCAATACAATGTATGTCACGACGTGACCTATCAGTAAAAGGGGGAACAAGTGAGAGATGTTATCGTACGAGGCGTGGACGGACGGACGAACAGCGGTATGCCATAATAAGCCCGTATTTTGACGGGCGTATAAAAATGAATGGCCCATATCCTGAAATTACGAATATATCATTTTTGGCCAAATTATTTTTCAAAACTTTCATCAGTTTAAAGCATTTGTCGGACTATCGGACTGTCGGACTATCGGACCGTCGGACTATCGGACTGTCGGACTATCGGACTGTCGGATTATAGGTCGGACCCCCTTGTATTGTGGTACCTGTTACTGACATAGCGGGCTGCTCTCCGTT
>NZ_CAHJWD020000265.1 GCF_903642095.1 Bathymodiolus brooksi thiotrophic gill symbiont | reverse complement strand
CTGTTTGATTTCAAACCAACAAACACAGACACTATAACTAAACTGGTCAACAAAATAAATATCAAGAAAGCTACTGGTGTTGACCAAATATCATGTAAACTTCTCAAAGCTGGTTCACCTGTACTCAATAAACATCTCACCACACTTTTAAACAACACAATAAAACACAGTCAATTTCCAAACAGACTAAAAGAAGCACAAGTTGTACCTCTGCACAAAAAAAATGATCCTTTAGACAAAAAAAACTATCGTCCTGTCAGTATTCTGCCAACAATTTCAAAAATCTATGAGATGGTGCTGTCAGATCAGTTAGTTGAATTTTTTAATAATATTTTTCATGATTTTTTATGTGCTTTCAGAAAGGGCCATGGATGTCAGACCACACTACTGAGACTCCTTGAAGATTGGAAATCAGCTCTTGACAAGAATTGTTATGTGGCAGCTATTTTGATGGATCTTTCGAAAGCTTTTGATTGTCTGCCACACGACATTCTTCTCAGTAAATTGGCTGCTTATGGACTGTCATCCCAATCAGTAAAATTACTAGAAAATTATTTGACAGGCCGTAAGCAACAAATCAAACTTCAAGGGGTGGTCAGTGGTTGGCAAATTTTACAGAAAGGTGTTCCCCAAGGCTCCATAATGGGGCCCTTGCTTTTTAACATTTTTATAAACGATATATTTTACTTCATTGAACATGGAACATTGTACAACTATGCTGATGACAACACCCTATCATATGCAGATCAAGATTATAATACCTTAATTAATGTTTTAGAAAAAGAAAGCTCTATTTTAATTGAATGGTTTAATTTTAATTGTATGCAAGCCAACCCAGATAAATTTCAAGCTATTGCTGTTGGGAAGAAAACTTATGCAAAAGAACCTGTTTTTAATATTGAGTCTGCTAATATATCATGTGATGAAGTTGTAAAATTATTGGGTATTGATATAGACTATCAGCTAAATTTTGATAAACATATAAAAAATATCTGTCGTAAAGCTTCACAGCAATTAAGTGTACTAAAGCGTATTGGTTGTTTTTTATCTAAACTTAATAAGCTAACAATTTTTCATTCTTTTATATTGTCTAATTTCAATTTTTGTCCTTTGGCTTGGCATTTTTGTTCAAAAGCAAACACTATAGGTCATCCCAATCAGTAAAATTACTAGAAAATTATTTAACAGGCCGTAA
>NZ_CAHJWD020000264.1 GCF_903642095.1 Bathymodiolus brooksi thiotrophic gill symbiont | reverse complement strand
CCATCAAGCTTCTGTATTTCTGAGAGTAATGTCGCATTAGCTTGTTTTGACTGATTTATTGATGCTAATTTAGAAGGGAAACTATTATAGTTATTGCCCATAGTGATTGTTGCATTTGCTTGTGCGGTATTTGCTGCTGTTACGGAGTTTGTTACCACAGTTAGTTGATTTTGCCATGTCGCCTCAAGGCCTGCTATGCGTTTCTGTTCCTCATAGTTTGCCATAAGCGTATTAGTTGCCGTATTTAGTGTCTGATACTGCTGGTTAAAGTTAGTAATTGTAACGCTATCTGCGTTCGTTCTTTTAAGTCCATCAAGCTTCTGTATTTCTGAGAGTAATGTCGCATTAGCTTGTTTTGACTGATTTATTGATGCTAATTTAGAAGGTAAACTATTATAGTTATTGCCCATAGTGATTGTTGCATTTGCTTGTGCGGTATTTGCTGCTGTTACGGAGTTTGTTACCACGGTTAGTTGATTTTGCCATGTCGTCTCCTTAAGGTCTGCTATGCGCTTCTGTTCCTCATAGCTTGCCATAAGCGTATTAGTTGCCGTATTTAGTATCTGATACTGTTGGTCATAGCTAGTAACTGTAACACTATCTGCATCCGTTCTTTTAAGTCCATCAAGCTTCTGTATTTCTGAGAGTAATGTCGCATTAGCTTGTTTTGACTGATTTATTGATGCTAATTTAGAAGGGAAACTATTATAGTTATTGCCCATAGTGATTGTTGCATTTGCTTGTGCGGTATTTGCTGCTGTTAGGGAACTTGTTACCACGGTTAGTTGATTTTGCCATGCCGCCTCCTCAAGGTCTGCTATGCGCTTCTGTTCCGTATAGTTTGTCATAAGTGCATTAGTTGCCGTATTTAGTGTCTGATACTGCTGGTTAAAGTTAGTAATTGTAACACTATCTGCGTTCGTTCTTTTAAGTCCATCAAGCTTCTGTATTTCTGAGAGTAATGTCGCATTAGCTTGTTTTGACTGATTTATTGATGCTAATTTAGAAG
>NZ_CAHJWD020000263.1 GCF_903642095.1 Bathymodiolus brooksi thiotrophic gill symbiont | reverse complement strand
TTAAGGTAGGTCAAGCAGTATTTTTTTTGCCTTCACCTATATATTTTGACATATAGCATCATAATATTGATAATATTGTTGCCACGAGCAAGTGCTTCAATTACTCTTTCTCATTTATCCAAGATTAGTGCGTTATTTTGCATATTGTTTCTTCTTAAACTTTAGCATTAGTAAGGTTGCTATTGCTTTTTCCTTTTGAATTAGCGTATGCAGAGTAGCAAGGGCAACTAATTACGGATAAGGGTAACTTTACTTTAGACGGATAAAGACTTGTAAGGTTGTTACAGTGGTCTTTAAATATTGATTTTTCGCTCATTTTCGTCATAAAATCCTTAAATTAATAAAAATTTATATAACAAAGCAAGGGTGTAAAACTATAATTAAAGACTTTTTTTAACTATAGTTTATGAATATGGCTCCTCGAGCTGGGCTCGAACCAGCGACAAATGGATTAACAGTCCATTGCTCTACCAACTGAGCTATCGAGGAATTAAGTGAGATATTATAGCGACAACTGACCCTTGTAATCAATTATTTTCACTAAATTAAAAAATAATAAAAAAGGACGCAAAAGCGTCCTTTTTTATTATTTTTTAGTAATGTTTAACGATTGTTATTGTTAGTGTTGTTAACATTACCTTTAGCCATTGCATCTGCATAGCCTTTGGCATAAGCATCTGCTTGACCTTTGGCGTAAGCGTCTGCTTGACCTTTGGCAAAGCCATCAGCTTGACCTTTGGCAAAAGCGTCATAAGAGCCAGAGCCTTTACCGTCAGCAGAGCCAGAACCTCTAGCATCGTTTTTATTTTTGGTGTCGAATTTAAGACCAAAATCTGTGTCATTCATCCAATTGTTAGCGCCGTTAAACGGACCCCAGTTTGATCCACCGTTAAAGGGACCAGCGTTAGAGCCACCGTTAAAGGGACCCCAATTGTTGCCACCACTGAATGGGCCAGCGTTAGAACCGCCATTAAAGGGGCCCCAATTGTTGCCACCACTCATAGGACCCCAATTGTTGCCACCACTAATAGGACCCCAATTGTTGCCACCATTCATAGGACCCCAGTTATCATTGCCATTACTATTGCCAAAAAAACCAGCTGATGCTGATGTTGCTGCGATTGTAGTTGCGATTGCAATTGCTTTCACTAATGTTTTCATTTTATACTCTCCGTGTTATAATTAAGACATTGACAAAAATATCAATATCTACGAGATTAATTTTAATCAAGAAATGGTTAAAAGTCAAATGGATAAATATATTAGACATAAAAAAACCACCTATGAGGTGGTTTTTTTATTGTGCTGAAATTAATCAGCAACCAGTAATACTGGTTAATTATTTAGTTGCATTTAAAGTTTGTGCTTTAGCTGTTGCATCTGCATAACCTTTAGCATAAGCGTCTGCTTGTGCTTTAGCAAAAGCATCGGCTTGACCTTTGGCATATGCATCAGCTTGACCTTTGGCAGTAGCATTTGCAACACCTGTGCCTTTAGCGTCAGCGGAACCAGAAGCTTTAGCATTGTTTTTGTTCTTGGTATTGAAATTAAGACCAAAGTCTGTATCGTTCAACCAATTATTGCCACCTTTAAAAGGACCCCAGTTATTAGAACCGTTAAAAGGGCCAGCGTTAGAACCACCGTTAAAAGGACCCCAATTGTTGCCACCATTCATAGGGCCCCAATTAGAACCGCCATTCATCGGACCCCAGTTAGAACCGCCATCAAAAGGACCCCAGTTATTAGAACCGTTGTAACCATTATTGCCATTGTTAAAAAATCCTGCTGAGGCTGATGTAGCTACCACGATAGTAGCGATTGCGATAATTTTTTTCATAATATTTCCTAATTTTTTTTAACACATCATTATTGTTGTGTTTTCTATCAAGTTCTTGTTTTATCTTGATAAGCGCACATTATACTCAAACTATATTAGAAGTCAATTATATTCTTATATATATTGCATAAAGCCAAAAAAAACCCTTCTACCTCTGGGTTAAAGCCCTATTAAAAAATAATTATTAGACCTTTGTATAAATATAAGTGATTATCAGAATTCAGTTTTTACCAATTTGACAGATGTTTTTATGATTAAGCATTATTTATTTTATTTTTGAAAACAGTGTTACAAAGTTTTCTTTACAAATAAAAAAAATCCATCTACAAGGAGATGGATTTTTTTTGCTAATGATTATTTTTTTCAGTTATGACAGAGAGTCAATCATCGCATCGCCGAACTCAGAGCAAGACAACAAAGTTGCGCCTTCCATCAATCTTTCTAAATCGTAAGTTACGGTTTTGTTTTGAATAACATTTGACATTGCCATTAGCACCATATCTGCTGCCTTAGTCCAACCCATATAACGAAGCATCATTTCTGCTGAAAGAATAATGGAACCGGGATTGACTTTATCTTGTCCTGCATATTTTGGTGCCGTGCCGTGCGTGGCTTCAAATACTGCTGTGGTATCAGACAAATTAGCACCCGGTGCAATACCAATACCGCCCACTTGTGCTGCCAAGGCATCTGAAATATAATCGCCATTTAGATTAAGTGTGGCAATGACTGAATACTCCTCTGGGCGTAATAATATTTGCTGTAAAAAAGCATCAGCAATCACATCTTTAATCGTGATAATAGTGCCTGTATTGGGATTGGTAAATTGACACCAAGGGCCGTTATCAATAGTTTCAGCACCAAATTCATCTTGTGCAAGTTGATAACCCCAATCTCTAAATCCACCTTCAGTGAACTTCATAATATTACCTTTATGCACCAGAGTAACAGAATCTTTATCATTATCAATAGCATACTGAATAGCAGCACGAACTAAGCGCACTGTGCCTTCTTGGGAGACAGGCTTAATGCCAATACCAGAAGTCTGAGGAAAACGAATCTTAGTAACACCCATCTCATTTTGTAAGAAATCAATAACTTTTTGAACCTTGGTGCTACCTGCTTGATATTCAATCCCTGCATAAATATCCTCAGAATTTTCTCTAAAAATAACCATATCAACTTTTTCAGGTGCTTTAACAGGTGAAGGTGTGCCAACAAAATATTGCACTGGTCGCTGACAAATGAATAAATCCAATTCTTGACGGATGGCAACATTAAGTGAACGCATACCGCCACCTACTGGTGTGGTGAGTGGACCTTTGATGGATACGGTAAATTCTTCAATAGCGTCAAGCGTTTCTTGTGGTAAATATTCACCATAAATACCATTGGCTTTTTCGCCAGCATAAATATCCATCCATTGAATTTCTTTTTCCCCGTTATAAGCTTTATTCACAACTGCATCAATAACTTTTTTCATCACTGGCGAAACATCACTGCCAATGCCATCACCCTCAATATAAGTAACAATTGGCTGGTTTGGCACTTGAATAACACCACTTTTAAAGGTAATTTTTTCGCCATTAACTGGCATATGGATACGCTTTTGAATCATTTTTGATTAACTACTTATTGAAAAGTGCAACATTTTAGCATCTTCACCATCTAAATAATATTTTTTACGAATGTTAATTACCTTAAACCCCAACTTTTTATAAAACAACAAGGCATTATAATTAGTCACACGCACTTCTATAAATACCTCTTTAATATTCGATACATTTAACAAGTGATTAAATAATTGAGCACCCAAACCTTGGTGTTGATATTGAGGGTGAATACAAATATTAAGCAAATCAGTAAAATCCAATGTATGCAAGGCGATGCTATAACCCACTATTCGATTGTCTTTCAGGATTAAATACGCCAAAATATTCGGATTACTCAAACTCTGGATAAATTGCACTCTACGCCAAGGCGTTTTATAAGCCAATTGTTCTATCACTAAAACAGCATCTACATCTTGTGGGCTAAATACCCTAAAGGAAATATTGATAGGCTTTATTGTTGGTTTCATTTTGATAAAAATAGCCGAGTTCGTTAAAACTACGCTCTATAACTACAATATCATCTACTTGCAATCCAATTAACACACGACCAAAATCGGCACCATGATTACGATAATGAAATAAAGAGATATTCCATTTACTGCCAATTTTTTTTAAAAAACTCAACAAGGCACCGGGGCACTCAGGAAATTCAAAACGATACAAAACTTCATTACTAACTTCTGCACGACCACCCACCATATAGCGCATATGTGTTTTTGCAATTGAGTTATTACTCATATCTAATACATCAAACGATTTGGCAAGTTTACTTAATAAGGCTTCTTTTTCACTTAGCCCTTTGCTGAGTGCCACACCCACAAAAATACGCGCTTGATCAGAGGGTGTATAGCGATAATTAAATTCGGTAATTGCGTGCTGGTCAAGTAATTGACAAAATTTTAAAAAACTACCGGGTTGTTCGGGAATAGTGGCAGCAATAATAGCTTCACTGTGTTCACCTAAATCAGCACGCTCAGCAATATAGCGTAAACGGTCAAAATTCACATTTGCCCCTGAAACAATGGCGACTAAGTCTTCATTTTCAATGTTATTTTGCTCAACATACTTTTTAAGTCCTGCTGTAGCCAAGGCACCAGACGGCTCTGCAATAGAACGCACATCCTCGTAAATATCTTTAATCGCTGCACAGATTTCATCGTTACTTACCAATATAACTTCATCCACCACTTTTTTGGCAATTGGATAGGTTTTTTCACCAATTTGCTTAATAGCCACACCATCAGCAAAACGCCCGACTTCAGGTAATATGATGCGTTCTCCAGTTTTGAGTGCTTGATAAAGAGTTGGCGAGTCGTTTGGTTCAACACCAATCACTTTAATATTAGGCGCATAATGTTTTAGGTAAGTCGCCATACCCGCAATTAAACCGCCGCCGCCCACAGGGATAAATACTTTGTCCATATTTGGCAATTGCTCTAACAGTTCTTTGGCAATAGTTGCCTGACCTGCCATCACTTCAATATCATCATACGGGTGGATAAACACCAAATCTTGTTCTTGTTCCAATTGCTTGGCATGCTGATATGCATCATCATACATATCGCCATACAAAATTACCTTGCCGCCTAATTGCTTAACAGCATTAACTTTAATTTTAGGTGTAGAAAGTGGCATGACAATAACGGATTTAATACCAAGTTTAGTGGCAGACATTGCCACGCCTTGTGCGTGATTACCTGCACTTGAGGCAATCACACCTTTGGCTGCTTGTTCAGGTGATAAACTGGATATTTTTTGATAAGCGCCTCTTAACTTAAAAGAATGAACTGTCAACTTATCTTCACGCTTTAAGTGGACATTATTTTTACTGCGTTCACTTAACTGATATGCCAAACCCAGTGGCGTTGGGCTGACAACATTATAAACGCGTGTTGAATTAACCAAATCAATAATATTTTCCATGTAACTCCTTTAAATAATCAATACTCACATAAGTAGCATCAGTGTCATCACCCTTTATAATAGTAAAAGGCTTATTCGGCTCACCTAAGTTATTAAGAACAACCATTGCATTATCAAAACTGTGTAATTTGGTATATTCATTAACAGTAACCAATGTTTTTAAATTGGCATCTGTTGCTGACACAATGCCATTATGTGAATCTTCAAAAACAATACACTCATTAGCCTCTAAATTCATTTTTTCTAACACCCAATGATAAATATCCCCCGCTGGTTTAAGATTTGACACTACATTACCTGCACCAATCACCTCAAACCAATCCAAAGCATCACGCCCTAAAGTATTAACAATCAACGCATCAACATTTGCAGGCGTGGTAGTGGTGGCAATTGCCAATCTCAGCCCCGCTTCACGCGCTTCATTAAACAAACGCACTACGCCAGTTCTCAAAGGAATGTCGCCTGCATCTACAAGACGCACATAGATTTTGGTTTTTAAGGCGTGCGTTTCTTTGGCAAATGCATCAATATCATCACACTCAAACTCAGGTTCGTGTGTTTTTACATAATGCTTAATGCGCAACTGACCACCCGTCACATCCAGTAATTGATGATAAAGTTCGTTTGACCAATGCCAATCAAGCCCTAGCGTTTCAAAAGCGAGATTAAAAGCAATTAAATGCCCGTCACGCTCGGTATTTGCCAGTGTTCCATCAACATCAAAAATAAGTGCTTTTAATGACATCTAAAAAAAATATAATAAATAAAAATTGCTATTTTAAGGCAGTTTAGGTAAAAAGGTTATTTTTTTCATTAAAAACAAAAAAATACTATGTCAGAACCTCACTTTCAAAATATTTCTAACTATCAATCTAAAAAAAATGAAGAATTTATGAGTAATGCACAAATTGAGCATTTCAAAACTAAACTCAATGTTTGGAAAGATCAGTTAATTGACGATGCTAAAACAACCATTACTCATATTCAAGAAGACTCCTCAAAGGTGGCTGATATTAACGATAGGGCAACACTTGAAGAAGAATTTGCACTTGAATTGAGAACACGAGACCGTGAAAGAAAACTCATCAGCAAAATTGAAGCAACACTGCATATTATTGAGTTAGGTGATTACGGTTATTGCAAAACTTGTGGTGCTGAGATTTCTTTGATGCGTTTAGAAGCCCGTCCAACAGCAGACGAATGTATAGACTGCAAAACTATCGCTGAAAGAAAAGAAATTTAAGTGGATTTTTACCCATTGTTTTAAAAAAAACAATGGGTAATTATACTAAAATATCTTAAAAATGCCGATAAGACTGGCAATTTCCATCTAATCCTTTTATTTCTAACCCTCGCTCATCGGTAATAACACCAATCTTAGTAATGACCATGTGCAATTTTTTTTCAATAATCTGGATGGCATCCATTTGCATTTTTGGTGCAGTGAAGCACAGCTCGTAATCATCACCTCCTGACACTGCCACACACCAATCTTGCGTATTGGCAATATGTGCAGCAACTTCTGCTGATAATGGCAAGGCATTTACATCAATGCTAGCACCAACTTTTGAATGTGTCAAAATATGTGATAAGTCCTGCTCTAGTCCATCGGAAATATCAATGCAGCTGCTGGCAATACCCAACAAAGATTGCCCTAATTTTACTTGTGGTTGTGGGCAGTTGAATTGTGCTAATAAGGATATTGATGGAACTTGTTGTCTTTGAATTTGCCACCATGCCAGTGCAGCATCGCCAAGGGTATTGGAAACAAATACATAATCGCCCACTTTGGCACCTGAACGCAACAAGGCTTGATCTTTTGTCAATGTCCCTGTGGCGTTAATGGTGATGCTTAATGCACCTTTGGTGGTATCACCGCCAATCAAATAAATATTGTGTTGCTCGGCAAGTGCTTTTAATGATTGAGAAAAACCTTTGAGCCATTGCTCATCAATACTTGGCAAAGTAAGTGCCAACGAAAAATACCAAGGCATTGCGCCCATAGCCGCCAAATCACTTAAATTAACTGCCAAGGCTTTATAGGCAATGTCTTGTGGCGTGGTATTTACTGGAAAATGCACCCCTTCAATTAAGGTATCAACAGTAACAGCCAGTTGTTGATTGTTGGCGACAATCAAAGCGCAATCATCCCCCACACCAAGCCCATTTAAATTGGAATTTTTCCAAGTAAAGTATTTTTCAATTAAAGCAAATTCATTCATTAGAACAAAAAACGCTACATATAAGCGTTTTCTTTCTGCGTATGGTCTGTTACATCTAAAATATTTTTGATTTCAGGGTAAAGGGCTTTAAGTTGTGCCTCTACGCCATTTTTGAGTGTTATCTTGACCGATGAACACCCCTGACAACCGCCACCAAAATTTAAAATAACATTCATATCCTTGGTAATCTCTACCAAATCAACAAAACCACCGTGTGAAGCAAGTTGTGGATTAACTTCAGCGGCAATAGTATATTTGATTTTCTCTTCAAGTGGTGCATCGTCTTTTGGCGCTTCGCCTTTAGCATTCGGTGCAGTAATAGTCAGTTTTTTACTTGACCCTTCTTCTTTGAGTGCCACTTCAGAATCTTTTAAATAGTCAAAATTCGCTTCGTCAATAAAGGCAACAAAGCCCTTGTATTCAAATTTGGAATAAGCCTTACTCAAATCTTTAGAGTAGCAAAAATTAAAGGTAACGGCAGCAGCAGGCGTGCCAGATTTTTCAATATCAACCTTTAGCCCCAAATCCTCTTCGCCTTGTTGTGCAAACAAATCAGCCACATAAATTTCAGCTTCGTCAGTAATATTAAACATAGTAATCCTTGGTAAATTATTTGGTAAAAATGATGTTATCAATCAAACGCGTTGATCCTAAAAACACCACACATAATATCGCAATTTTACTCGTATTATCAGTAATTTGTTTAAGGGTATTTGCATCCAACATTACTAAATAATCCAATTCAAAGTAAGATTGTAATTGCTTAGTCACAGATTTTATACCCAATTCCCCCTGTTGTAATTGGCACAAAATCTTATACAGATTCGCTGCAATCAAACGCTCACCCATACTTAAATATTGATTACGCGTACTCATTGCCAAACCACTCTCTTCCCGCACAATCGCCCCTTCAATAATCTCAACACCCTCAGTAAATTGCTTAATAATCTGCAATTGCTGATAATCTTTTTGCCCAAACACAGCAACATCAGGACGCACAATTTCAAACAAACGACGCACCACCTGCAATACTCCGTAAAAAAAATGCGGACGCGTCTTGCCACACAAAGTTTCAAACAAATAGCGCTTTTCCTCAAGCCCAGCCCGAGTAAAAACCACATTATCAGGGTAAATCATCTCCGCATCAGGCACAAACACACAATCCACTTGACATTTTTCCAGCAATTTTAAGTCCCCATCTAGCGTGCGTGGATAATCAGCAAAATCCTCATTTTCACCAAACTGCATCGGATTCACAAAAATACTCACTACCACCCTATCCGCACTTTCTCTTGCCAAATCAATCAACGATAAATGCCCCTGATGTAATCCCCCCATCGTCGGCACAAAGGCAACCTTCTCACCTTTATCCCGCCACTTTTCCATTGTGCCTATATCGCTAATAATTTCCATATTCAAATCAATGACACCTTGTTTTTTGTTTGACTAATTTACCCCAAGTGGCAACTCTAAAAGCATCCAATTTATAAGAAAGAATTGCAGTTTGCTCGTATTTTAAAAGAAGTAACTTTCATCTAAATGCTATTTTAAGGAGTTATTGACAATATAAAGCCCAATATTGTCTAATTAACAATCACGATGCTTGGGTTAAATAAATCTTACATAAGACTTCTTTAAGCGCTTCACCACTCTCCTTTTCATTCCAAATAACAATATTTTCAATTTCTGCTTTTTGTAAAATATATCCATTATTCTGATGTTGTCTTATTTTATTACCCATATCCTTTGACAAACAAGAAATTTGATACCCCTCTTTCATAATGTTAAAGTAAGTCTTATTTTCCTTTATTTGCACCTCTTCTCCAGTCATAAATGAAACTTTAGCGATGCCTTTTTTACTGTAATTATTGCTTAAGGCTACATCTGACAAACCTACTGATAGGACAATTGTTTTAAGCTCTTTAAGGGCATCGTTACAAACATTGTGTTTAATAAAATTATTGAAAAATGGTATTTCAGAGTGGATATATAAATTATTTTTTGCTCTAGTAATGGCAACATAGGCTAAACGCTTATCAGTCTCTTGGTCGTGACTAAAAAAATCTTTATTAACACAAAAATAAACATCGTCCCATTCTTTGCCTTTGGCTTTGTGTATCGTTGAAACAACAACTTTGCTTTGACTTTGCTCAAATTCATCAAATTCAATTTCAGATAAATAGCGTTCAAAAATGTTAATAAAATGCACTTGACTTTTTTTAATCTCTTCTTGATACTCTTCTTCAAACCTGTCTAGCACTTGATTTTTTAGCAAATTGTTTGTAGATTTTTGGTATTTTATATCCGAATCCTTTCGACTTTTTTCAAAATCTTTGGTTATTTTCCAGTCTTGTAAAAAGTCGTGTAATTCAAGTAAATTGCCTAATGAAAATCCATGATTTTTAATAATATAATGCGCTTTTATTTCATGAGAAATCAACAATGAATAGATGGACAAAACTTCGTTATTACTTCTTACTAAAATGGCAATATTATTAGATTCATTCCTCTGAATGCTGGTCACTATATTGTCATAATAATTACCAAATTCATAATAAGTCAAAGAAATACTTCCTGATAATTTCCTGTGTGCCTGCAACGGTTTATTTTTTAGACGGGTGGCAATCGTATCGCTAAACTGAGTAAAAAAATCTACAATAGCAGTGCCACTTCGATAATTGCTCAACAACTGATATTGAGAAAAATTAACCCCTGTTTGCTCGCTAGAAAAATATTGCCCAAACTCTTGAATGTATCTTATATCTGCCCTGTCTTCGCTAAAGTTTTTAATACACTGGTCATCATCACCTACTGCAATAATTTTCTTATCTTTATCATCCCCCATTTGCTCATAAATAGCCTTAATAAAACGATAACTTTGTGCACCCACATCCTGATATTCATCAATCACCAGCATATTGAAAAAAGGCATAGAAATGCGTTTACTATTAAGCAGTTGCGTTGTTTTTTCTAATACTTGCCTTAAGTCGCCATTATCGTCAATATTTTTTCCTAATAATGAAATGGCAAAAGCATGAAAAGTATAGATTTTTACCTGATAAACTTGATTGCCAATCAATTTCTTTAATTTGTCCTTAAAATCAGCTACCGCTACGCGCGAATGTGCTAGCATTAAAAAATACTCTGGTTTGTTGTTTTCAATGGTAATAAGAGAGGCTATTTTATGCACTAAAGTTTTAGTCTTTCCACTGCCTGGCCCAGCCAAAACCATAATAGAATCCGAGTCTTTATCGTCAAAAATTTGCTTCTGTTCTGCATTTAAATCATGCAATATTTGCTTATATTTTTCTTCGGTAACGGGGCGTTGTATTGTTGTGTTCTTAAATTTATAAAACCGCTTAAAATCCCCATATTCCATAGAAAAATAATCTTTAACAAAAAGCTTTGCACCCTCCCAACCGTCTTGTAATAATTTTTCTAAAAAAGCAATTTGAATATGAATTGCCTCAATTTTTAATTCATAATAATGTTGTAAACTGTTTTTATAATCAGATTTATAATAAGGCGTTTTTTCTTCTATTTTGTCCTGTTTTTCTAAATCTAAAGTTTGGTAATAAATCAAACGACCTCGGCGTAATTCAAAACCCTTTAGCATATCATGTAAATATACAAAAGTATGATGATATGCCTCCAGTGTTAACTTATCAGAAGGGTAACTTACTTTTAATTGATTGCTTGAAAATTCAACTTCTCCCTTCTTGTTGCCTCCTATCTTTTGTAACAATTTAGTAACAATAAACTCCGACAATTTTCTTCTTGCTTTTATTAACCGCTCTAATCTGTCCAAATCCTTGCATTTCAAAACGCAATAATCTTTTTTAAATGTTGCTGATAAATCATTACTATCTACTTTAATCTTAGACAAAAGCACCCAACTCTGAATAATTTGCCTAAACAAAGGCACTTGATTGTCGCCCTCTTCGTTTAACAACCTTAGATTAACACTTTTTTCATATTCTTTACTTATTTTAAATTCCTTGAATACTCTTTCCTCTGTCTCAAAATGTTTTTCAAACTCTTTTTTAACTGATTTTTTAATAAAAACACTGATATCATCTTCAAATTTCAATAGCCCATCTTTCTGTAACTGGTATAAAACTTCAAACATTTCTCTTTTCTTAACGCCAACAATGTCGGACAAATCATCCATTTCAATCACATCAAGTTTAGAACGCTGAATAATATTTTGCATTACCAAAATCATAGATTGATAAAGTTTTTTATAAGGTTCTTGTTCTTTTTTTGGGTCTAAAATTTCATGCACATAGGGCATACCTTGTTTTTCTTTACTCTGGTTAATTGAGGTTGCAAACATCTTGTATCCGTCTCTACCTCGTTTGATAATGCCACACTTCTCTAATTCTAATAACGCTGTTTTAATAATCACTTTATAATCAACTTTGCTGTCTTCAGTATCCACGCCCATTTGCCTAGCAATGTCTTTAGGAGATAAATAAAGTCGCTTGTTTTTATGTTTTTTAAGCGTCCTGATAATGCGCTTAATTTCACTAAAATCAACTTTTGAACGATTAAGCTGGATAAATGAGCGATTAAAATCATCTTTAAAATACAGAGAAAAACATTGTGCCTGTATATTTTCACTACGCGCGCCTCGCCCTGATTCTTGCAAATAAGACTCTAAACTGTCAGACTGTTGATAATGAATAATGGTTTGAATGTTTGCTTTGTCAATCCCCATACCAAAAGCAGTCGTTGCAATCACAATATCAATCTTATCACTGATAAAATCTGTCAATATCTCGCTTTTCCCTCTAGCGTTTCTGTCTCTTTTGTTGTTTTCTTTGTCCTCGTCAAGTTTGGCGTAAAAAGGTTCTATTACTAAATTCAATAAATGTAAACGCTCATCTTCTTGCAATTCTTTACTCAATTCTCTACATTGCCTAGCATTCTGAGGAATATAAATAATGGTAGGATTCTTTCCACTTTCATCTCTTTCTAAACCTTTTAAAATTTCAATAAGTTTTTCGTATTTAATTTTTTTATCTTTTACTTTTATGGCCTTATATGCCAAATTATAACGCTCAACAGAAGCAATAAATTCATTTAAAGTAATCCCCAACTCCTTCTTAAAATATCTTTTAATATCTTCAACCACTTCTGGCTTAGCAGTGGCTGTAAAACAAGACACGGGTATAGTCGGCTGAAATTCAGACTGCTCTAATTCTTTAATAGTGGTCGCTATAAAATGATAATCGTGCCTAAAATCATGCCCCCATGAAGAAAAACAATGTGCTTCATCAATAATAAATCGTTCAATAATTCTATTTTTCAATACCTTAAAAATTGTATTGGAACGCAATGATTCTGGTGCCAAATACAATATATCAACTACACCATTTTCCACTTCAACAAGGGCATTTTTTCGCTCTAAAGGCGTTAAATATCCACTGATGGCAACAACTTTAAAATTGTTATTATTACGCTTAAAACTATCCACTTGGTCTTTCATTAGGGCTTGAAGTGGGGATATAACTACACTCAAGCCTTTGTATGCCTTTGCCTTAATTAAAGCAGGAATTTGAAAAGTGAGCGTTTTTCCACCGCCTGTTGGCAGAATAGCCAATAAGGACTCTGAGCCAATGGCATTCTTAATAATGTCCTCTTGGGATATTTTGCCATTATCAAGTTTATCTGCAAACAAATCACCAGTGCCATTGGCGGTATTTTTGTCAAACTCTCTAAACTCACCAATACCAAACTCAGCCTTGGAGAATTGACGAATATTTACCGCTTTTTCATTAAAAGCCAATTGCCTTAACAGTCTCACAATATTAGGGTTTTTATTCAAAATAACTGGCGAAATTGACCCTTTGCTTCCAAATGATAAATAAGCAATGATAAAAGCAAGTTCGACTGGATAGTGCATTTCAATATCTAAATATTGTGCTTTGTCAATCTTAATTAAATGTTTGATTTCTTGATAAACATCAACCGCTTTTTCAGCAATATTTTTATAGGAAAAAAAGCCTGAGAAATACTTGTTATTTTTGAGTAAATAGCAAAATAATTTTTGCTGATTTTCCTCTAATGTATCAAAATCTTGGTTTAATTTTTCAAATAATATCTTGGTTTGTTCTGCATCAATTAGAGGGTAATTGCCAATATCAATCAAGTTATCCTTATACGGCTTATTTAACTTATGTGTGCTTTTATTTGGAAACAAAAGCATTGATAAATACAAAGTATCGATAATTTTAATTTGCTCAAAAACCTGATTAAAACTGGTTTTTTCTAAAAAACACTGGTCATGATCGACAAAATTATGTCCACAAATAAAATGAATATTTTCAAGCAAACAAATCTCTTTTATTTTACTTACTGATGTCTCGTCAATATTTGATTGTTCAGACAAATACCCCAGTCTATCAATCTTATTACTGGTTGTCCCAACCTCAATATCTAAAAATGCAATCTGATTAAACACCTAATAACTGTGTTTATCAGCAGGAAAAGTATTGTCTTTAACTGCTTGAATAAAATCTTTGGTGGCAGATTGAATATTGCCATTTGTTAAGAAATTTTTAACAAATTTTGGTGGGTTTTGAGTGATGCCAAGCATATCGTAACTTACCAATACTTGTCCATCACAATCAACGCCTGCACCGATGCCGATGGTTGGAATGGCTAAGGATTGGGATATTTGTTTGCCTAATTTGGCGGGAATACATTCGATAACGATGGTTTGGACACCCCAGTTTTCAAGGGCTTTGGCATCGGCTAGGATGCGTTCGGCGCTGTGCTGGTCTCGGCCTTGGACTTTGTAGCCGCCCATTTTTAATACAGATTGTGGCTGCAATCCTAGGTGCCCGCAGACGGGAATATTGTGGTGTTGTAAGATTTTAAAACATACTTCAAACTCACGCCCGCCTTCAAATTTGACCATTTGTGCACCTGCATTGATTAGGCGTTTGGCGTTTGCTAGGGTTTTTTCGGCGTTGGCATAACTTTGATAGGGCATATCAGCAATTATTAGGGCTTTTTTGGTGATTTTTGCGGTTGCTTGGGTATGGTAAATCATATCATTCATACTTACGCTGAGTGTGTTTTTATCACCTTTAATGACATTGCCCAATGAATCACCTACTAGGATAATATCAATATTGCATTCGTCAAATAATTTGGCAAATGAGGCATCATAAGCAGTTAAACAGGTGATTTTTTCGCCTGATTGTTTTAGGGTTTTCAGGTCTTTAATGTTCATAACTTTTTTAATCCTGAGACATCCAGTTTGCCAATCAAATCTTGCACATTGCCTAAAATTGGCACTTTTAAATCGGGCTCAATTTCTGCTAATGGCACTAATACAAATGCTCTATTCATCATTTCTGGATGAGGAACGATTAACTGTTTTGAGGCGACTACTTGCACGCCATAAATAATAATATCTAAATCAATCGTTCTTGCATCCCATTTTTTCTCACGCACACGATGCTGTTTTGTCTCAATGGCTTGACAGACATAGAGTAATTCTAGTGCTGTTAAATGTGTATCTACTTGGCATATAGCATTAAGATAATCGGGCTGCTTTGATCCGTCAATGGGTGGTGATTGATACAAGCTTGATAGTGCCACTACTTTCACATCCTTAGCGTCATTGAGTGCAATCAATGCATTTTGAATTTGTTGTTTTGGGTTGTTTAGGTTTGACCCTAGTCCGATGTATGCCAGCATAATCCTTATGTTTTTTAATAGAGTTGAATGATTAACTAAATTGCAAAATAATATGCTATCAGTCATTATAATTTTAGCCATTATACTATTTTGAGGGCTTTGCATAAATATGAATAATCATCAAAAATCTACTTTTCATTTACTTGGTATTTTTTTGATTATTCATATTTATGCAAAAGTTTTATTGATTGATATATACTGTTGCGCAAATATAAATAATCATCAAGTAAGGACAGAGTAGGTATTAACGGTCATTGGTCTTTTGTTAATGATTTAAAAAAATGTTAGAAATTTTGGCGGTAAAGTAAGGTTAAAAAAGCGGTATTTAATTACCGAGTAAACAGTATAAAAAAGAGGTTTTTACAATGATAAATTATCTTAATTGGCTTGTTGTTTTTTTCTTAGGCTTGAGTATCGGTAGTTTTTTAAATGTGATTATTTACCGCTTACCCCTTTTAATCAAAGGCGAGGATATTAGTCTAATCCATCCAAGCAGATCCTTTTGTCCAACTTGCAAACATCAATTATCTTGGTATGATTTGGTGCCTGTTTTTAGTTACGCCATTCAATATGCCAAATGTAGATACTGTCAAGCAAAAATAGCCAAGCAATACCCAATTATTGAGTTAATTTCTGGAATACTGAGCTTGTTGATTGTTTATCAATGGGGTTTTACGCTACAAAGTATTTATTTACTTGCTTTGGCTTATGGCTTACTTGCTTTGTTTGTCATTGATATGACGCACCAATTATTACCCGATATGCTCACTTTGCCTTTATTATGGCTGGGGCTTTTATACAGTATTAGTTACAAAGAGTCGGAAAGTGCCATTATAGGTGCAGTTGTTGGGTATTTGTTTTTGTGGGGTGTTTATTGGGGATTTAAACTCATTCGTAATAAAGAGGGGATGGGTTATGGTGATTTCAAACTTACTGCCGCCTTGGGGGCTTGGCTTGGCTGGCAAGCGTTGGATCAATTGTTACTAATATCCTCCATACTTAGTATTATATTTATTCTATTGAGTAAACAATCAAGGCATAAGAAAATCGCTTTTGGCCCTTTTTTAATACTGGCAACTGTTTTTATTATGGCAACAAACCCCTAAAACCTTAAAAGAACCACACAGGAAAAATTATTCTGCGGAAAAGGTATTGATGCTCAAAAAAAAATTAGCAATAAATCAAAGTGCCAATATGCTTGCCTGCTTGCAAATGAGTCAACACATTATCAGTTTTACCCGAGGCAATGACGGTATTGGTGTTAGTCTTGGCAGCAGTTTGAGCGGCTAAGACTTTGGTATACATACCGCCAGAGCCTAGTGAGCCACCTGCTCTACTGGCAACTTTCTCCAGTTTTTCATCGTTTACTTGGATTTTGTCAATTAACTTAGCATCAGGATTTTGGCGTGGGTCGGCATCATATACGCCACCTTGGTCGGTCAAAATAATCAACTGATTTGCCCCCACCAAATTTGCCACAAGTGCTGCTAAAGTATCGTTATCACCTAATTTAATTTCATCAGTAGCAACGGTGTCATTTTCATTAACAATCGGCACAATGCCTAATGCCAATAGATTATTTAAGGTAGCACTGACATTTTCACTTTGTTTAAGGTTAGCAAAATCATCGTGAATTAACAAGACTTGTGCAGTGTGAATATCGTGTTTGGCAAATAGAGATTCGTAAGTTTGCACTAAACCCATTTGCCCAACGGCAGCGGCAGCCTGTAGTTGATGGATGTTGTTTGGTCGAGTTGCCCAGCCTAAGCGTTGCATTCCTTCGGCAATTGCCCCACTGGACACCAGCACCACATCAATATTTTGACGCTTAAGTTCGCTAATTTGTGCCACCCATGCGGCAATAGCAACTTTGTCCAAACCTTTGCCATCATTCGTTAGCAATGCAGAACCTATTTTAATTACCCATCTTTTATTCATCGTCTAATGTTTTTATTAACTCAAATAGCCCTTTGATTAAATCCTTACAACCTAAGCCATTTAAGGCAGAAATATGAAATACTTCGCCTTTGTATTTAATCGCTTTTACAATATCAGCAGTAACCTTTGCTCGCTCATCCTCTGGCAATAAATCCATTTTGTTAATCGCCAACAATCGAGGTTTACTTGCCAATTCTTGGTCGTATTTTGCCAATTCATTTTCAATGATTAAGAAATTTTTCACAGGGTCTGAGCCATCAGCAGGCATCACATCCACTATATGTAATAACGCTTTAGCACGAGACAAATGTTTTAAAAATTCAAACCCCAAGCCCACGCCTTCGCTGGCATCTTCAATCAATCCGGGAATGTCTGCCATAACAATATGTTCATCATAATGAGACACCACGCCCAAAGACGGATGCAAGGTGGTAAATGGATAATCTGCCACCTTAGGTCTGGCACTAGAAATCTGACGAATTAAACTTGATTTACCTGCATTCGGCATACCGAGCAAGCCAATATCTGCCATTACGCTCATTTCTAAACCAATTTCACGCACTTCACCCAGTGAACCCGGTGTGGTTTTTCGTGGCGCACGATTGATACTGGATTTAAACCGTGTATTGCCTAAACCGTGAAATCCACCTTTGGCAACCAACATAATTTGCTCATGTGTAACCATCTCGCCAATCAATTCATCGGTTTCTAAATCATACACTTTGGTGCCTAACGGAATCTCAACGGTTAAATGTTGTGCCGATTTACCTCGTTTATTTTGACCCGACCCAGGTTGTCCATTTTTTGCCCTAAACAGACGATTAAAGCGAAATTCACTCAGCGTGTTTAAGCCCTCCTGTCCACGAAAATAAATATGCCCACCATCACCACCGTCGCCACCATCAGGTCCGCCATCAGGAATATATTTTTCCCGACGAAAACCCAAACATCCTGCACCACCTTTGCCAGCCTCAATGCGAATACTAGCGGAATCTACAAACTTCATAAAAAACCATTAAAATACAATGAACGAAATTATACCATTCATCAATGAATCAAACTCTATACAACCTAATTGGATATTTATTACTGCCCATCATGCTGTTACGCTTTTTTTTTAAAGGTTTAACAACGCCTGCTTACGGCAAAAGAATTGGTGAGCGACTGGGGTTTGTTGATATTATTCCTGAGGGAATCATTTGGGTGCATTGCGTTTCAGTGGGGGAATTTAGAGCGGCAACTGTCTTGATTGATGCGTTAATAAAGCAATATCCACAATATAAAATACTGGTTACCAGCACCACGCCCACAGGCTCACAGGCTATTCGAGACACTTACCAAGATAAAGTATTGCATTATTATTTTCCGTTTGATTTACCGTTGATTGTGAATCGTTATGTTAAAAAAATCAACCCAAAAATTTGCATTTTATTAGAAACGGAAATTTGGCCAAGCTTATATCACACTTTGCATAAAAACAACATTCCAAGTTTATTGGTAAACGCCAGACTTTCCCCTCGTTCACTAGAAAAATATCAAAAATTTGCACCAAAATTAGCACAGCAAACGCTAAATAAACTTAATGTCATTGCCACACAAAACCGCAATTCTGCCCAGCGTTTTATCACACTCGGTGCAAGCAAAGACAAGGTTATAATGGCAGGCAATATCAAATTTGAACTAAATCCCACCGCAAATCAAGCCATTTCCAAGCAACTCAATGCCTTAACAGATAAACGCAAAGTAGTGGTTTTTGCCAGCACCCACAAAGGCGAAGAAGCGCAAATCATTGAAGCCTATGGCAAGCAAAAAAACAAAATTGATGCCTTACTCATCATTATCCCCCGACACCCTGAACGCTTCAACGAAGTTTATAAACTCGCACAAAAACACAAAATCAACATTATCAAACGCTCCGACAATCAAATTTGCGACCACTGCGACATACTCCTAGGCGATTCCATGGGTGAGATGATGAATTATTTTGATATTGCTAATGTGGTTTTTATGGGGGGCAGTCTAGTCAAAACAGGCGGGCACAATATGCTTGAACCTGCTGCCCTCGCCAAACCCATTATCTTCGGCACTTATGTCTTTAACTTCGCTGAAATATCAACCGATTTACTCAATCAAAACGCCGCCATTCAAGTGCAAAATGCCGATGAATTGTTTGTAGAAATTACCCGCTTGCTCACCCATGACAACACTGCCGAATCCCTAGGCAATAACGCTCAACAATATCTCCAATCCAAACAAGGTGCAACCGACAAACTTATGCAAAAAATCACCTCGCTCTTGCCACAATAATCTCAATAGCAGTCTTATCGTAAATGCTTACTAATAAAATCCGCTGTCCTTTGGTTGGCATCTTTGGTTGCTAAATCATCAGCGAATGTTCTGGATTGCATTCTAAAATCAAATCCCCTGCCCACCCCCGGATAAACAATCAACTCTGCTGGCACGCCATTATTTTTTAAAATATCAATGCCCATAAAAATTGGTCTCATTCTTTGATACTGCTCATGCTCGCCAATAAAAACCAGCGTTGGCACTTTGAGCTGATTAAGCTGCGATGCATATTGATATACCTGCTCAACTTCAGGTGCATTGGGGTTTTGCCAATGTGGATAATACGATACATAGCACGCCACCTTGTCTATTTGCCGATTGTGCGTTACCAGAGCCTTAAGCGTCATATAACCGCCACGAGTGTGCGAAACAACACACGCTTTATTACTACTAATATCAGTGCGTTGCAATAACACATCAATACCTTTGGCAACATGCTTATCGTAAATTTCGTTGTGCTGAATTGGCATGGGTGGCTGCATATAAGTCCCATATACATCGGGTGCAAGCACAATAAAACCACGCGCCGCTAAACGCTTTATCCGTGGCAAAACCAAATCATCAAGCCCTCGGCGACCATGCTGGAACAACACAGCTGGATATTTACCTGGCTTGGTTGGCTTAAACACATAACCTTCAACAGTTACACCGTCATCGTTATAGGTGATTTCTTCAGTAGTAACTTGATAATTCTGCGGTGTAGGCAATTGCCCTTGCTGCCACCATGCATCATCCCACCATAATTTATCTTGGTCTTGCGGATAATTAATTTCAATCCAAGGTTTTGTTGGATGCACGCCTGCAAAAGCTATATTAGCAAATAATAATAACACCAGCAAATAAGTATTTTTTTTCATGTGATTGATTATAATGATTAAAACGAACTGTTGTAATGAAAAAATGGGCAAAAAAAACCGGTCTTAACATTAGTGAAAAATACTTATTTCGAAACCTTAAAACAATACTATTTAAAGAATTTTGAAATGCTAAAAAAGAAAACTAAACTTCTTTTATATAAATTTCACTATCATTGGCTAAAAATTCTGCGGATTTGTTGTCCATTTCAATTTGAATGGCATTAATTTTGGCAATTTCTTCTTTATCCATAGTTTTGATTTCTTGAGTAATTTTCATTGAACAAAATTTTGGCCCGCACATTGAGCAAAAGTGTGAAGTCTTTGCGGCTTGCTTAGGTAAGGTTTCATCGTGATATTTGCGAGCAGTGTCTGGGTCTAAGCCAAGATTAAATTGGTCTTCCCATCTAAATTCAAACCTTGCTTTTGACAAAGCATTATCACGAATTTGTGCACCCGGATGACCTTTGGCAAGGTCGGCAGCGTGAGCTGCAATTTTATAAGCAATAATACCTTGCTTAACATCGTCTTGATTGGGTAAACCCAAATGCTCTTTTGGCGTAACATAACAAAGCATTGCACAACCATACCAGCCGATTTGTGCCGCACCAATGGCACTAGTAATATGGTCATAACCGGGGGCAATGTCGGTGGTCAATGGACCTAGGGTATAAAATGGTGCTTCACCACATTCGCTCAGTTGTTTGTCCATATTTTCTTTAATCATTTGCATTGGCACATGTCCCGGACCTTCAATAAAGGTTTGCACATCGTGCTTCCATGCGATTTTGGTCAGCTCGCCCAGCGTTTCTAACTCGCCAAATTGAGCAGCATCATTGGCATCAGCAATACAGCCGGGACGCAGTCCATCGCCTAAGGAAAAAGTAATGTCATAGGCTTTCATAATGTCGCAAATTTCTTCAAAATGCGTGTAAATAAAACTTTCTGTGTGATGTGCTAAACACCACTTTGCCATAATTGAACCCCCTCTGGAAACAATGCCTGTGATTCTATTAATAGTAAGTGGCACATATTTAAGACGCACACCTGCATGGATAGTAAAATAATCCACGCCTTGCTCGGCTTGCTCAATCAAGGTATCACGAAACACTGCCCAAGTTAGGTCTTCTGCTACGCCATTCACCTTTTCCAAGGCTTGATAAATTGGCACAGTGCCAATCGGCACAGGGGAATTGCGAATAATCCATTCACGGGTTTCGTGGATATTTTTACCGGTGGATAAATCCATAATCGTATCAGCACCCCAACGAATACCCCATACCATTTTATCAACCTCTTCATCGATACTTGAACCCAGTGCAGAATTGCCAATATTGCCGTTAATTTTAACCATAAAATTGCGTCCAATAATCATCGGCTCGCTCTCAGGGTGGTTAATATTAGCAGGAATCACTGCACGCCCACGGGCAACTTCATCCCGCACAAATTCAGGGGTAATTTCATCAGGAATGTTAGCACCAAATGACTCACCTTTTTGCTGTCCAATTTGGTCTTTGTAATCCTGCCATTTGCAGTTTTCACGAATGGCAATATATTCCATTTCAGGTGTGATAATGCCTTGGCGTGCGTAGTGCATTTGCGATACATTTTTACCTTGCTTGGCGCGTCTTGGTGCTTGTAAGTGTTCAAAACGAAGTTCGTCTAATGCCTCATCATCACGGCGTTGGTTGGAAAAATTTGAACTTAACTCGCCCAACAATTCTGTGTCGTTACGCTCTGCAATCCAATTTGAACGAACATTGTCCAAACCCTTGTGTAAGTCAATGCTCGCCTTTGGGTCAGTGTAAGCACCTGAGGTATCATATACATAAATGGGGTCGTTTTTCTCAGCCAATTCGCCAATCGTGTCGGTAAGGGTGATTTCACGCATTGGTACTTGAATGTCAGAGCGAGAGCCTTCAACATAGATTTTGTGAGAGCTAGGAAATGCGTTTAAGTATTTTTGGTTTATTTTATTCATATTTTTTTTATTATTTAATAGACTTCATTATGTGTGTCAATGTTAATAAGGTATATCACATTATCAACTATCATTATTTCTAAAACTATACGGCGTTTATAAAGTTAAACGAATTGCGTAATAATTAAGACTTTTGAACGCCTGTTATCACTTTCATTATTGCCTCGTGCATTTTCAACTACTGTATAATTTTTCAACTATGAACATTTTAACCCATAGACCTCGCCGTATGAGAAAACACGCACATACCCGTGAATTAATGCGTGAAAATACTTTAACAACAGATGATTTAATTCTGCCAATTTTTGTCATAGAAGGTAAAAACCAACGCCAAAAAATTGATTCTATGCCTGATGTTGAGCGTCTAAGCATTGATGAGTTGTTGATTGAAGCACAAGAATTAATCACATTAGGTATTCGTGCTGTGGCATTATTCCCTGTCATTAACGAAGAAGAAAAATCACTGGATGCCCAAGAGGCATTTAATGCAGACGGTTTAGCTCAACGGGCTGTGCGTGCATTAAAAGCAAAGCACCCTGAATTAGCAATCATTACCGATGTTGCACTTGACCCGTTTACCTCACATGGTCAAGACGGGTTAATTAATGACGAAGGCTATGTATTAAATGATGAAACCGTTAAAGTTTTAGTAAAACAAGCACTTTCTCATGCACAAGCAGGTGCCGATATTGTCGCCCCAAGTGATATGATGGACGGTCGCATTGGCGCCATTCGCAATGCCCTTGAAGAAAATGGCTTTATTCATACTAACATCCTTGCCTACTCTGCTAAATATGCTTCAAATTATTATGGCCCTTTTCGAGATGCAGTCGGTTCGGCTAAAAACTTGGGAAAATCCAGCAAAGAAACCTACCAAATGCACCCCGCTAACTCCGATGAAGCCATTCGTGAAGTCGGCTTAGACATTGACGAAGGCGCTGATATGGTTATGATTAAACCCGGCTTACCTTATCTTGATATTGTTTATCGTATTAAACAAACTTTCGGTATGCCAACCTTTGCCTATCATGTCAGTGGCGAATATGCCATGCTTAAAGCCGCCAGTCAAAACGGCTGGATTAACGAGGAAAAAGTTGTGCTAGAAACATTGTTGTCCTTTAAACGAGCAGGTGCGGATGCGGTTTTAACTTATTATGCTAAACAAGCGGCAATTTGGTTAAAAAATTCTTAATATTTTTAAATATAAGTGCGTTAGAAAAATGAGACAAGCATCATCGAATGCAATCGCCGAATTCATTAGCAACACAAATCTACAAAAAAACCTCTCATTTATCAAATTCTATTTTTAATAAGACTTTCTACCACTTCTGGCTCTGCCAGCGTAGAAATATCACCCAAATTATCATAATCATTTTCAGCAATCTTACGCAAGATACGGCGCATAATCTTACCGCTACGGGTTTTTGGCAATCCAGAAGAAAATTGAATTTTATCCACCGTGGCAATCGCTCCAATTTCACTACGCACCAATTTTACCAATTCAGCTTTAAGCTCATCCGTTGGCTTAACGCCGTTCATAATGGAAACATAAGCATAAATCCCCTGCCCTTTAATTTCATGTGGATAGCCAACCACCGCTGCTTCAGAAATGTTTTTATGCAATACCAAAGCCGATTCAATTTCAGCTGTGCCTAAACGATGCCCTGAGATATTCAACACATCATCTACTCTGCCTGTAATCCAATAGTAACCATCTGCATCACGCTTCACGCCATCACCTGCAAAATATTTTCCTGGAAAAGTTGAAAAATATGCCTCCATAAAACGCTCGTGATTATTGTAAAGCGTACGCATTTGCCCTGGCCAAGACTTGGCTATCACTAAAATACCCTCAGCTTCACCCTCCAACACTTTACCCTGCTCATTTACCACTTGTGGATCAATGCCAAAAAACGGTTTACTTGCTGACCCTGCTTTAAGTGCAGTGGCATACGGCAATGGGGTAATCATATGTCCACCCGTTTCTGTTTGCCACCAAGTGTCAACAATTGGACATTGCCCTTTACCAATTTTATGATAATACCACGCCCATGCCTCAGGATTAATTGGCTCGCCTACTGAGCCTAAAATTCTTAAACTAGTGCGATTGCTTTTATCCACAAATTCATCCCCTGCACCCATTAACGCTCGAATAGCAGTCGGTGCAGTGTAAAAAGTATTGACCTGATGTTTGTCAATCACTTGCCAAAAACGAGAGGCATCTGGATAAGTAGGAACCCCTTCAAACATCAGGGTAGTTGCTCCATTCGCCAACGGCCCATAAATAATATAGGAATGCCCTGTAACCCAGCCAACATCGGCAGTACACCAATAAACATCACCCTTTTGGTAATCAAACACATATTTATGCGTCATTGCCGCATACAACAAATAGCCACCTGTGGTATGCAATACCCCTTTAGGTTTTCCCGTTGAACCCGAAGTATAAAGAATAAACAAAGGTGTTTCCGCATCAAACGACTCACATGGGCATTCATTTGATATATTTTCAACCAAGTCATGATACCAAACATCTCTATCGCTCCATGCCACCTTCCCCCCAGTATTACGCACAACAATCACACTATCCACACAATCACAAGTTACAATTACCTTATCAACATTTTCTTTAAGCGGTGTCGCCTTGCCACCACGCATACCCTCATCAGCAGTAATCACAATCTTGCACTCGGAATCTAAAATCCTATCTTTTAAAGCTTCAGGTGAAAACCCACCAAACACCACCGAATGAATTGCACCAATTCGTGCACACGCCAACATTGCATAGCTTGCCTGCAAAATCATCGGCATATAAATACACACCCTATCGCCTTTTTTAACACCAAGTTTTTTAAGTCCATTAGCCAGTTTTGCCACTTCATCATGCAATTGTTGATAAGTAACTTTTTGGCTTATTTCGGGGTTATCACCCTCCCAAATAATCGCCGTCTGCTCCGCACGCTCAGGCAAATGACGGTCAATACAATTGTAAGCCACATTCAACTCGCCCCCTTTAAACCATTCAATTAAACCCTTGTGATAATCTACATTAGAAGTGGTGTCCCAATCTTTATCCCAATCTAAAAACTCTTTGGCTTGCTTTGCCCAAAATTCATCAGGATTTTGAATTGAATCCTGATACATTGTTGCGTAAGTTTTTTCATCAATAATTGGTGTTCTGTCTGATTTTATAATTGGATACATATAGTTAGTAGGATAAATTTAAATAAACATCGGTGAATAATACCTAAAAAACCATTTTTCACAAAACAATTTTTTAGAAGCTTGTGCGGTGGTCTTATAAAAAAGGCACCTTATAAATAAAAATGGCAGGAATTTCAACATAAAAAACACTTTCATTGACAGAAATTACAAATTGCAAATAATCTGACTCTGCAATATTCATCTGTGGTGATTGCCAAGAGGTGTAAAGTGCATCAAGCACCATCATTGAATGTGGCTCAGAAGTTTTGTTTTTCTTCTCAACCACAGCAAATTTAATACCTTTTAAGCCATTTGAAGCATTAATAAAAAGTCGATTTAACCCATAAGTTTGAGTATCTGAGGTTATATTAATTTTCAAATCTCCATTGATTAAATCACACATACCACTTTCCCAACGACAATTAGACTTGACCAGCATTTTATATGCTTGCCCTTGTTTGGCTTTATGTGGCACTTCGGCAACATAATAATCTACAGCGAAATAACTAATAAGCGCCAAAATTGGTGCAACAATCAATGAAGTAATGATGTGTTTATTTTTAAAAAACATAGGCAAGACTCGTTCCAATAAAAAACGCCCAGTAATACCGAGCGTTTAAAATAACATTTAAAGAAAAATCAATTAGATGCTGGAATGCGAATATTTTCAATCATCTTTTCTACCTCTTTCGGCACTTTTTCTGTGCGACTCATAACTAAGAATGCCACTGCAAAATTAACCATTGCACCAATTGCACCAAATGCATTTGGCTCAATGCCTAAAAACCAGTTAGGTTCCATATCACCTAAAAACGAAGTTGACTGCACAAACATAATGCCTTTGTGCTGGAAGACATACAGTAGCGTAATACCAATACCTGAAAGCATACCTGCAATAGCACCTTCCTTATTCATCTTCTTAGAAAAAATACCCATCATTAATGCTGGAAAAAGACTAGATGCCGCCAGACCAAAGGCTAATGCTACCGTGCCTGCGGCAAAATCTGGTGGATTAAAGCCATAATAACCTGCAATCAAGATAGCACCAATCATTGATATTCTGGAATACATTAACTCATCTTTTTCAGAAATATTAGGCCGCCAAACGCCTTTAAGTAAATCGTGTGAAATTGATGAGGCAATCGCCAACAACAACCCAGCAGCTGTTGATAGTGCTGCCGCCAAACCACCAGCCGCCACAATGGCAATCACCCAATTAGGCAAACCAGCAATTTCAGGATTGGCTAACACCATAATATCTCTATCCACTTTAACCATCTCATTGGTTTTTTTGTCGCCTGTGTATTGAATTAACCCGTCATTATTTTTGTCTTCAAACTTTAATAAGCCTGTTTTTTCCCAGTTTTTAAACCATGCAGGTCGATCTACATACGCCAAGTTTTGTGCCTGAGTTGGTTGGTCAATAGTGGTCATCAAATTAAGGCGTGCCATAGCTGCAACCGCTGGTGCTGTGGTATAAAGCAGTGCAATAAACACCAACGCCCAACCTGCAGACTCACGAGCTGCTTTTACCGAAGACACGGTAAAAAATCGCATAATAACATGGGGCAAACCTGCCGTGCCAATCATTAAAGACAATGTATAAACAAACATATTTGTCGTGCTAAGTCTCGCGTGTGTAGTGTATTCAGAAAAACCGAGCTGGGTAACAACCTGATCAAGTTTGTCCAGTAAATAAGTCCCATCTGCCATTTCACTGCCCAATCCCAGTTGTGGAATTGGATTACCTGTTAGCATAAACGAGATAAATACCGCTGGAATTGTATAGGCGATAATCATAATTACATATTGTGCAATCTGCGTATAAGTAATCCCCTTCATACCGCCCATCACCGCATAAAACGCAACAATAACCATACCCGTTACCAGTCCAGTTGCGTATTCAACTTCTAGAAACCTAGAAAATGCCACACCAATGCCTTTCATTTGACCAATAACATAAGTTACTGAGGCAATAATCAAGCAAATAACCGCAACAACACGCGCAGTCTTTGAATAGTAACGGTCAAAAATAAATTCTGGTACTGTGAATGAACCGTGTTTTCTTAAATAAGGAGCAAGCAACATCGCCAAAAGCACATAACCACCTGTCCAGCCCATTAAGAATACTGAACCGCCATATCCATAAAAGGCAATTAAGC
Source organism: Bathymodiolus brooksi thiotrophic gill symbiont (assembly GCF_903642095.1). Taxonomy (GTDB): domain Bacteria; phylum Pseudomonadota; class Gammaproteobacteria; order PS1; family Pseudothioglobaceae; genus Thiodubiliella. Next base: position 7,034 of record NZ_CAHJWD020000263.1, on the reverse strand, counting down.
CTGCCATCGAAATAAAAGACGCTGCACTCATCCAATCTGCCGCCGTTGCCATACCATTTGCCACAGGGTGAATATCGCCACCTGCTACATAAAACTCACGCGTCGAACTAGCTCTTGCCCAAAAGGCAATACCAATATAGATTGCAAAAGTTATCCCTACAAATAAAACTGTTAATGTTTGTAAATCCATAACTACTTCCCCTTATTTTTCGTGAACATTAAATTTTTCATCAATCTTTCCCATGCTTTTTGCATAGTAAAAAACCAATATTACAAAAACATAAATTGAACCTTGTTGTGCAAACCAAAATCCAAGTTTATACCCACCAATTTTAATAACATTAAGCGCATCTACAAATACAATACCAAACAGGTAAGATACAACGAACCAAATAAACAAACACTTCAAAATTAATGCAACATTGGCCTTCCAATACTCATTATTAGACATTTAACTCTCCTCTTTTGTTAATCACTTTCAATACAATCCTTATTTAAATTTCTCAACATAATACACAATAATATCATGGTCATTTTAACTATCACAGAATGCTAATATTCTTTACCTATTAACCTAGCAGTTAAAAGTGGCAATATTTGAACAAGCGAAAAAAAATGACGCATTTGCGTCATTTTCTTTAAATAGTAAAAAAAATAAGTGAATTAAGCGTCCACTACTTCACTCATTTCATCTGCTGATTCATCTACTGCGGTTACTGATAATTCTTTTTCAATTTCTACCATCTTAGCGCTGTCTGCTTTTTTCTCTTGTGCTGACAACTCTGTTTCCATTGCATGTGCTTCGGTTAAGATTGATGCATTAACCAAACCTGCTTCAATTTCTCTAAGAGCAACAACAGTTGCCTTATCTTTGCCAACATCTAAAGTTGACCTATAACCACCAGAATTTAATTGATGTGCACGCTTAGCCGCAACCAATACCAATTCAAAACGATTATCCACAAACTCTAAACACTCTTCAACAGTTACTCTTGCCATGACTTTAACTCTCCAGCTTCAAATACGATAAAATGAAGCAATTTTACACGAAAAATAAGGGCAAGAAATACAATGGGGCGACTAATTGTTTTAGATACCGAAACCACAGGCATTGAACCTTCTGAAGGTCATCGCATTATTGAAATCGGTTGCACTGAAATCATCAACAGACAAATTACCAAAGACAATGAATACCATCAATACATTCAACCAAATCGCTTGGTCGGTGATTCTGAGCGCATTCACGGTATAAAAGATACTTTTTTAAAAGGCAAGCCAAAATTCGAAGAAATTGCCGAAGAATTTTTAGATTATATTGAGGGGGCAACTTTGGTTATTCACAACGCACCCTTTGACCTTGGTTTTTTAAATCACGAATTAAAATTAATGGGCACTGAACAGCGTATTGAAGATAGTTGCGCTATTATTGATTCACTAGAAGTTTCCAAAAAACAACGCCCCGGTGGTATGCACAACCTTGATACCTTGTGCAGACGCTTTGAAATTGATGCTAGCGAACGCACGGTTCACGGTGCATTGCTGGATGCAAAAATCTTAGCACAGGTTTATCTTGCCATGACTGGCGGTCAATTTAACTTATTTGGAGAAGAACATAATACTCAAGATAGTGGTATTTCAATCTCAAAAGTTGATGCTAATCGTGCTCAAATTAAAGTAATTTTTGCTAATGAAGCCGAACTTGAGGCACACGACACCTACTTTGAAGATTCTGAATAATTAAAGCCCCTCTTAAAAAAAATAAATTAAACACCATAGAGTTTAACTAAAGTATAATTGCTGTTTTTTCGGAGTGTAGCGCAGTTTGGTAGCGCACCTGGTTTGGGACCAGGTGGTCGGGGGTTCAAATCCCTCTACTCCGACCATTTTATTTGTCGCTTTTTGAAACCCTTTATGCACACTGTTATTAAATAACAGATGTAACTTCTTAAGGCACCAATTTGCGCCCTTAGCTCAGCTGGATAGAGCAACGGCCTTCTAAGCCGTAGGTCAAACGTTCGAATCGTTTAGGGCGCACCATCTAACTAACCCTTGTTATGAACAAGGGTTTTTCTTTATTTCCCAACTCAAAAATAAGCACAGCTTATGTCATTAAAAACCCACAAATACAGATACTTTTAATCCTTTTGTATTTTTTAAACAAAGGTCTACATAATAAATTTTAAAAAGTTGTTAGAGGTTTTCAGGCTGGTGAAGTTGAGTTATATTAGATAAAGAACTCTAGTATAATTCAAAATAATTATTTTTTCAAAAGGGGTTAAATGTGGATTTCTTAATACAAAATTGGTTGTTAATTGCAATTATTGGGATCTTGATTATTTGGATTGTTAAAATTTATAATAATTTAGTGTCTTATAAAACGCAATACCAAAATGGTTTTGAACAAATTTCAGTGCAACTCAAACGGCGCTTGGATTTAATCGGTAACTTGGTTGATGCGGCCAAAAAGTATATGGCACATGAAAAAGAAACACTGATGGCGGTAACGCAAGCAAGATCTGGATTATTACAGGCAACGCAAGCGGCTGAAAACAACCCAACTAATGCCAACACAATGGCAACGCTGGCAAGTTCACAAATGGCATTAGAAGGGGCAATGGGTGGATTTAATTTAAAAATGGAAGATTATCCAGAATTAAAAGCCAGTGAAAATATGATGCAATTAGCAGAAGAATTAACTTCAACAGAAAATCGAATTGCTAGTGCTCGTCAAGGTTATAACGATTTGGTGCAAAAATTTAATGAATACAAAAAATCTTTTCCCAATGTTATTTTTGCAGGGATGTTTGGTTTTGGTGCTAATGCACAAAATTTAGAATTTAACGAAAACATTCAACAACTTAACGAAGCACCAAAAGATTTATTTAAATAGTGATTTTTAAATAAATATGGACTTTAGAGAACACCAAGACCGTGCTAGAAAAAATAGCCGAATTATCTGGTTTTTGTATATTTTATTACTATTGGTTTCTTCCTTTTTAATCGGTTGGACTCTTGCAGTTGGGCTTAATTTGGCAGAGCTTTATCAACCTGGTTATGAGCAATATAGTTTTGGACAAAAATTTATTGCCAGTAATATTCGTGCTTTTGATGACAAACACATTCAAATTTTAATCGGTTTTTCTGCAATTGCCTTTATTGTCCAAGGTTTGACCACGGTATTTGGCTTTGTCAAAAAATCAAATGGGCACAAAGTTGCGCTTGCTTTTGGTGGCAGCCTATTAAACGAAGATACGGCTGATTCTTTGGCACAAAAACAAGCCTTAAATATTGTTACCGAACAAGCCTTGGCAGCCAGTATACCAACCCCCAGTTTATATCTTATTCCAGAACAAGGTATCAATGCTTTTGTCGCTGGAAAATCTAGCAAAAGTGCCATAGTCGCTATTACCCAAGGGGCATTGGACAATTTTAACCGCAACGAACTTTCGGGTGTTATTGCACATGAAATAGGGCATATTACCAATCAAGATATTAAATTAAATATTCAAATATCTGCTTTTGTTTTTGGCTTTACCGCACTGTTCTTTTTAGCAAGATTCATCTTTTATAATGCGATGTATAATCGTAGAATGGATGGGCGTGCCAAATTGGTTATGTTTGCTATGGCAGCCATTATTGGCATTATTGGTGCACTCACTGTGTGGCTTGGCAGGATTTTACAAGCCGCTATGAGCAGACAAAGAGAGTATTTAGCTGATGCTTCTGCGGTGCAATTTACGCGTTATCCTGAAGGTTTGGTGCAGGCCTTTGAAGTGCTGGAAAATGGAGGAAAGTCAAGTGTAATGGAAAATCCTTCTTCTAAAGAATACGCCCACGCTATGATATTCGGCATTGGTGGTGAGTTGTTTGCTACACACCCACCACTTAAAGAACGCATCGCTAGAATTCAAAATAGAAAAGCAAATGTCAATTGATATTAAATCCACTGTTGAAATAGAAAAAATGCGCATTGCTGGTGGTTTGGCAGCTGCTGTGTTGGATATGATTACACCTTATGTTAAATCAGGTGTTAGCACTGAAGAATTAGACAGAATTTGCCATGATTATATTGTCGATGTTCAAGATGCCATCCCTGCACCACTCAATTATCATGGCTTTCCAAAATCAATTTGCACCAGTGTTAACAACACCGTGTGCCATGGCATTCCCAGCGAAAAGACGCTAAAAAAAGGCGATATTGTCAATATTGACATCACTGTTATTAAAAACGGCTATCACGGCGACACCTCCAAAATGTTCATTATCGGCAAATCCAGCGTCAAGGCACAACGCATTTGCCGTATTGCACAAGAGTGTTTGTATATTGGCATTGAAAAGGTTAAACCCGGTATTCATTTGGGCGAAATTGGCAAGGCAATTGGTGCACACGCAATTAAAAGTAATTGTGCAGTTGTGCGTGATTATTGCGGACATGGCATCGGTAGTATGTTTCACACCGAACCACAAGTGGTGCATTATGATAATGGAGAATCTGATGTTAGCCCCGTTCTTGAAGCAGGTATGACCTTTACCATTGAGCCAATGATTAATCTCGGTGGGTTTGAAGTTACCACTTCCAAACTAGATGGTTGGACAGTAACAACTAAAGACCGCTCACTTTCTGCTCAATGGGAGCACACAATTCTGGTTACAAAAGACGGCTGTGAAATCCTAACACTTAGAGAGGGAGAAAGTTTAAAATGATTTTCTATTTGAAAATATCGTTACGCAAGTGTTAAAAAAACTCAGAAACTATTTTATAGCTGGCTTGCTTTTTTGGATTCCATTAGGGTTGAGCATAGTTCTTATTAAATTCTTTTTAGAATTTGTTGACGGCATAATACCTGAACAATATCTACCAAAAACATTGCTAGAATTCAGCAACATCGTCCCCGGTTCTGGCATTATTTTAATCTTAATTATTATGCTTATCACAGGTATGTTGGTAAACAATTTTATTGGGCATAAATTACTGCAACTGTGGGATGGATTGCTGAATAAAATTCCGGGTTTTCGTGGAATTTATAACGCCTTAAAACAATTGTCAGATACGATATTAAGCCCTTCTAGCAATAGTTTTAAAAAAGCATTATTGGTTGAATATCCACGCAAAGGTATGTGGACAATCGCCTTTCAAACAGGGGATTATCACGGTGAAATTGAGCAAAAAATTGGCAAAGATATTGTTAATATTTATGTGCCAACGACACCCAATCCAACCTCTGGATTTTTTATTATGCTACCAAAAAAAGAGGTTATTGAATTGGATATGCATGTCGATGAAGCGTTTAAACTGATTATTTCTACTGGCGTAGTAACACCAGAACAACATTAAAAAAAAGGATTAAAAATGAGAACATATTGTGGCGAACTAAACAAAGAACATATTAACCAAACCGTCGAAATTTTCGGCTGGACAAATCGTCGCCGTGACCATGGCGGTGTGATTTTCTTGGATATACGCGACAAACGAGGCATTGTGCAAGTCGTCATTAACCCAGATAACAAAAATTTTGCTTTGGCTGAAACCATTCGCAACGAGTTTGTGTTAAAAATTAGCGGTAATGTCATTGCCAGAGATGACAATCTTATTAACCCAAAACTTGCAACAGGCGAGATTGAAATCGTTGCTGATACCATTGAAATTCTTAACGCCTCTAAACCAGTGCCTTTTCAAATCGATGCCGTGGACACTTCGGAAGAAGTGCGCCTCAAATATCGCTTTCTAGATTTACGCACCAATGTAATGCAACAACGCATGCGCTTACGCTCAAAAGTTACACACTATATGCGTGATTTTATGGAAAAGTATGATTTTTTAGACATTGAAACCCCATTTTTAACCAAAGCAACCCCTGAAGGTGCACGCGATTATTTAGTGCCTTCACGCACTTATCCGGGTGAGTTTTTTGCACTACCGCAATCGCCACAATTATTTAAGCAATTATTAATGATGTCGGGTTTTGAACGCTATTACCAAATCGTAAAATGCTTTAGGGATGAAGATTTGCGTGCCGACCGTCAGCCAGAATTCACCCAGCTCGATGTTGAAACTTCATTTATGAACGAAGACGAAATCATGGCAATGATGGAAAAAATGACTCGTGGGCTGTTTAAATCAGTCATTGATGTTGATTTAGGCGATAAATTCCCAACCATTACTTACGCCGATGCAATGGACAAATACGGTGTTGACCGTCCCGATATGCGTATCCCCCTTGAAATTATCGGCATTGATGAATTGCTTGAAAATATTGAATTTAAAGTTTTTGCCGAACCCGCTAAAAATCCAAATTCCCGTGTAGCAGCCATGAAAATTACCGGTGGTAGTAATATTTCACGCAAACAAATTGACAACTACACTAAATATGTCAGTATTTATGGTGCCAAAGGTTTGGCATATATTAAGATGAACGAAGAGGGTCCCGCCTCCCCTATTCTTAAATTCCTAGGCACAGAAGTAACCCAAAATATCATCAATAAAGTTGATGCAAAAACAGGGGATATTATTTTCTTCGGTGCCGATAAAATTAAAATCGTCAACGAAGCCCTAGGCAACTTGCGTGAGAAAATTGCCAAAGATTTAGACCTATATACTTGCAAATGGGCACCAATTTGGGTAATTGATTTCCCTATGTTTGATACCAATGATGACGGTTCTTTAAGTGCCATTCACCACCCATTTACCGCACCCAGCGTTGATGCCAAAACCCTAGAATCCACTGCCACTACCGCCCTATCTCGTGCTTACGATTTGGTCATTAATGGCTCCGAAGTCGGCGGTGGATCTATTCGTATTCACCAAGTTGAAATGCAACAAACCGTATTAAAATTATTAGGCATTACCGATGAAGAAGCACAAGATAAATTCGGCTTTTTACTCAATGCACTTGAATACGGCTGCCCCCCTCATGGCGGTATGGCATTCGGTTTAGACCGCTTAGTTATGATTATGACTGGCAGCGATTCTATCCGTGATGTCATCGCCTTCCCCAAAACCCAAACCGCCGCCTGCTTACTAACCAACGCCCCTG